>NZ_CP004078.1:665000-975000 GCF_000612505.1 Paenibacillus sabinae T27
CTATACCGGCGATTCGGTAGGGGATATCCCCGAAAAAGTCGTCACTCCCCAAGACATTGCGTTAACCGAGGCTTACCGGTATCAGGTCAGATACAGCGGACTGGATAATTACGGACATTTGAATAATGCGCGCTATGGAGACTTATGCAGTGATGCGCTTCCGTTGACTGTTTTTGAAAAGAAACAGCTGCGGCACTTCCGGATTTCGTACTTGCAGGAGGCGACCTATGGGGAAGAAATGATAATTCAGGTGTCGCCGGAAACCAGTGAAGGATTTTATGTGCGAGGGCTACGGGAAAATAAGGTGTATTTTGAAGCGAGTCTGGATTTCGATTCCGAATAAGGAGTGTCAATAAGGGCGGCTTATTCTTACCAGTGAGTGAGAGGAAGCCGTTTTTTTATGATGGCGGAAAGGATGATGCTCCGATACCGGTGGATCGACAGACCTTAAAGCGGGCGTGCTTGTTCCCGTCCCTGCACATAATGGTATAATAGTCCGGTATATGGAAAGGAGCGAGCTATGAAAGTATTGGTACTAGCGGAAAAGCCGTCGGTGGCGCGCGAAATTGCGCGGGTGATGGGCTGCCGGGAGAAGCAAAAGAGCTATATGGAAGGACCGGAGTATATTGTGACCTGGGCGCTCGGCCATCTGGTGGGACTTGCGGAGCCCGAGGATTATGACCATAAATTTGCAACCTGGGCGCTGGAAGACCTGCCGATCCTGCCGGACCGGATGAAGCTGAAAGTGCTGCGGGAGACGGGCGGACAGTTCAAGGCGGTTCAGCATCTGATGAAGCGTCAGGATGTCGGCGAGCTTATTATCGCGACAGATGCGGCTCGCGAAGGGGAACTGCTGGCGAGGTGGATTATGACCATGTCCCATTGGAAAAAGCCGTTCCGGCGGCTGTGGATCTCTTCCCAGACCGATAAGGCGATCAAGGAAGGCTTTGCATCGCTGAAGCCGGGCCGGGAGTTCGACCGGCTGTACGAGTCGGCGCGCTGCCGCGCCGAGGCCGACTGGATGGTCGGCCTTAATGTGACCCGGGCGCTGACCACGAAGTTTGGGGCTCCACTCTCGGCGGGCCGCGTACAGACGCCGACGCTTGGCATGATCATGGACCGGGAACGGGAAATCATGAATTTCCGGTCACAGGAATTCGATACGCTGGTCGCGGACTTCGGGAATTTCCAGGCACAGTGGAGAGCAGGCGGGGGAGACGGCCGGATTTTTGATAAGGATAAGAGCGCCGTGCTGGCCAAGCGCCTGGAGGGACGGAGCGGCACGCTGGCAAAGGTGCAAAAAAGCGAGAAAATCGAGCCGCATCCGCTCGCTTACGATTTGACCGAGCTCCAGCGGGACGCGAACCGCAAATTCGGCTTCTCGGCGAAGCAGACGTCGAGCGTGCTTCAGCGGCTCTATGAGCAGCATAAGCTGGTCACGTATCCCCGGACAGACAGCCGGTATCTGACGGCCGATATGACCGGGACGCTGAAGGAGCGTCTGAACAGCGTAGCGGTAGGTCCTTATGCGACGCTTGCCCGTCCGCTGGTGCGGAAGCCGCTGAATATTACGAAGCGGATCGTCGACGACAGCAAGGTGAGTGATCACCATGCGATTATTCCGACGGAGCAAACGGTTCTGCTGAACCAGCTCAGTACGGAGGAGCGCAAGCTGTACGACTTGATCGTGCGCCGGTTCATCAGCCTGTTCTATCCCCCGGCACGTTACGATGCGGTATCCGTAACGGTTACGGTGGACGGCGAGACTTTCACGGCCAAGGGCACCACCGTCAAGGACGCCGGCTGGCGTGAAGTCTACGGCGGCGACCTCAGTACGGACGAGGATGAGGAGTCCGGAGGAGGCGAGGCGGAAGGGCGCGGCATTACGCTGCCGGAGCTGCGGCAGGGCGACACGGTATCGATCCGCCGCTGCATGCTGCGCGGCGGCCGGACGCAGCCGCCGGGACGTTACAGCGAGGCTGCGCTGCTGACGCAGATGGAGAAGCACGGCCTCGGTACGCCGGCCACCCGGGCGGACATTATTGAGAAGCTCGTATCGTCGGATACGATCGAGCGGCAGGGCAATGTCCTGCATCCGACCGGCGAGGGCAAGCAGCTCATCGAGCTGGTGTCGCCGCAACTCCGCACACCGGAATTGACGGCCCGCTGGGAGGCCGAGCTGGAGCGGATTGCCCGCGGCCAAGGGAAGCCGGAGCCGTTCCTGCAGGGCATTCGCGGCATGGCGAAGGAGCTAGTCGCGGAAGTCAAGAACAGCGGCGCGGAGTACAAGCCGCATAATGTTTCGAGCAGCCACTGCCCGCAGTGCGGCACGCGGCTGCTGGAGAAGAAATCGAAGCGCGGCAAGCTGCTTGTATGTCCGGCGGACGACTGCGGCTATACCCGGGCCGGAGAGAAACGGCTGTCGAACCGCCGCTGCCCGCAGTGCCATAAGAAGATGGAGCTGAAGGAAGGCAAAGCAGGCCTGTACGTTCAATGCCTCAGCTGTGGAATTACGGAGACCGTGAATAAGGACAGCAAGCATATGAACAAGCGGGAACAGCAGAAGCTGGTGAACCAGTACAGCAAGCCAGAGAGCATTGGCACAAGCCTCGGTGATCTGCTCAAAGCGGCCTTGGAAGGCAAACAAGAGGGACAATAAGGGCCGGATAAGCCGATAAAAGCACGAATCGGAATATGAAGGGTCAAGGGTTGTATAAGAAGTCAAGACGGGAATCCCGTTCGAGGGCCAAGCAGGAATGAGAAAACTCCCGGCAAAGCGGGTGGGGTTGCCCACGGCTTTACTGGGAGTTTTTTTTGCAGCCAGAAGGTTTGTATGTCGATACGCCTCAAGCGGATTTATTCAAAATGCTCCAATACGATCTTCCCGACCGTCCGGCCCGTTTCGATCATGGCATGTGCCTTGCGCAGATTAGCGGCGTTGATCGGCTCTAGTAGGTCGGTCAGGGTGGTGCGGATTACTCTGGAGTCGATCAGGCGGGCGTTTTCATTCAGCAGCTCATGCTGCTTGATCATATCCGGGGTTTGATACAGCGAGCGGGTGAACATGAATTCCCACGTGAAAGTGGCGCTTTTATTTTTGAGCAGGTTCAGGTCAAGCGGCTCTTCGGTTTCGACGATCGAGCATATTTTTCCCTGCGGAGCAATGGCTTCGGCCATATGCCCCCAGTGCTGCACCGTGGCGTTCAGGCACAGAATATAATCGGCATAAGAAAGCCCGGCAGCTTTCATTTGAGCAAGGAACGGCTCGTAATGGCTGATGATATAATCGGCTCCGAGGCCCTTGGCCCATTCGGACGATTCGGAGCGGGAAGCGGTGCCGATCACGGTGAGTCCCGCATATTTGGCCAACTGAATGGCGATAGATCCGACGCCGCCGGCGGCACCGATAATTAGCAGCGTTTTGCCGGTATTATCCTCCTTGGACATCGGGATGCCCAGACGTTCGAAGAGTGCCTCCCATGCGGTTATCGTCGTCAGCGGAAGCGCGGCCGCTTGGGCAAAATCGAGAGAAGCGGGCTTGCTCCCGGCGATACGTTCATCGACAAGATGATACTCACTGTTCCCGCCCGGACGGTCAATGGCGCCTGCGTAATACACCTCATCTCCCGGTTTAAACAGGGTGCAGTCCGGTCCCGTCTGCTCGACGATGCCCGCGACATCCCAGCCCAGCACCTTCGGCGACGACTCCGTCTTCGCTTTGGGAGCGCGAACCTTGACGTCAACCGGGTTGACGGATATGGCGCCTACCTTGACGAGCAGATCCCGGCCGGCGGGAACCGGCTTTTCGATTTCAAGATCGATCAGGCTCTCCGGCTGCGAGATATCCAGATATTTGTACAATCCTACGGCTTTCATCGTTTGCTTGCTGTTGCTCATATGCTCTCCAGCTCCTTGGTTCATTTTTGGGTAGGCAAAAGTAAAAAAATGTCCTATGTTTATATTAAACAAATGGTTACAAAATAATAAGTACGCACATTAATGTGATATAGTATCGAATTTGATACCAAGGAGGATTGGCATGAGAAACCGCAAGAACGGATACGGTGAATGCCCGAATGACCAGGGCTGCCCGGTTGAATATACGCTGGATGTGATCGGGGGGAAATGGAAAGGGGTTCTGCTCTACCACCTGGTTGAAGGAACCAAAAGATTCAGCGATTTCAGACGAATCTGCCCGACTATTACGCAACGAATGCTGACCCTGCAGCTGAGAGAGCTGGAAGAGGACGGCGTGATTCACCGGGAAGTGTATCATCAGGTGCCGCCCAAGGTCGAATATTCGCTGACAGAGTTCGGACGGACGCTGGTTCCAATTATTTTGCTGATGCGTGACTGGGGCGAGGCGTATAAAAACAGACCTCGGGTACAAGACGGGCAGCTCCCTTCTCAGTCGTAATTTGCCGCAGGCCCATGAGGTGTGAGCGATGTGAAAGGCAGGACCACCGGTGATTCGAAGGCGGGCGCTAGTTGGTTTTTTGCCTGAAAGGGTAATATAATAGAGGTATAGGGCGGCAGGAGGAGAGGAGCCGGGAATGGTCAATATTGTGGTGCTATGGTTTGCAATAATCAACATTATCGGCTACATCGTCATGTCGGAGGACAAGGATAAAGCCCGCGGCAGAAAGGAACGTGTTCCGGAGAAAACGCTCTTTTTGCTGGCGGCGATCGGAGGGGCTCTCGGCGTGATGACGGCTATGTACCGCAGACGCCACAAGACACGGCATCTATCCTTTGTCATTGGAATTCCGGCATTGGTGCTTCTGAACGTCCTGATGTACAGCTATTTTTTGCAATAAATCTTTCATTAGGCAGGACAAATTGGAAAAAGAGGTGGCGTACATGTTATTCTCTAAAATCTTGCTCGCCTATGACGGTTCGAAAGCCGCCAACAAAGCGTTGGATCGCGCGGTCGAATTGGCCAAGGTAACGCCGGGGTCCTCCCTGCATGTCGTACACGCATTTGAATTCCCGCGGTTCTTTATCGGGGAAGCTCTCGCGCCTCTCCCGGCTTCGGTCAACAAGGATTATTACGATTTGGCGGTGCAGACGACAGAAGAAGTGAAGCGGCGGCTTGCGGATGAAGGGCTGAATGCGAAGGTAGAGCTGCTGCAGGGGGCGCCTGCGGAGACGATTCTGAAATACGCCAAGGATCAGGCGGTGGACGTGATCGTGATCGGCAGCCGGGGCCTCGGAGGCATTCGCGAGTTCGTGCTCGGCAGTGTCAGCCACAATGTGGTGCAGAGTGCGCGGATTCCGGTCCTCGTTGTAAAATAAATAATTTTAGTCAAAAAGGGACGCTTCGGCGTTCCTTTTTTATTAACTATAAGAGGATATAACAACCCGTACTTGCGAAAAGAGGCATGGAAACGAGTCTCTGCTCTTTTCGCGTTACGGTTCTATCGAGTTAATTACAAATTAACGATGATGTCCTCCAGTTTCCGCTTCGGCACATGATGGACGCCTTGTTCATCACGCCAGTATTTGATATCCTGCGGGTCCGCCACTTCTTCCAGGACAACAACTTCCTTCGGTTTGCCAAGCGCAATAACCAGTATAACCTCGTATCGCTCCGGAATATGCAGCGCCTCTGTTAAAGCCTGCTTATTGCTTGCGCCGAACATGCAGCCCCCGAGGCCCTTCTCACAAGCGCCCAACAGGATGCTTTGACAAGCGATTCCATGATCCCAGAAATGGTTGGCGCTTATCTCCTTATCGCCCAGCACCACGATATAAGCCGAAGGCCGCTCGCCCTCCTCCGGTCCATCCCAATCCGTCAAATAGCCCGCCCATCTCAGATGCGGAAAGATCAGGCTGTTCTTCTCATCATCATGAGAAAGGATGTACTTCAGGGATTGCAAATTGCCGCCGCTCGAAGAAAGGCGCGCCAGATCAATCAGTTCCTCCAAAGTTTCCCGCTCAATTTTAACATCCTCATAAAATCTTCTGTACGTTCGGTTTTTCTTGACAAGCTCCTTAATCACACTCGACAACCTCCATTTTAGCGGCTCCGTGTTCAGTCTGAATAATCGACGGCCTTTAGCCGCCCGTCCTCGTAAAGAACACTTCATACTCTTAGTATTTCTATCAGTATACCATGTTCCATTTAGGCTGGGATCTATTTCATTACAGTATTGGTCCCGATGTAAATTAACATCCTGCACCGGATATGTCATGAGCAACTGATGATTGCTGATCCAGCGCAACGCTTTTTGAACTGATGACGTCTGTACCGGTTCCCAGAATGCCGGCGATCAGTACCTCTCCGGCCCGTACGGGGGCTTTTACCCGGAGCTCTTTGACCAGCCGCATCCATTCGCCCATCCGTTCCTTCGGCAGAGGTCCGCTGGAGCGGACGGGCAGCCGCTTGCAGACACCGCCCTCAATGGAGACCGTCGTGGTCACTATGCGGGAGGGGCAGAGGGTCTCGTCATGGGCGTAGCGCTTCCCCCGCTCGCAGGAATACCCGGAGATATAGGTTACCACCCGATCCAGCGAATACACGTCAAGGGCGCATTCCTTCGGGCAGACAATACAGGTAAGAGTGCTCTGCTTCATCATCTGGCCATATGCCTCCTGTCTGGATGATCCGGATCAAGCCCTGTCCGTCGCTGCCGGTCAAGGATGAAGCTTGCCGCGGAGCGTCCGGCCAACCTTCCCTGGATGGTGACATAATCGGCCAGACTATGGATGGACACCGCGTTCCCGCAAGCGAAGATTCCCTCGGCGCTTGTCTGCATCCGCTCAGCGACAGCCAGTCCTTGGTTGTCTTCGTTAATGGCAATGCCAGCTTGCAGAGCCAGGTCATTCTCCGGGATCAGACCGACAGAGAGAAGCAGCGCGTCGCACGGGATCAAGGTTTCCGTGCCTGAAATAGGCTGCATGCGGCTGTCCACTTGCGCAATCCGGACTCCTTCGAGCCGGTTCTTCCCGATCACGGAAGTGACGGTATGGCCGAGAAGGAGGGGGATGCCGAAGTCGTCCAGGCACTGAATGACATTGCGGCGCAGACCGGAAGGGGCGGGCATGGCTTCGACAACAGCGGCAACTTCGCTGCCTTCAAGCGTCAGCCGGCGGGCCATAATCAGGCCGACATCGCCCGATCCGAGAATGACGGCTCGCTTTCCGATGCGATAGCCTTCCAGATTCATGAAACGCTGGGCACTGCCGGCGGTCAGGATTCCGGCCGGACGGTCGCCCGGGATGCCGACGGCTTCCCGTGTCCGTTCCCGGCAGCCGGTCGCCAGCACGAGCGCTTCCGCCTCAATTTCCATATAGCCGTCGGTATCATTGACGGCCGTAACCGTTCGCCGATCCGTTATTTCAAGCACGGTTGTGTCCGTCTTGCACACAATATCCGACTGCCCTATGGATTCGATGAACCGTTCGGCGTATTCAGGTCCGGTCAGCTCCTCTTTGAACAGATGCAGCCCGAATCCGCTGTGTACGCACTGCTGCAGAATCCCGCCTAATTCCCGCTCCCGTTCCAGCAGGATAATGCGCTTAATGCCCCTTTGTCTAGCTTCCAGCGCAGCTGCCAGTCCCGCAGGGCCTCCGCCGATGACCGCAAGCTCAAACCGTTTCATGCATGGCCTCCCTTCCGCCTCTTTAAGGCATTGAATCAGACAAAAGCTCCGACCCGTTATTTTCGTATAACACCTGTTCCATTCTCCGGTCCAGTTCCTCAGACAGCAGGCTTGCAACCTTCGGCCCGCAGAAGCCGCCCTGGCATCTGCCCATTCCGGCTCTTGTCCGGAGCTTGACGCCGTTCACGGAGCTCGCTCCGGGCATACGCCCGATGGATTCACGGATCTCGCCTTCGGTGACCTGCTCACATCTGCATACGATGCGGCCGTAGCCGGGGTGCTGCTGAACCCACAGATTTCTCTCGCCGTAAGGGATGGACTTGAAAGAGACGATGCCGCGGCGATGTGGAACAAAGGCGGGGCTCAGTTCAAGCGTAAGCCCCATTCGCCCGTACATCGAAGCAACCAGACCCGCGATGTGGACGGCGATTGCCGGAGAGCAGGTCAAGCCGGGGTTGTTGATTCCGGCGGCATGGATCAGCCCGTTCATTACCTCCGATTCCCGGATCAGGAAATCGCCAGCGCTGCATTTGGCCTTTAGTCCCGCGAAAGAGCGGATGACCTGGCGCTCCGGAATGCGCCGTGAAATTTTATGAGCCGATTTCATCAGCTTTTCCATTTGTCCGGCCGTTGTTTTCTTGCTTGTGCGGTCTTCGGTTGGCTCCATGCTCGGCCCGATCATCACGTTGCCGTGGAGAGTGGGGATGAGGAAGACGCTTTTTTCTTTCTCGGATTTGCAGTGGGCTACGATGTGGCTGATCTGAAACTTGGCGCTGCGGTCAAGCACGGCATATTGCCCCCGCTTCGGCAGGATGGAGAAAGACTCCGAGCCCGCCATGCGGTTAATGACGTCCGTATTGATCCCTGCACAGTTGATGACAGCCTTGGCTTGCAGCGATCCGGCGGCAGTTTCCACCGTGATTCCGTCCCGCAGCGGCGCAAGTCCGGTCACTTCCGTATTCAGCTTGAACTCCGTGCCGTTCGCGGCGGCATTCTCCGCCAGTGCGAAGCACAGCTCCCATGGATCGACGATCCCGCATCCCGGATTGAGCAGCGCCGATCGCAAGCCTTCATTCAGAGATGGCTCACGCAGCAAGGCTTCTTCTCTGCTGAGGATGCGAACACCGGAAATGCCGTTGGCGGCAGCCCTTGCGCGAAGCTCCTCAATGGCGGCATCGTCTTCCTCGTCGAATCCGGCAATCAGCATGTCGACGGGTCTAAACGCAACATCAAGCTCCCGGCACAGATCTTCGAACATCTGCCTGCCCTGCAGGGTCAGGCGGCCCTTAAGCTTGTCCGGCCGGGCGGTGTGACCATTGTAGACAATACCGCTGTTGGCCTTCGTCGCGCCGCAGGCGATTTCATTATTTTTCTCAAGCACGGCAATGCGAAGCTTATATTTGGACAGCTCCCTGGCAACCGCGGTTCCCACAATGCCTGCGCCTATGATGACGATATCGTACATGCGGTCCTTCCTCCTTACCGTTAAGCTAACCGGTGATTTCAGTCTTGCTTGCCATACAATGATAAGAATCGCTTGTCCACCGCCGGAAATAACAGTTCAGGCAGGATAAGGGCTCGTCCGTCACCCATTCCTCCTCTACATCGGGGCGGAAGGAGCCGCAGCGCGATGCTTGTTCCGCAGCCTTAAGGCTTACCGATAAAAAGGGATCGCGATCGCTCCCGGTCATTGGCCGATCCTCTGGAGCAGATGAATCTGCTGCTTGGAGCAGGTCTGCCAGACGAGCGCTTGCTCCGCAGTTTCCAGCCGCTGAACCGGAATGACCGCCCGGCCTTCGCACAAGACAGACTTCACCATATTTCCGAGAACTACAGTGGCCTCCCCGTCCAGAACGTCTCCGTCAAGACTCCGGATTCCGTCAACTCCGGCAAGGGTGCAAAGCTCGGCGGCAGTAAGAAGGGTTCCAGGCTCTCCGACCTTATGCTTGTCTTTGAACGACCCGTCATTGCCCCCGAGGCGCAGTCCCGCTCCGGCCATCGCTCCTATTATTCCTTGTCCGGTACCGCCGTGTTCCGACAGATTAATGCCAAGCTCCGCTGCCAGCGCGTATGCGCCATCCTTATCCAACACTTCCCGCTTGGCAAGATAACCGTAGTTAATTAATCGCTCAGGGCTCTCAAGCCGTTCCGGGACGACGACGCAGAGGCCGGGATCGGCTTCCGGCTCGCTCTCCGTTTCCAAATGCCTGGCGCCGAAATCAATGACAGCTTGAAGATACTGAGGATCGATCTCCGCTTCGAAGCACATTGAACTGTTGTGCGAGGTGTAAGGAATGTCCTCATGCAGCAGCAGCTGATGCCGGGTAATTCTGCTGGAGGTGCCCCAGCCGTTCGCCTTAATGGCACGGGCTATATTTTTGGCCAAATCTCCGGTTCCCTTTATTCCTTTGGTTGTAAAGTTGTCCGTATCGTCAATACTCACCAATATTCGCATAGGGTTCTCGCCTTTCATGATTATTAGCATCTAATTATATCTAAATATATCTTAATATATTTAAATATGAATTATATCAGCAAACGTCTGCCCCAGAAGCGCTAGGATGCAACCGACACAATAATGTAATAAATATTCCATTATATAAGGAAGCATTTCTCACAAGCCTTTTAAGGGAGCAGTCTCAACTTCTTCAGGATATGGACAAGCTTTGAAGAAAGACATTCGGGATAGAGCACAGTAATTCTGTCAAAAAGCGAACATTTTACCGGGAGCCTATGATAATGTTCGTGTTTAAGTTGACATACGGTGTAGGGGGTTGTTAAACTGAAGGCATAAACAGCTCGTATAAATCCGGGGATAGGGCCCGGAAGTTTCTACCCGGGAACCGTAAATTTCCGGACTACGGGGAATTAAAAGACATCAGGCGACATCGCTTGCGGCCCGTCCGTCAGAAACGATGCTGTCCTTTTTTCTGTCGCTCCTTGAGTGGAGAAGTCGAAAAATGTCTATTTTTTCCTCCGTAGTCCGAAATTCCCGCAATATCGTTAGGGAATCGGGCTTTTTTTGTGCGAATTATGGAAAACTATAGAGAAATGGGTCAAGATAGAAACTGGAGCTGATTAACCATTCATGAACGGAAGGCAGGTTGAACAATGTCGGTGCAGGTAGCTGTCATCATGGGCAGCAAATCGGATTGGGAAACAATGCAGCATGCGTGTGCGGTGCTGGAAGAGCTTGAGATCTCCTATGAGAAAAAAGTGGTGTCCGCCCACCGCACCCCGGATCTCATGTTCCGCTTTGCGGAGGAGGCCGCGGACCGGGGCATCCGCGTCATTATCGCCGGCGCCGGAGGCGCTGCGCATCTGCCGGGCATGGTCGCGGCGAAGACGATCCTGCCGGTCATCGGCGTACCGGTGCAGTCGAAGGCGCTGAACGGGCTGGATTCGCTGCTCTCCATCGTGCAGATGCCGGGAGGCATTCCAGTCGCGACAGTTGCCATCGGCAAGGCCGGCGCGGTCAATGCCGGGCTGCTGGCGGCCCAGATCATCGGGGCGTTCGATCCCGAGGTGCAGCGCCGGGCGCAGCGGCGCCGGGACGCCATCCGCGACGAAGTGCTGGAAGGCAGCGACGACCTATGAGCGGCGGAATCAGCGGTGGTGCGGACATGCCGGACCGTAAAGCGCAGCCGCGGACGCTTCGGCCGGGATCGACCGTCGGCGTGCTCGGCGGCGGGCAGCTCGGGCGCATGATGGCGCTGGCCGGCAGCGCCATGGGCTATCGCTTCGTGGCGCTCGACCCCGCGCCGGATGCGCCCTGCGGGCAGGTATCGCCGCAGATCGTCGCGGCGTACGACGACATCGACGCGGCGCGTGAGCTTGCGCGCCGCGCGGACGTGATCACGTACGAGTTCGAGAACGTCGACGCGGGCGTAGCCGCGCTGCTGGCGGAGGAATCGTACGTGCCCCAGGGCAGCGCGCTGCTGCACACGACGCAGCACCGGCTGCGCGAGAAGGCCGCCATCGAAGCTGCTGGCGTCCCGGTGGCCCCGTACCGCAAGGTGGCAAGCCTTGCGGACCTTAAGACGGCAGCCGCGGAGCTCGGCCTGCCGGCGGTGCTGAAGACCGTCACCGGAGGATATGACGGTAAGGGACAGGCCGTCCTCCGCCGGGAGGACGAGCTGGAGGACGCGTTCCGGCGGCTAGCGCCGGAGCGGGCCGACTCGGCCGCTTCGCCGCAAGGCGGGCCGGCAGCAGGAGACGCCGGCTCCCAAGGAGCGGAAGAGGACGCCCCGCTGGTGCTGGAGAAATTCGTGCCGTTCCGGTGCGAAATTTCGGTCATCGCCGCCCGCAGCCCGCGCGGCGAGGTGAAAAGCTTTCCAGCAGCGGAGAATATTCATGTGAATAACATTCTCCATCTGTCCATCGTCCCTGCCCGGGTGCCGGAAGCCATCCAGCGCAAAGCCCGCGAGCTGGCCGAGAAGCTCATCGCGGGACTGGACGCTGTCGGGCTGCTGGCGGTGGAGATGTTCGTCACCGGGGACGGCGAACTGTTCGTCAATGAACTGGCGCCCCGGCCGCATAACTCCGGCCATTACACGATGGATGCCTGCGCCACCTCGCAGTTCGAGCAGCATGTGCGGGCAGTATGCAATCTGCCGCTTGGCGACACGGAGCTGCTGACCCCCGCCGTCATGGTCAATGTGCTGGGCCAGCATCTGGAGGGTGCAGTCGGACGCTTTTGCGATGAAGAGGCCAATCGGCTTGGAGTCATCCCCAAGCTTCATATATATAGCAAGACCGAAAGCAAGACCGGCCGCAAAATGGGCCATATCAACCTGCTCTGCAAGGATACGGCGGATGCGCTGGCCTGGGTGGAGCAAACTAACCTTTGGAGGAACTGAAATCACATGATCGAACGTTACAGCAGACCGGAAATGCGTGCCATCTGGACCGAAGAAAATAAATTCAAAGCCTGGCTCGAAGTGGAGCTGTGCGCATGCGAGGCGTGGGCGGAGCTTGGCGTCATCCCGAAAGAGGATACGGTCAAGCTGCGGGAGAACGCAGAGTTCAATATTGACCGCATCTACGAAATTGAGCTGGAGACACGCCATGACGTTATCGCGTTTACGCGCGCGGTATCGGAGAGCCTCGGGGCGGAGCGCAAATGGGTGCATTACGGCCTGACCTCCACCGATGTCGTTGACACGGCGCTCGGCTATCTGCTGCGCCAGGCCAACGAGATTTTGGAGAAGGATATTGTGAATTTCATTGAGATTCTAAAAGACAAAGCGGTTGCCTACAAAGATACTCCGATGATGGGCCGCACGCACGGCGTGCACGCCGAGCCGACGACGTTCGGACTGAAGATGGCGCTGTGGTATGAGGAAATGAAGCGCAATCTGGAGCGGTTCCGCCATGCCGCAAACGGCGTGCAATTCGGCAAAATCTCCGGCGCGGTCGGCACCTACGCCAACATCGACCCGTTCGTAGAGGAGTTCGTCTGCCGCAAGCTGGGCACAAGCCCCGCGCCGATCTCGACGCAGACGCTTCAGCGTGACCGGCATGCCGAGTACATGGCGACGCTGGCGCTGATCGCGACTTCGCTCGACAAGTTCGCGACCGAAATCCGCGCTCTGCAAAAGAGCGAGGTGCGCGAGGTCGAGGAGGCTTTTGCCAAAGGACAAAAAGGTTCATCGGCGATGCCGCACAAGCGCAACCCGATCGGCTGCGAGAACATTTCCGGCCTGTCCCGGGTCATTCGCGGACATATGATCACCGCCTACGAGAACGTGCCGCTCTGGCATGAACGCGACATCTCGCATTCCTCGGTGGAACGGGTTATTCTCCCGGATGCGACGATGCTGCTTAACTATATGCTGAACCGCTTCGGCAATATCGTGAAGAACCTGACCGTATTCCCGGAAAATATGAAGCGTAACATGGAGCGTACCTTCGGTGTGCCGTTCTCCGGCCGCGTTATGACGAAGCTGATCGACAAAGGCTTCAGCCGCGAACAAGCTTACGACACGGTGCAGCCGCGAGCCATGCAGGCTTGGGAGACGCAGAAGCATTTCCGTGAGATCGTTGAGAATACGCCGGAAATCACGGCGGTGCTTAGCCCTGATGAGATCGCAGACGCGTTCAATCCGTCGTGGCACCTCAAAAATGTCGATACGATTTTCCGTAAGCTGGGCTTGATCTAAACTCATTTCTTCAAGGGAGGAAAGACCATGACACACCCTGCCGTATCGACTGCGGTGGATTTGATCGACGCACCGCTGCTGTATAAAGGCAAAGTGCGCGAGCTGTACGATTTGGGAGAGCATATGCTGATCGTCGTGACCGACCGGATATCCGCGTTCGATTATGTGCTGGAACCGGCGGTGCCGGAGAAGGGCAATGTGCTGAACCGGCTGAGCGCGTTCTGGTTCGGCCAGACGAAGGACCTGCTGGAGAACCATGTCGTGCATATCGATGTTGACCGTCTCGGAAGCATTGCGAAGGAGCCGGAGCTGCTGAGGAACCGCATTATGGTTGTGTGCAAGGCGCAGCGGATCGATATGGAATGCGTCGTTCGGGGCTACATCACCGGAGGCGGCTGGCGTCAGTATCAGGCGACCGGCGAAGTGAACGGCATCAAGCTTCCGGAGGGTCTGCGCAAGAACGGGCAGCTTCACGAACCGATCTTCACCCCGGCGGCCAAGAACGACGTCGGACACGACGAGGACATTCCTTTTGCCAAAATGCAGGAGCTGATCGGCGAAGAGCTGGCGAACGAGCTTAAGGAGAAAAGCCTGAAGCTGTACGGATTCGCACGAGATTACTGCGCGGAGCGCGGCATTTTGCTGGCCGACTGCAAATTCGAGTTCGGTATCTTGGATGGCAAGGTCATCCTGATTGACGAAATTTTTACGCCGGATGCTTCCCGTTTCTGGGCCAAAGACAAGTACGCTCTGGATGTTGAAATCGACAGCATGGACAAGGAGCCGGTGCGGGCTTATCTCGCTTCCTCTTCCTGGGACAAGAACAGCACGCCGGACCCGCTTCCGGAGGAAGTCGTTGCCGAGACGAGCCGCCGCTACCTGGATATTTACCACCGGATTACCGGTCATTCGCTGAACTGATTTTTTGGATATTTGGATATTGGGAAATTCAATATAAATTAAAATGCTTAACGGCATGAACATTTAGGAGGAACGACAAGGGTATGTTAAAAGCGACGGTATATGTCACCATTAAAAAAAGTGTGCTTGATCCCCAGGGTGTAGCTGTACAAGGGGCGCTTCATTCTGTAGGCTTCCAGGAAGTTGAAAGTCTGCGCATCGGCAAGTATATCGAACTGACTCTGGATACGAACGACCGTGAAGAGGCCGGCAAACGGCTTAAGGCAATGTGCGAGAAGCTGCTCGCAAATACGGTAATCGAGGATTACCGATACGAATTGGAGGCGTGAATGTCATGAAATTTGCTGTCCTTGTCTTTCCCGGCTCCAACTGCGATATCGACTGCTACAAAGCGGTACAGGAAACGCTTGGCGAGCCCGTTGACTATGTGTGGCATACGGCGACCGACCTGTCCGATTATGATTGCATTATCGTTCCGGGCGGCTTTTCTTACGGCGACTATTTGCGCTGCGGCGCGATTTCGCAGTTCGCTCCCGTGATGAACGAGGTAGCCAAAGCGGCTGAGCAGGGCAAGTACGTGCTCGGCATCTGCAACGGCTTCCAGATTCTGACCGAGGCGGGACTGCTGCCGGGCGCGCTGCGCCGGAATGAATCGATCAAATTCCGATGTCACGATACGACGCTTAAGGTCGTTAATTATAAAACGCCGTTCACGAAGGACTATGCGGAAGGCGAAGAAATCGTCATTCCGATCGCCCACGGCGAAGGCAACTATTACTGCGACGAAGAGACGCTGGCTTCGCTTAAAGCGAACAACCAGATCGTATTTACTTATACGGACAATCCTAACGGCTCTGTCGCCGATATTGCGGGCATCTCCAATGAGCGCGGCAACGTCGTCGGCATGATGCCGCATCCGGAGCGGGCGGTCAATACCCTGCTCGGCTCGGAAGACGGCAAGAGAATGTTCAGTTCCATTTTGAAAACCTGGAGGGATACTCATGGCACAGCAAGTGTCCGCTAAGGAACCGACCGCGGAGCAAATCAAGGACCAGAAAATTTACAGCCAGTTCGGCGTGTCGGACAGCGAATACGAGCTGATCTGCTCGTTCATGGGACGCCTTCCGAACTATACCGAGATCGGCGTGTTCAGCGTTATGTGGTCCGAACACTGCGCGTACAAGAATTCGAAGCCGCTGCTTCGCCGCTTCCCGGTAAGCGGACCCCGCGTCCTGATGGGACCGGGCGAAGGCGCAGGGATCGTGGATATCGGCGACAACCAGGCCGTTGTATTCAAAATCGAAAGCCACAACCACCCTTCGGCGGTCGAGCCATACCAAGGCGCCGCAACGGGCGTGGGCGGGATTATCCGCGATATTTTCTCGATGGGTGCAAGACCGGTAGCCATTCTGAACTCCCTTCGTTTCGGCAAGCTTGAGAGCGACCGGGTAAAATATCTGTTCGAGCATGTCGTGTCCGGCATTGCGGGGTACGGCAACTGTATCGGCATCCCGACCGTCGGCGGCGAAGTGATGTTCGACAACAGCTATGACGGCAATCCGCTCGTCAACGCCATGTGCGTCGGTCTCATTGACCACGACAAAATCCAGCGCGGTGTCGCCAAAGGCGTAGGCAACCCGGTATTCTACGTTGGACCGCCTACGGGACGCGACGGCATCCACGGTGCGACCTTCGCTTCGGTGGAGCTGAGCGAGGAGTCGGAAGCGAAGAAGACGGCGGTGCAGGTCGGCGATCCGTTCATGGAGAAGCTGGTTATGGAAGCCTGCCTCGAGCTGATCGACACCGGCATCGTCCTTGGCATTCAGGACATGGGCGCGGCGGGTCTGACCTGCTCGAGCTCAGAAATGGCGAGCAAGGCGGGCAACGGTCTGGAACTGTATCTCGACCAGGTGCCGCAGCGCGAGGAAGACATGACGCCTTACGAGATGATGCTGTCGGAGTCCCAGGAACGGATGCTGTTCGTTGTCGAGCCGAAGGATGAGGCCCAGGCACAGGAGATTTTCGACCGCTGGGGCGTTATCTGCTGCAAAGTCGGCAAGGTAACGGACGATGGCCGGTTGAAGCTGTTCCATCACGGTGAAGTAGTTGGTGATATGCCGGTAACGGCGCTGGTAGATGAGTGTCCGGTGTACGACAAGCCTTCTTCCGTACCGGCTTATTACGAGGAAAACGCGGCTGTCGATACGCTTCGCTATGAAGAAGTGACCGACCTTGGCGGCGCACTGAAGAAAGTGCTGGCTTCCCCGACGGTGGCAAGCAAAGCGTGGATTTACAACCAGTATGACTACATGGTTCGCACCAGCACGGCGGTTCGCCCCGGCTCGGACGCTGCGGTCGTGACGATTAACGGCACGCGCAAAGGCCTTGCGATGACGACGGACTGCAACGGCCGCTACGTATACCTTGACCCTGAAGTCGGCGGCAAAATCGCGGTCGGCGAAGCGGCGCGGAACATCGTCTGCTCCGGCGCGCAGCCGCTGGCGATTACGGACAACCTGAACTTCGGCAGCCCGGAGAAGCCGGATATTTTCTGGCAGATGGAGCGCGCCGTTGACGGCATGGCGGAAGCCTGCCGTGTGCTGGATACGCCGGTTATCGGCGGCAACGTCAGCCTTTACAACGAGAACGCAACGGGTGCTATCTATCCGACTCCGGTAGTCGGCATGGTGGGACTGGTAGAAGATACGGATCATATTACGACTCAAGCCTTCAAGAGCGAAGGCGACGCTATTCTGCTGCTCGGTGAAACGCGCGCGGAGCTTGGCGGCAGCGAGCTCCAGTATGCCGTGCACGGCGTAACGGAAGGCCGTCCGCCGCAGCTTGATCTTGCGGTTGAGCGCAAGCTGCTTGACGCCGTGCTTGGCGCCATCCGCAGCGGCCTTGTCCGCTCGGCGCATGACCTCTCCGAAGGCGGTCTGGCGGTTGCGCTGGCCGAGAGCTGCATCAGCGGCCGGATCGGCGCTAACGTTGAACTGGCTTCGAACGGCCTGCGCCGCGATGTGGCGCTGTTCAGCGAGAGCCAGTCGCGCATTCTGCTTACCGCTTCGAGCGACAAGGCTGAGGAACTGCGTGCGTATATCGCCGCTGCGGGCGTGCCGGTTCAGGTTATCGGCAGCGTAGGCGGCGACCGTCTGCGCGTAAATCTTGACGGTTCTTCCGCCTTGGACGAACCGGTGGCGGAGTTTACAACCATTTGGGAGGATGCTATTCCATGTCTTATGAAATAAAGACCGGGAACAAGCAGGCGGAACCCCTCCTGTGGACCGGCGACTTTTACAACGAAGGAACGGGCTCGGGAGATATATTTGATACATTAAAAGAAGAATGCGGCGTTTTCGGGGTCTTCGGACACCCGGAAGCCGCTTCCATGTCTTATTACGGCCTTCACGCGCTTCAACACCGCGGTGAGGAAAGCGCGGGGATCTGCGTGGCGAACGGCCGGGATTTCAATTACCACCGCGGTATGGGACTTGTCAAAGAAGTATTCGACAAGGATAAAATCCAGTCACTGGTCGGCGACATGTCCATCGGGCATGTGCGTTATTCCACCAGCGGCGACAGCCGGCTGACGAACGCGCAGCCGCTCATCTTTAAATACCGCGATGGCGATCTGGCGATTGCCACGAACGGCAACATCGTGAACGAGCCGCTGATCCGGCGTCAGCTTGAGAGCAGCGGCTCGATCTTCCAAACGACAAGCGATACCGAGGTGCTGGCGCATCTGATCGCGCGCTCGCCGAAGGATTTTGTGGAAGCGGCCAAAGAGGCCCTTCAGCAGCTCGTCGGCGGCTTCGCTTTTCTGCTGATGACCAACGACAAGCTGTTGGTTGCTTCCGACCCGAACGGCCTGCGGCCGCTCGTGATGGGGCGCGTTGGGGAAGCGTATATTTTCGCTTCCGAATCCTGCGCGCTGGAGACGATCGGCGCGGAGCTTGTCCGTGATATTCAGCCGGGCGAACTGCTTATTCTGGACGAGAACGGCTTGACCGAGGACCGGTTCGCTGAGCCGCAGCGCAAGGCGCTGTGCGCGATGGAGTATATTTATTTCGCCCGGCCGGACAGTGATATGAACGGAGCGAACCTGCACGCCGCCCGCAAGCGGATGGGCAGCCGGCTCGCGCTTGAAGGCTTTGTCGACGCCGATATCGTGACCGGCGTGCCGGACTCCAGTATCTCCGCCGCGATTGGCTACGCGGAGCAGACCGGCATTCCTTACGAGCTTGGGCTGATCAAGAACAAATATACTGGCCGGACATTCATCCAACCGAGCCAGGAGCTGCGTGAACAGGGCGTCAAAATGAAGCTCAGCGCCGTCCGCCGCGTCGTGGAAGGCCAGCGCGTCGTCATGATCGACGACTCCATCGTGCGGGGCACGACCTCGCGCCGGATCGTCAATCTGCTGCGCGAAGCGGGTGCGACCGAGGTGCATGTGCGCATCACCTCGCCGCCTTTCAAGAACCCGTGCTTCTACGGCATCGACACGCCGGACCGCCGCGAGCTGATCGCTTCGCATCAGTCGATTGAAGAAATCCGCCGCGAAATCAACGCGGATTCGCTGGCGTTCCTGTCGCCCGAAGGGCTAATCCAGTCCATCGGCGGCCTGAGCGGCGGAGAATACAAAGGCGGGCTGTGCCTGTCCTGTTTCGATAACGATTATCCGACGCAGGTTGACTTTGGCGGGGCGGAGAAGGAAGGCTGCGGCTGCTAAGGTGGGTCCATCCGTGGGTCCATCCGTGGGTCCATCCCCCTAAATCCCCCTTGCCAAGGGGGACCCCGGAGGGCCAGCCCTCCGGCCACCCGAAAGCTCGGAGTAACGGAGTTTAGTTTGAACTTGCTAAGCGGGGGCTAGTGCGGGTAGACGCTTATCGTCCCTTCCGCTCCTCGCGGTCGGCGGGACACGCTTTACGGCGCTGCGTCCCCCGGCATCCGGCCTGCGGCCGCCGCCGGGGCGCGTTGGCACCGCTGCTTCGCATAGCGGTGCATTGAGGGCTCGACCGCCCCGTGCTGTTCGCTATGCGAAATCGCGGCAGGCCTCGCCCCGGGCACGGGCGCCGTTCCTAGGCGCCCGGCCTATCCCGCTCCCCCTCGATTCCGGGAAGGCGTCATGAAGGGGAAGGTTGGAACTGGAGAAGCGATAGCGTTCGCCTTTATGCTCGGATTTCAACCGCGAGGCGGTTCAATCAGGAAATCCGAGCATAACAGCGATCGGAAGTCCAAGCTGTCCACGAAATGACGACTTAACCGGAATCTTTTGCTTAACTACATGAAAAGAGGTGTCCAAGTGTCGGAAGCTTACAAAAACGCCGGTGTGGATATTGCGGCGGGCAATGAAGCGGTAGAACGAATGAAGAAGCATGTAAAGCGCACGTTTCGCCCTGAGGTCATGACGGATCTCGGCGGCTTCGGTGCGCTGTTTGGCTTGAATAAAGACAAGTACGAGGAGCCTGTGCTCGTATCCGGAACGGACGGAGTCGGCACGAAACTGAAGATCGCCTTCGCGGCGGACCGCCACGATACGATCGGCATCGACGCGGTCGCCATGTGCGTGAACGATATTGTCGTGCAGGGCGCGGAGCCGCTCTTTTTCCTGGATTATCTGGCCTGCGACAAGGTGGTGCCGGAGAAGATCGAAGCCATCGTTTCGGGGATCGCGGAAGGCTGCCATCAGGCGGGCTGCGCGCTGATCGGCGGAGAGACGGCGGAAATGCCGGGCATGTACGCGGAAGGTGAGTATGATATCGCCGGATTTACCGTGGGCGTTGCCGATAAAGCCAAGCTGGTAACCGGCGAACATATCGCGCCAGGCGATACAGTGATCGGACTTGCTTCCAGCGGTGTGCACAGCAACGGGTTCTCGCTGGTGCGGAAGCTTTTGCTTGACGGAGAAGGCGGATACAGCCTGGATGAGGTGCTGCCGGAACTGGGCGCACCGCTTTCCGACGTGCTGCTCGCTCCGACCAAAATCTACGTTAAACCGCTTCTCGGACTGCTGGAACAGCTTCCGGTGAAGGGCATGGCGCATATTACAGGCGGAGGCTTCATCGAGAACATTCCGCGTGTGCTGCCGGATAACGTCAATGTGGACATCCAGTACGGCTCCTGGCCGATTTTGCCGATTTTCGAGCTGCTTCAGCGTAAAGGCAGCGTGACCAACCGCGATATGTTCACGACCTTCAATATGGGTATCGGGCTGGTGCTCGTAGTGGGCTCGGACGACGCGGACAAAGCGCTCCAGCTGCTGAAAGACAGCAGCGAGGAAGCGTATGTCATCGGCAAGGTCACGGAAGGAGAACGCAAGGTCACCTTTACGGGAGCGGATGTATGATGAACTACAGCCGGATCGCTGTGTTTGCTTCGGGGCAGGGCAGCAATTTTGCGGCGCTGGCGCAGGCGCAGCGTGAAGGGCGGCTTGGCGGCGGCGTCATCGAACTGCTGGTGTCCGACAGGCCGGAAGCACCTGTGGCGCAGCGCGCGCAGGAGGCGGGGATTGCATCCCTGCTGCTGCGGCCCAAGGATTTTGACAGCCGCGAGCAGTACGAAGCGCGGATTGTAGAGGAGCTCAAGCGGCGAGAGATCGGGCTCATTGTGCTGGCCGGATATATGCGGCTCATCACCCCGGTGCTGCTGGCCCCTTACGAGGGACGCATCATTAATATTCATCCGTCGCTGCTGCCGGCCTTCGCCGGGAAGGACGCGATCGGACAGGCGTTGGACTACGGCGTGAAGCTGACGGGAGTTACGGTGCATTTTGTCGATGGCGGCATGGATACGGGACCGGTCATTGCCCAGCGCGCGCTTGCGGTAGAGGACGGAGATACGGCCGATTCGCTGGCTGAGCGTATTCACCGCATCGAGTACGAGCTTTATCCTGAAGTGGTCGCCGCTTTTGCGGCCGGAAAGATCAAGCTGGACGGAAGAAAAGCAACGGTTCGGCAATAATGGCGGCAGGACGGTTCTCAAAGTCAGCTTCATTCGACATTTGAACGATGAACGCCGGGAGTTATGATATTTCTCGGGAAATATTGCACAAGCGGTGAGAAATGTCGGATAAGCGGGCTTCCGGACCGGATCGGGATATATTAAAAAGCAAGAGCATCCTTTTGCGTAGGATGGCTGCCGGAAGCGAGGAACAGGACGTTCAGCGCCTGAATCATTCATGCAGTCAATGTTTTACCCAATAAACGGCAAGTCAAAATGGAGGAGGACTATACAAAGTGAGTATCAAAAGAGCGCTGGTCAGCGTATCGGATAAACGGGGCATCGTGGATTTTTGCCGCGAGCTGTCGGCATTGGGCGTAGAAATCATCTCCACGGGCGGAACGAGCACCCTATTGGCCAAAGAAGGCGTACCGGTCATCGGCATCTCCGATGTAACGGGCTTTCCGGAAATTATGGACGGACGCGTCAAAACACTGCATCCTGCCGTTCACAGCGGCCTGCTGGCCGTTCGGGACAACGAGGAGCATACGCGCCAGATGAAAGAGCTTGGTCTGGATTACATCGACCTGGTCGTTGTAAATCTGTACCCGTTCGCGGAGACCATCGCCAAGCCCGATGTGACTTACGAGGAAGCGATTGAAAACATCGACATCGGCGGTCCGACCATGCTGCGTTCGGCGGCGAAGAACCATGCGTTTGTAAGCGTAGTGGTGGACGCCGACGATTACGCCAAGGTGCTTGAAGAAGTGCGCGCGGGCGGCGACACGACACTGGAAACCCGCAAACGGCTTGCGGCAAAAGTATTCCGCCATACGGCGGCTTACGACGCCCTGATTTCCGACTATCTGTCCAAGGTGACCGGCGAACCGCTGCCGGAGCGCTACACGGTAACTTACGAGAAGATTCAGGATCTGCGCTATGGCGAGAACCCGCATCAGAAGGCGGCATTCTACCGCACGCCTCTGGCGGCGCAGGACACGTTGACCGGCGCCGAGCAGCTGCACGGTAAGGAACTGTCCTACAATAACATCAATGACGCCAATGCGGCATTGCAAATCGTCAAGGAATTCGACGAGCCGGCCGTAGTTGCGGTTAAGCATATGAATCCTTGCGGCGTAGGCGTCGGCGAGAGCATTTTGCAGGCTTACCAAAAAGCCTACAACGCCGATCCGGTTTCCATCTTCGGCGGCATCGTGGCGGCGAACCGCTATATCGATTCCGATACGGCGAATCTGCTGAAGGACATTTTCCTGGAAATCATCCTCGCTCCGGGCTTTACGGATGAAGCGCTGGAGATCCTCACGAAGAAGAAGAACATCCGCCTGCTGAAAATCGGAGGGCTTGGCGAGGCTGCAGCGCGGAAGAGCAGCTTTGTCGTCACAACGGTTGAGGGCGGCATGGTCGTGCAGGAAAGTGACGTTCACTCCGTCAACGAAGACGATCTCAAGGTTGTAACGGACCGCAAGCCGACCGAAGAAGAGCTGAAGCAGCTTCTATTCGGCTGGAAGGTCGTCAAGCATGTGAAGTCGAACGCTATCGTGCTCGCGGCGGACGACATGACGATCGGCGTAGGCGCGGGACAAATGAACCGCGTGGGCGCGGCAAAGATCGCCATCGAGCAGGCGGGCGACAAGGCCAAGGGCGCGATACTCGCTTCCGACGCATTCTTCCCGATGGGCGATACGCTTGAAATCGCGGCCAAAGCGGGCATTACGGCGGTCATCCAGCCGGGCGGCTCTGTCCGGGACGAGGAATCGATCAAGGTTGCGAACGAGCACGGAATCGCTATGGTATTCACCGGCGTCCGTCATTTCAAACACTAGAACGGACCGGAGGTTTTATTAGGCATGGATATTTTGGTGATTGGCGGCGGCGGACGGGAGCATGCAATTTGCTGGAGCCTGTCCAAGAGCCCCAAAGCGGATAAAATTTACTGCGCACCCGGCAATGCCGGGATCGCGCAGGTAGCGGAGTGCGTGCCGATCGGCGTGTTTGAGTTCGACAAGCTGGCGGCGTTCGCGAAGGAAAAAGAGGTCGGGCTCGTAGTCGTCGGACCCGACGACCCGCTGGCCGCGGGCATTGTAGACGTTCTTGAGGCAGAGGGGCTCAAGGTGTTCGGACCGCGCAAGAACGCGGCAGAGATCGAGGGCAGCAAAGCGTTCATGAAAGACCTGCTGCATAAATACAATATTCCGACGGCGGCTTACCGGAAGTTCACCGACTACACCGAAGCTTCGGCTTATTTGAAGGAGCAGGCGCTGCCGATTGTCATTAAGGCGGACGGCCTTGCGGCCGGCAAGGGGGTAACCGTGGCCTACTCCCGCGAGGAGGCGGAGAAGGCGCTGGAGGATATGATGGTATCGCGCGTATTCGGCGAGTCCGGCAGCCAGGTCGTGATCGAGGAGTTTCTGGCCGGGCAAGAGATGTCGATTCTGGCTTTTGTTGACGGCGAGACGGTGCGCCCGATGCCGGCGGCGCAGGACCACAAGCCGGTCTTTGACGGCGACAAAGGCCCCAATACCGGCGGAATGGGCACCTATTCTCCGCTGCCGCACATCGACGACGCCATCATCCAGAAGGCTATTGAGACGATTGTGGAGCCGACGGCCAAGGCAATGGTCTCCGAAGGCCGGCCTTTCCGCGGCGTCCTGTTCGCGGGACTGATGATTTCGCCGGATGGCACGCCCAAAACGGTCGAGTTCAACGCCCGCTTCGGCGATCCGGAGACCCAGGTCGTCCTGCCGCGATTAAAGAGCGATCTGCTCGAGATTTTCCTTGCCGCTGTAGACGGACGGCTTGATGAAATCGAGATTGAATGGAGCGACGAGGCCGCCGTATGCGTCGTGCTCGCTTCGCAAGGATACCCGGGTTCGTATCCGAAAGGCGTTCCGATCGCCGGGCTGGACGAAGCCGGACGGGAAGGGCTTGTTTTTCATGCCGGTACGGCACTCGGTCCTGACGGGGGCATTGTAACCAGCGGCGGACGGGTGCTCGGCGTTGTCGGGCTCGGTGCAGGCATCGCAGAAGCGCGGGATGCGGCCTATGCGAACGCCGGCCGGATTTCCTTTGACGGCAAGCAGAACCGAACCGATATCGCGGCCAAAGCGTTACTGTGACCATAGCCTTAGATTCGTTCGGGAGAATCCACAAATTTTTATGTTAAATGTCCTAAAAAAGGACTGACAAGGCGTGAGAGAAGTGCTATAATACAACTCGTACGGGGGAAAATGTACGGAATATATACAGAAGAAAGGGTCTTTCCGGTGACGGAGGGACCCTTTTTAAATGCCGGAAATGCTATAATATCGTTGAACAGTCATGCGAAGTGTAGCTTGAGCATAAGTGCGGGCTGTTTACTTCTTGGCGTGGTACAGATGTAAGGAGGAATAGGTTTTGATCAAGATTGGAAGAAATGACCAGTGTCCGTGCGGGAGCGGCAAAAAATATAAAAAGTGCTGTCTCGGCAAAGAACGGGACGCCGTTCCCGCACTTAGCCTGGTAGGTTCTGGAGCCGGATCGGCCGTGCAGGGAACGATCGTACAGCCCCCCATGGAGGAGCCCCCCGCTATAGAGGGGAAGACGGCTTCCCAAAAGGACAAGCTGACGCTTCCGAAGCTTAGAAAATTAGTCTCGCGTGACCTGCAGTGGGAGAGTCCGGCGCATGAAAGCCTGGGTCTCACGCTGATTGAGCAGATGAGATATGAGTATGACAAGGAACTGATCGCGGAAGCGCTGATGTTGTGGAACGGCTATTCGCGTGTGGTTAAACCGATGGTGAAGAAGGAAGGCGTATTCTGCGCGGCGATTGAATATCTGCTGTCCGAGGAGTATGGCTTTATGCTGAGTCAGGCGGACCTGGCCCGGAAGTACGAGGTATCGCCGGCCACGATTGCCCGCAGAGTCAAAGAATTGCGAGCATATGCCGTGGAATATGGCATCGGAAGCCCGAACGATTCGCTCTCTCCGGACGTCCTGGTTGGAACGCTCCGCGGAAGCGCCAAGGAAAAGGCGCAACAGATCGTACATAAAGCGATGGAATCGGGCAATTCCAAGAACAGAGTTCAGCTGGCGAAAGCGGCGCTTGATCTGGATCCCGACAATCCCGGGGCCTATTTGGTGCTGGCTGAAGAGGCCGTGAACGAGGAGGAAGTTCGGACGCTGCTGAAATCCGGGATGGAAGCCGGGCGCCGGGAACTGGGAGCCGAGTTTTTTGCTAAGAACAAAGGGCACTTCTGGCTAATCCAGGAGACAAGACCATACCTGCGCGTCTGCATGAGCTATGCGGAATCCTGTTGGTTCGGTGGAGCTTCGGAAGAGGCGGCCCATACGCTTGAGCATATTCTGGAGCTTAACCCCTCTGACTCTATGGGAGCTCGTTATTTGCTGCTTGCCGTTTATTTGTACAGCGATGGGCTGGATCAGGCGGAAGAGCTGCTGAAGGCTTACGGCTCGGACGAAGGGTCCGCTTCGTTTGCCTATGACCGGATGGTGCTGGAATACAAACGCCACGGCGTCACTTCCCGCTTGAAAATGTTGTATCGCGTAGCCAAGGGCGTAAACAAGCATGTGCCGGATTATCTGCTCGGCGCCAAAATGCTTCCCCATAATCTGCCCGATTTTATCGGGAGGGGCGACGCCAACGAAGCGGTGGAGTACGTGATCATGCACTCGCGGCTGTGGGCGAATGTGCCGGAGCTGCTGAAATGGATGCTGAAGCAGTAAGGTGGACTTTCACCGAAGCCTTTGCTCCTTCTCCTTGGGAGTGAAGGCTTTTTTGCTGCAAAAATGTTTAAATTTCGACATCGACACATAGCTGCCAAAATTTTCGATAGAAAAGCTAACATCCCCTACATAACTCGAAATGCAAATCCGATAGCAAATATTAAAGGCATTTTCTGAAACAGATTTTCATTTCTTCACACTTTGTTCGATTGTCGTTGTTAAACGGTGAAGGAGTAAAGCGGAATTTTGTAGAAAAAAGTCGAAATAAGAGAGAAGCTTTTTTCTCAGAAAACCAATAAGCAAGTTTATTAATTAATGTTGAAGGCGGGATCATCATGGTACAAAAATCACCTCGTAATGAACACAATGAGCCGGTTGACAAACGGTCAGAGGAAAGCGGCTCCACAACCAATCGCAGACCATGGTCACAAGGAATGTTCCCGTCAAAGCTGAAGCTTCGCCGGAAGTCTACAGCGTCGTCAAAACCTGTGGCGGTGGCGGTGCAGTCCGGAGAACGCACGGAAGAACGGGCGGGTTTCAAAGCCTTGGCTGGCAAGGTGCTGCACATGTTCTCCGATATGGGAATCAGAGGCAAGCTGTTTTTGGCCGTGATTGTGTCGGTCGTGATCATTTTAACGGTCATGGCGTCCGTCATCTACACCAATGCGAAGAAAGTGATCGTGAGCGACCTGCTTCAATCCCTTGATTATGAAAAGGGCCAGATTTCCTCGAAGGTGAATGATTTGCTGATGCCGGCTGGAGACAGTGTGCAGCTGCTGGGCGCCAACGCTTTTGTGAGAGACTTCATCGCAAGCGTGTCTTCTCCGGACCAGGTCAAGACGACGGAAGGCTATACCGGGCTGGTTCGCACATTGAATCTGACCAAGGACAGCAATAAAAATCTGCTGAACGTCTATATCGGTCTGGACAGCGTTAACAAGGTCATCACCCAGGATGAATTCGAGCCTCCGGCCGATTACAACATGAAGGAACGCGCGTGGTATGCCACAACGGTCAAGAACAACCGTCTTACGGTGACCGATCCTTATATTGACGCCGGCTCCGGCAAATTGGTTGTTACCCTCAGCGCTCCAATTGTGGACGACAACGGCAAGCTGCTTGGCGTGGCGGGTGCGGACATTTCGATCGATCAGATGACGAAGGAGCTGAAGAGCTTCAACTACAAGGGCAGCGGATTCGCGCTGCTGATCAATAAGACGGGCACGTTCATTTACCATCCGAACAACGACTACATTCTGCTGAAGAAGATCGGCGAGCTGGGGACGGACTGGAAAGCCGTCAGCGACAAAATGCTGCAGTGGGGCTCCAGTGTTATGAAGACGGATATTGAGGGACGTTCCAATTATGTTTCATATGCTCCCGCCGTCGACCATCAATGGGCTGTAGCGCTTGTCGTACCTTCGGGGGATGCGGAGAGCGCCCTGAAAAGCTTCCAGCTTATTTTTATTGTGTCGATTCTTGCGTCCATTGTCATTCTGGGCCTCCTGCTGTATTTCGTTTCCGGCAATCTGCTGAAGCCGATTCCGGTCTTGACCTCCGCCTTCGGAACCGCGATGAACGGGGACTTGTCGGTGCGCGCCGACTTCAAGGCCATCGGGGAGATGAAGCTTCTGGCTACAGGCTTCAATGAAATGATCGCTTCCCAGCAGAGAATGATCGGTGAAATCATGCGGACGTCGCGAAGCATTTCGAGTGCGGTGGAAAATACGGAGAAAAATATTTTTGCCCTGGATGAAGATATCGCGGACGTCTCGGCCACAACGGAACAATTGTCGGCGGGGATGCAGCAAACGGCCGCTTCCATGGAGGAAATGAACGCCAGCACGCTGGAAATCGAGAGCGCCATTAACAGCATCGCCTTGAAGGCCCAGGAGGGTGCGGAGTCGGCAAGGAATATTAACGCGCGTGCCGAGCGGCTGAAGCAGTCGGCCATTGATTCCCGCCAGGCGGCGGACCGCCTGTTCGGGCAGAGTGAGGAGAAGCTTCGGAACGCGATCGAGGAGTCCCGGTCGATTGAACAGATCAAGGTTCTGACGACGGCTATTCTGGAGATTGCCTCGCAGACGAATCTGCTGTCGCTGAACGCCTCCATCGAGGCGGCGCGGGCCGGAGAAGCCGGGCGCGGATTTGCCGTGGTCGCCGAGGAAATCCGGAAGCTTGCGGAACATTCCCGCGAGGCTGTAGGGGAAATTATGCAGGTCACCGGCTCGGTCGTTACGGCCGTGGGCAGTCTCGTCGAAGGAGCGGAGGATATCCTGCAGTTCGTGGACAAACAGGTGCTGCGTGATTATGACGCCATGCAGCAGACGGGCTCCCAGTACAGTGACGACGCGAAGTATGTGGAAGATCTGGTGACGGATTTCAGCGCCACGACGGAGGAACTGCTTGCCTCCATCCAAAATATGCTGAGCGCCATCAGCGAAACGACGATTGCAACGAACGAAGGCGCCGAGGGCGCCGGCAATATCGCCGAAAGATCGGAGCGGATTATTAACCAATCCCGAGGCATCATAACGGAGATGGAAGAGATCCGGCAGAGCTCGTCTGCGCTGCTGGGTACCGTGTCCCGCTTTAAGGCGTAGAACATGGAATGATATGCCGCAGTCCGGCCCCGGCGTTTGCAGAAGCGCCGGGGCCGTTTTGCGCGTGAATGCTTGAAAAAATGCCGCCGGGGGAGTATGTTACAAGAAGGCTACGAAAATGCTAACAAGACAGTGAAGCGAGGAGAATTCATGAAGGAAAGCGACAACCGGATCGTGGGGCTGGAAGATATCGTGCGTGCGCATCACAGGCTGCGGGAAGTCATTGTACGGACTCCGCTGCAGCGCGACGCGGTGCTGTCGGCCAAATACGATTGCAATGTATATTTAAAGCGCGAGGACCTTCAGGTCGTGCGCTCATTCAAAATCCGCGGGGCTTACAATATGATCCGCAGCTTGTCCGAGGAGGAAAGAAGCCGGGGGATCGTCTGCGCCAGCGCGGGCAACCATGCGCAGGGCGTCGCCTTCTCCTGCCGCGCGCTTGGCATTCACGGCAAGGTGTACATGCCCAGCACCACGCCCAATCAGAAGGTGAAGCAGGTTCGCCGGTTCGGCGGAGAATTCGTTGAGGTGGTGCTCAAGGGAGATACGTTCGATGACGCCTACGAGGAAGCGATGCAGGCTTGCATTGAGTATGGAATGACGCTCATCCATCCGTTCGACGAGCCCAAGATCATTGCCGGTAACGGGACGATCGCGATGGAAGTGATGGAGAGTCTGAGTGAACCGGCCGATTTTGTATTCGTGACGATTGGCGGCGGTGGTCTGGCGGCGGGCGTGGGAGCCTATGTGAAGACAGTCAGCCCATCGACCAAGGTGATCGGCGTGGAACCGTCGGGAGCCGCCTCCATGAGCGAGGCATTCCGGAAGGGAGAGGTTGTGACGCTGCCGGAAATCGACAAATTCGTCGACGGCGCGGCGGTGAAGCGGGTGGGAGGACTGACGTACGATATCTGTTCCCGCACGCTGGATGACATCCTCAAGGTGCCGGAGGGCAAGGCCTGCACGGCTATATTGGAGCTTTACAACGAGAACGCGATCGTGGTGGAGCCGGCCGGCTCGCTGCCGGTCGCGGCACTGGATCTCTACCGCGATCAGATCAAGGGCAAGACAGTCGTCTGCATCGTGAGCGGCGGCAACAACGACATCGACCGGATGCAGGAGATCAAGGAACGCTCGCTGATCTATGAAGGCTTGAAGCACTATTTTATGATCAATTTCCCTCAACGGGCGGGAGCGCTGCGCGAATTTGTGTCGGAGGTGGTCGGCCCCGAAGACGATATTACCCGGTTCGAATACACGAAGAAGAACGACAAGGAGAACGGTCCGGCCCTCGTCGGCATCGAGCTGCTGTCCAAGGAAGCCTACGAGCCGCTTCTTGAACGGATGAAGCTCAAGGGTGTGGATTATATCGAACTGAACAAGGACCTGAATCTGTTCAATATGCTAATCTAGCCGCTTCAATCAAACGGATAATCGAATCAGATGCATAACAGCCCCGCGGATCTTTACCGCGGGGCTGTTCGTGCGCGTATCTGTTGAAGCAGCGAATGAAGGCATTCCTTCAACGATACATGCGAAGCGTCATCTCTCGCGTTCCAGACGGTCCACCCGCTGGTCCAGCCGATTGACTTCATTGGACAACCGCTGCACTTCACGCTCCAGACGGTTGACCCGGCGCTCCAGCTCACGGTCCGGAGCTGGAGGATACGGCCCAGGTCCCGGGGACGGGACCGGAACTGGAACCGGGATGTACAGTCTTAATCCCGAGTAAATGTTATTGGGATTGGCCAGGCTGTTGGCTTGCAGAATTGCTTGAACGGTAGTGCCGAATCGTGAGGCAATGGAGTATAAATTATCGCCGGCTTGAACAGTGTAATACATGAAATAATCCCTCGCAGTCCATCTTGATTTGCAATCTGATATCAAGATATGTGCCCTATATTTAAATCGTCCATGGTTTTCCGCCCATTTCCAATCCAAGCTCGTTCAAATCCTTAATCAGTGAAAGAAGGGAACAGTGTGAGCAATGAACCTGACGGAAGCTTGCTCTACGAAGCAATTACCGGGAAACAGCATCGCTTGGAAAAAGGAATTGAGACGCCTGCTTTTATGATCGAATTGTCGGATACCCTGTTAATTAACGTTCATATCGCCGCTAAAAGATTGGATATTCTGATCAAGGACCAGGAAGTGTTTCGTTACATCGGCGACCTGTCTTTTTCAGGGCTGGATGAAGAGGGAAAGCTTCTGTTTCACAGCTTGGGCATTAATCATGTCCACTTCAACAACCGGAATATTAGAATCGACAATCCCGAATGCAAAATGTCGACCATTTTTGTGAAGCTTAGTCTCGACAAGAAAAGGGAAACCGAAAAGAAACTCCAGGGGCTTTAAAACGGATTCAAACAACTTTGTTTTTACCGCCCCGTTGGACGGTTTCGAGAGAGGTGAACGATTTCCGGCAGTCTAATGCCGGCAGGCAGACTACTCCTGGGACGGAGCCGCCTGTCTGCGGTAGAGCTCGATCTCATCGGTCAGCTTGAAGTCATGCTCCTTAGCCAGCTTCATGAAGCCGTCCAGCTTCTCCAGATAAGCGCTTTTTCCGGTGCTTTTGGCCAGAATTGCGCCGTAGGCTTTCTGTGCCTCCAGATCCATCTCCAGATTGTCGTAATGGAACAGCGGCGTATTGTTCAATCCATAGAACGTATCGGTCTCGTACATCTTGTACAGCTGCTTCACGATTCCTATGCGGTTCGATCGCGGGTAGTCGGCAATGAAAGCTTCTTGGGCCAACGCCCGGGACGCCACCTCCGCCCAGGCTATTACAAGACCATTATCCTTATTGGACGGGAAATTCGATTCGACGGCCATGATGGAAATATAGTCGCGGATATCATCTGTGACATACGGCTTGTATTTCCGATAAGCTTCGTAATCAATAACCGGGAAAAAAGACCCCTCGGCCGTCTCCAGCTTGTATCCGCAGGCGGCCGCCCGCCGCAGCATCAGTCGCAGATTTGCGTTCTTCGTCTTGTCCGCCAGCTGCGCAAGGCTGTCTCCAGGCTCATACATGTCCGTCAGCTTGCGCTGAACGATTGAATTGTAAAATTTATCCTCCCAAGCCGACAGCGCGGCCTTCTGGGCATTTTCCAGGCTCAATGTCATGATCGTGGCCCGGTAGGAACCAACCGCGTACATATTGGCGTTCAGATACGAAATGGCCTCGGGCAGCTTGCTTGGGGACAGGAGGAGAGGCAGTGAAGCTTTGTATACGGCTTCCGCATGGCTTGTTCCCGGCGTAAGCGCTGCAGGCGCGGCGGCCTTCTCCGAGGAAGAGCCCGCGCCAAGGACAGAGGCCGGTTCGGGCAGGGTCAGGAGCAGGGTAAGGACGGAGGCCATAGCCGCCGTCACGATGGAATATTTCTTCGTCAATTGAACTCCTCCAGTCTATGCGTGAGGCAGAGGTTATTTGCGGCGAAACAACAGTCTCTGTCCGATCAGTCCTGCCGCGAATAGAATCAGACTGACCCATGGGGACAAGGTGAACGTCGGCAGCCATCTGCCGAGCAGAAGACCGGCGGCAACGATGATGACGGCGCTTCCGATATAGATGCCGAGCGACTTCAGGTCGAATTGTCCAGGTTTGGGCGCATCGTCTTCCGACAAGGAGCCTAGCCATTTCATAATCAGTCCGACAAAAATAAACGACCCGAGACCGACGCTGGCGATCGTGAACAGGCTGATTTGTCCGAACAGGCCTGCGCTTCCGGTCGTCCATTCGGAGATCAGGCCGCCGGCCGCGAGAACCCCGAACAGCCAGGTCAGGGCAACCCAGGGAATCATCAGCGCTATTCTTCGCCCGCTAAGGCCCGGGCGTTCCGGCGTTTCATTGATGACCTCTCTAAAATACTCTTCGGGTGAATCGCCAAATACTTGTTTTGCGTTTTTTCCCTTGGCCTGTGCTTTGAGCAGGGTCTGGGCGGCTTCCAGCAGAAGATCCTCCGTGCGCAGCTTATCGATCCGGCTGGCCCGCAGAGAGATAATCATATCTTCCATATAGGACCGGTTGAAGGGTGTCATCTGTTCGCGCAAACGGTTATTTTCTTTGATCATATCCTTCACTTTCATGTTCTTGCCGCCAACCTCCGTGAGATGAATCGGATTGTCACTTGCTACTCAAAGTATACGGCCCCGCCGCAAGGCAGTGCAAGACATGCGCTTTGCAGCCGTTTTCGCTTACCGGTTGGGGAGAGAACTTCGCCAGCTGCAGAGAGCGGGGATTGGCTGGAAGAGCCGATTTCCTGACGCGAACCCGAGTATAAAGTCACCGGTAAGGTGAACACTGATAGGACGCCGTGCAGGCGGCGATGACGGCCTAAGGAGGATGCTTATGGAGCCCGTGAATCCGGATAAGAAAAAGCAGGCGGAGAGTGGCGATGCGTTCCAGAACGGTGTCACCGATTGGGGAGGCTCGGACGGGTTCAGTCTGCTGAACTCAGCCGACGATGCGCCGGGAGAGACACTGCGGAGTCCGGAATCCGGACAAGAGACCGGCGATACCGCCGGCGGCAGCTACGAATAACGCCCATCAGGCGAAAAGACCTTCCCCCGCCCTGAAGTGCACCCCTTAGAATGGACATTGGAATAAACCCCTGGTTTATCCGATGAAGTTCTTGGGGGTGCATTTTTTGTATGGCTATCAAAGGGCAAAAGTTTAAAACGTATTCCGAAGAGATCAAGAAAGAGGCCGTTCGCCTGCATGTTGTGGAAGGATGGACCTACCGAAAGATTAACGAACATTTAGGCATTCAAGACCCGCAGAGGATGAAGAAGTGGATGCGCAAATACCGGGAACAAGGCGAATTTGGACTCCTGGATCAGCGAGGCAGACGAGAGGAATACATCAATCAAGACCGGTATGTTCAAAAGCTCAAGCGGGAAAACGAAATGCTAAAAAAGTGCTTGGAAATCTGGATACAGGAGGTAAGGAAGAAAGGTATGTCCTTGTAGAGAAGGCGTCTGCCCAAGGTCGGATCACAGAATTGTGCCAGTTATTCGGCGTTTCCAGAAGCGGTTATTACGCATACCTGAAGCGAAAACAGACCGATCGGGATGCAGATGCCAAGAAACTCATCAGTAGAGCTTACTGGCGCTATGAGGGGAAGTACGGTTATCGGCAGCTCCAACTTATGATATGGCAGGACGAGGGGATATGGATGAACCACAAGAAGATACTGCGTCTCATGCAACAGCTTGGCCTTCAAGCTAAGATCCGCCGAAAACGCCGCTTGAACGTGACGTACCCGACAGGTGAGCGTGTAGCTGAGAACTTGCTCAAACGAAACTTTACAGCTGAAAAACCAAACCAGAAATGGGTCACCGATGTCACCCAATACCGTGTCGGGGATCGCTGGCTGTATCTTTCAGCGGTGAAAGACTTATTTAACAACGAGATAGTGGCCTACCAGCTAGGTGAACGCAACGACAATGAGCTGGTTCTACAGACGTTCACCAAAGCTTTTGCCAAGCAAAAAGACGTGACCGGATTGGTCGTTCACAGCGACCAGGGATTCCAGTACACGTCTCATGCTTACCACGACATGCTGCCACAGGTTGGCGCCCAAATCAGCATGTCTCGCCGGGGCAATTGCCTAGACAACGCCTCCATGGAGAGCTTCTTCTCGCATCTCAAAACGGAAGGACTCTATCCCTATGATATCCGAAATCTGGCAGAGGCACAAAGCCGAATTGAGAAATACATACGATTTTATAACCGAAAACGGCCGCAACGTAAATTAAATAAACTGACGCCGGTAGAGTACCGGCGCCAGTTTGCAGCCTAGGTGTTTTTTCAATGTCCACTAAATGGGGTCTTGACCAGCCCCATGAATAGTCTCTTCTCTAAGGGCGCACACTGACTGTTGAACGCACCTTAAAAAGGTTCGTTCAGGCAGAAAGGCGGGATGAAACGTGGAAGAGCGGCGTAACAAAGCGGGGCAGCCGAAGAACAGCCCTGCCGCAGAGATGTCGGTTAGTCAGGCGGAAATGTCCGAAGACGGCGCGGCCAGCTTGTGGGAATGTGCTCCCGGCGCTCCCGAGGAGTGGCTGAAGGGCTGGGAGGGCAGACAGGAAACGCACGACATGTTCAAATACAGCTATGAATAGCTGGCCGTTCAAGACGGGACGTCCCGTGAAGACCCTTTTTATCCGTCAGGATAAAGGGGGTCTTTTCTATTGACAACAACAGGAATCAAAGAGTAAGATGGGAATATATAATTCATACTAAATTAATCGGATTTGTGTGGAATTGAAATATATTATATACAGGAGGATTTTGAAATGGAACGGGCTATCGTCATCAGACATAACCAGGAGGAACTGACCGCCAGCATACATTATCCGTCCAAGGCGCAGGGGACGACCGGACGCTGCAAGGACCGTGTCCCGCTTGCCGTCATCTGCCACGGATTCGTCGGCAGCCGTATCGGTGTGGACCGTCTATTCGTCAAGGCTGCCCGCGAGCTGGCGAAGGACGGTTATATGGTCATCCGCTTTGATTATATCGGCTGCGGCGAAAGCAGCGGAAGCTACGGCAGCGAGGGTCTGGAATCGATGATCGCGCAGACCCGAACCGTGCTTGATTACGGCCTGAGCTGCGCCGATGTCGATCCGACGCGCGTGACGCTGATCGGCCACAGCCTTGGCGGAGCGGTGGCCCTGCTGACCGGAGTCCGCGACCGCCGGGTGAAGAATCTCGTCATGTGGTCGGCTGTCGGCTATCCATTCAACGATATCGTCAAGATCGTCGGCCGCGAAGCCTACGACAAGGCGGTGAAGACGGGCTCTGCGGATTATGCGGGCTTTGGCTTTACCCCGGTATATTTCAACTCGCTGGCCGACTATCAGCCTTTTCAGGAGGCCGACAAATTCAGCGGCGATGTGCTGCTCGTTCACGGCACCTCGGATGAAGTGATCCCGGTGGATTACGCCTTCCTGTACCAGAAGCTGTTCTGGAAACGCCCGGAAGGCCGGTGCGACAAGGAGATTGTGTTCCAGGCGGACCACACGTTCTCCTCGGGCGAAGCGCAGTCTAAGGTTATCGGAGCGACGCGGGACTGGATGAACCGGCAGGAGCAGATCCAGCAGGAATGGCAGAACTGGATGATTTAAGGCGGGGCTGCCCGCTCGCAATAGCTGGCAAGAAGGGGTAAAATATTGATGCAGGCCACATACTGGTTACGGAGGTAGGCATCGATGAAAACCCCGTCATTTTTTATCGCGCATGGTTCCCCGCTGCTCGCCCTCGAGGATAACGAATATACCCGCTTCCTGGAGCGGCTCGGCGAAGATCTGCCCAGACCCCGGGCCATTGTCGTCTTCTCGGCGCATTGGGACAGTCCGCAGCAGCAGCTTACGGCCGACGAGCGTTATGAAGCCCAGCATGACTTTTACGGTTTCCCCGAAGATATGTACCGGCTGACTTATCCCGCTCCGGGAGACCCGGAGTTGAGCCGAAGGATCAGTGAGCTGTTCAAGAGCCATAACCTGCCTCATCAGCCCGTGGCGGGTAGAGGGCTTGATCATGGGGTCTGGGTCATTTTGAGAAAAATGTTCCCGCTGGCCGACGTCCCGGTTATTGCGATGTCCGTCGATTCGCTGCGCTCTCCCAATGAGCAGTATGAGATTGGCCGAATGCTCTCACCTCTTAGGGAGGAAGGCGTGCTGTTCATCGGCAGCGGAGGTCTGGTCCATAATCTTCGGCTGCTTATCCATAGCGACGAGCCCGAAGAATGGGCGCTGAGCTTCGACGCCTGGGTTGCAGAGACGCTGGAGTCCCGGAATCTTCAGGAGCTGTTCCAATATGACAAGAAGGCGCCGCACGCCAGAGAAGCGGTCCCGTCTTATGGCAAGGAGCATTTTGTTCCGTTGTTCTATGTGCTGGGGACGGCTGCGGGCGGTACGAAGGCGCAGCGGATGTTTCAGGCATACCAATACGGAACGCTGAGCCTGAACTGCTGGAAGTTTGAATAATATAGCATAAACGGTAACCCGTAAGAGGGGCGCTTGAAAAAGCGATCCTTTTACGGGTTTTTATATTTCCGCCGTTTGGAATTCTTTACCTCAACTCTTTACAAAGCTTAATTCCCCCGTTAATCCCCGCTAAACAATCGGCCGGTAAAGTTGTAGCTGTGGGACCGTTCCCACGACTACATCATGTCTGAGGGGAGGCCTATCATGCTGCTAAATGTCAGCGGACAGCTTGCTCCTTCCGATTCCAAGCGTCATATCACCTATGAATTTCGGCTGGACAAGCCTGCGGCAGCCATCAAGATCCGGTTCGCCTATGGGCCCAAGCTGCTGAAGGACGACGAACAAGCCAAGGATTTAATCATGCAAGCCATTGATTCCTATATTACTCCGGAGCATCAAAGTCCAGTCCGGGAAGGCTGGAGACGATATTTACCGCTCAAAAATCTTCTTACCCTCTCGGTAGACGATCCTGACGGATACAGAGGAGCGTGCCATAGGCAGGATGCCGAGCAGAATCTTTTTCTGTCCGAGCAGGAAGCGTCCGAAGGGTTAATGTCAGGAAAAATGGCTTTAGGAGAGTGGAGCATAACGATCAGCGCTCACGCTGTCGTTACGGAGCGTTGCTCGTATGAATTGTCGGTTTGGACGGAGGAGGCGGAACCCGGATGCGCTGGCTAGCTTGCGAACTGCATACGCATACCTTTCACAGCGACGGCAGACAGTCCTTGCGGGAACTGGCCGAGGGCGCGGCGAAGCTGGGCTTCGACTGCATCGCGCTTACCGATCATAATACGATGTCGGGACTCCGGGACGGTGAGCAGATCCAGCGGGAAACAGGGATCGTCATTATCCCGGGCATGGAGTGGACGACCTTCCACGGGCATATGGTGACGATTGGCTTGCACAATTTTGTAGATTGGCGAAGAGCGGAAAAATCGGACATTCACGAAGGAATCTCCATGGTTCACGGGCAGGGCGGGCTGGCCGGAATGGCGCATCCCTTTCGGATCGGCAGTCCTGTCTGTACCGGATGCTACTGGGAATACGAAATCAGGGACTGGAACGATCTCGATTACATCGAGGTATGGTCGGGAACGTTCGCACCCGTCAAGCCCGAGAATCGGCGGGCATTCGACCTGTGGACGGACCGGCTGAACGCCGGGAACCGCATCGCGGCAACATCCGGACGGGACTGGCATGAGCAGGCGGACACGGACGACCCTCTCTCGGTCACGTATCTGGGAGTGGATGACGGGCCAGGGACGGCTTCGGAAAAAGCGGTTCGGGCGCTTGCCGAGGGAAGAGCCGCGGTAACGATCGGTCCGCTGGTAACGCTGGAGGCGGAGGCCGGCGGCAGATTGTACGGCATCGGCGAATCCGTCTCCACACCAAATCGAGCAGAGTCAATCCACTTCCGGGTGAAGATCGACTTTTCCGTTAGACAGACACTATGGGAGCTGCCGAAACAGGATTTTACATTAAAAATCACGGGCAATTCCGGCATCCTCGAGCAGTGCGCCATAGGTTCGGCCGATCAGAGCCGCGAATTCAGTATCCCGGCGGACGGGTTGATCTGGGCAAGGGCTGAATTATGGGGGATTGTAAAAGGCATGCGGACGATGGTCGCTTTTACGAATGCCATATATATAAGCTGAACTTGAGATTTTTTTCATCAGATTCAGTCGTAACTGCGGGGAATGTTTGGACTTCCCGCCGATGAATAAGGAGGAAAAATAGTGAACGCTGTTCCGCTTATTACCGCGCATACCGGATGCATGAACACGCCCGATAACTCCCTGCTCTCCATCGAGACGGGCCTTGCGAACGGGGCGGATATTATTGAAGATGACATTCGGGTTACCCGCGATGGCGTACCCGTGCTCAGCCATGACGATGCGGTTCGCCTGGCGGACGGCTCCATGGGCAGCCTTTCCCACATGACGATTTCGGAGCTGTACGAGAATCTGTCCATTCCGGTCGTCAAGCTGGAGCAGGCATTGCATTTGGTGCGGTGCACGGGGAAGACGATGAATCTCGACCTGAAGACGGATGAGTGCATAGAGCCGGTGTCGGAATTGGTGAAGCGGCTTGGCCTCATCGACCGCGTCTTTCTGTCGGGCTGCGAGGCGGACAGGGCCCGCAAAGCCAAGCACAGCAACGCCAGATTGCGCAAGCTGCTCAATGTGAATGCTGTACGGTTTCTTGCCGGGGACTTTACGGAAGCGGTCCTGCAAACCGTTCAGGATGCCAAAAGCGCCGGCTGCTTCGGAATTAACGTGCCCTACCGTTTGGTTGAGCCGTACCTGCTGGAGAAAGCGGCTGAATACGGGCTTCAAATCTACATCTGGACCGTTGATGAGGAAAAGGACATGAGGTTATACGCGGGTATGGGCGTACATTCCATCACCACAAGAAATGTTACCGATCTCGTCCGGATTAAAAAGGAAATGTTGGCGGAAGGAAGTTGAACGTGGGCTATAACATAAAAGAAATCGCCGCACTTGCCGGCGTCTCCAAATCTACGGTTTCCCGAGTGATCTCGGGCTCGGGCTATGCCAGCCAGGAGGCCCGTGAACGCGTCATGAAGGTGATCGAAACGCTTCAGTACAAGCCGAGCGCGGTGGCGAGAGCGATGGTTTCGCAGCGGACGCACAATATCGGCGTCATCATTTTTCGGGAGCAGCAGCCCATCGTGTCCCATCCGCTGTACGGCAAAATCGTTGACGCGATCCTGATGGCCGCCGGGGCGAAAGGTTATTCGGTGTTCCTGACCACAGATCATGAAATGTCGCTGCGTTCCACTGATTTTATGCTGGAAAAGCGGGTTGACGGATTAATTCTGATCAGCCGGCTCCGGCAAAATGTCATCGATTACGTGAAATCATTTCAAATTCCGTATTTGATGGTCAACGGATCGACCGACGATCCCGAAGTCGTCCAGATCGTAAGCAAGGATGAAGAAGGAGGGGAGCGCGCCGCCTCCTATCTGTACCAGCTCGGGCATCGCCGGATCTTTGTGATCGCGGGTCCGCAGGAGCACCGAAGCCATAATTTACGCCTGCAGGGCTTTAGCGGCAGCATGGAGAAGCTGGGCAACAAGGAAGGGCTGTCTGTCGTGTTCTCGCCCGAATCCAGCTTTGATATGGGATACCGGGTGATGCTCGAGCATTGGGACTTGTTCATGCAGGGAGGCTTTACGTCTTTATTTGCAACGAACGACATGCTTGCTCTTGGGGCCATGAAGCTTCTGGCCGAACGGTCGGTCCCTGTGCCGGAGCAAATCGCCGTGATGGGCTTTGACGATATCGACTTTGCTTCCATGTATTCCCCTTCGCTTACAACGGTGAGGGTGGAGAAGGAAAAGATGGGACATGACGCCATATGGATGCTGGACCGGTTAATCCGGAATGAGGACGGTCTCCCAAAGCTGAACGAGTATGCCAGTGAGCTGATTATCCGCCAGTCTACCTAAATTATCCTTTACGATTCATGTAATCTCAGATAATACTGTTCAAATATTAAAAAATTAAAGTAATAACGGGAACATGGGAACGGTCTCATATTAAGGCTGCCCATCCCGGAAAGGGGCTTTACAGGCGCATGAGTTGGTATTTCAGAGCAATCGGTTTTCGAAAAATATTCGAGTTCCTGCTGCTTGTCGCTTTTGTCGTGTTCTTTGTCGGCCCGCTCTTGAATCTCGCCGTTCTTGCCTTCAGCAGCAAGTGGAATTATCCCGACCTGCTGCCGCGGCAGTGGTCTTTACAGTGGTGGCATTTCGTACTTCAGGAGGATGATATCGCCAAATCCATCGGGCTTTCGTTTCTGATCGCCGCGTTAGTCACGGCATTGTCCATCGTCATTTGCATCCCGGCCGCCTATGCTTTTGCAAGGATTCGATTTCCGCTGAGCCGTTTCTTTCTGTTCTCTTTTCTGCTTACGCACGCTTTTCCAAAAATGGGGCTGTATGTCTCGATTGCCGTCCTCTTTTATAAACTGGGGCTGATGAATACGCTGCTCGGCGTGGTCCTCGTTCATATGATTAATGTTCTGATGTTTATGACCTGGATTCCGACGGCAGCCTTCCGCAACGTTCACACGGCTCAGGAAGAATCGGCGAGAGATGTGGGCGCCACGCCGTTCCGCGTATTCTGCAGCATTACGCTGCCGATGGCGATGCCGGGTATTCTGGTCGCTTCCATCTTCACCTTTCTGAACTCTTTGGACGAGGCACAAGGCACTTTCCTGGTCGGAATTCCCGATTTCAAGACGATGCCGATCGTTATGTACTCGATCATCGCTGATTTTCCGAGCAGCGCCGGCGCCGTATTCTCAATCATTCTTACCGCTCCGACCATTATTCTGCTGTTAGCCGCCCAGCGTTTGGTCAGCGCGGATATTATGGCCAGCGGTTTCCAAGTTAAGTAACTTAGTCCCGGGACAATAACCGGATCAATTTCCGGATCACGGAGGAATGTCATGAGTGTACAGCTTTCGATTCGCAATTTGACCAAACGTTACAAGACAGGAGAAGGCGTAACCGGTATTTCGCTCGATGTGAAGAAAGGTGAATTGGTCACCCTGCTTGGCCCTTCCGGCTGCGGCAAAACGACGGTGCTGAGAAGCATCGGCGGCTTTCTTGAGCCCGATTCGGGCGAGATTATGATCGCAAGCAAAAGCGTGATAAAGCTCCCGCCGGAGAAACGGCCGACCTCGATGGTCTTTCAGGGGTACAATCTGTGGCCGCATATGTCCATTTATGACAATCTGGCCTTTGGGCTCAAGATTCGCAAGACGCCCAAGGCGGAAATCAAGAAAGCCGTCGAGGACGCGCTTCGGCTGGTGCGGCTGCCCGGTGTGGAGAAGAAATTCCCCAGCCAGCTGTCGGGCGGGCAGCAGCAGCGGATTGCCGTTGCCAGATCCCTTTTGCTGAAGCCAGAGGTACTGCTGCTCGACGAGCCTTTCTCCGCGCTTGACGCCAAGCTTCGCCACGAGATGAGAGAAGAGCTGCGCGAGATTCAGACCGAGACCGGCCTGACCATGGTGTTCGTCACCCATGACCAGGAGGAAGCCCTGTCCCTGTCCGACCGGATCATCGTGATGAACCAGGGTAATATCGAGCAAATCGCGGCGCCACAGGATATATACGATTCGCCGGATACGCTGTTTGTCGCTCAGTTTATCGGCAAAATGAACTTTTTGGAGGGGGTGGTGGAAGAGGACAAGCTGCGTGTGGGAGGTCTGGTGTTTCCGAATACGAAGCGTCTTGCGGGGTCAGTCGTTATCGCCGTCAGGCCGGAGGATGTCATGATCGGTCCGGATTCCGGAGAAAGAGACGGCTTGTATGGAACAATCAAGCAAGTGATGGTGCTCGGCCATTATGCCGAGGTGTCGGTTGAACTTGACGGGTACGGCCCGATTAGGGCGTTTCAGCCGAGAGATTCCGTGAAGGAGCTTAGGGTGGGTCAGCGTGTAACCGTTGCTTTTGCCAAAGTGATTGCTTATCCGAACAAGTAAGGACTAACAAGGAGGAAATTTTACATGTTTCGTATGAAAAAACGTTTTACTGTACTGTCAGCTCTGGCGTTGTCGTTCGGTATTCTGGCCGGTTGCGGTACAGCGAATAACAATTCAGCAGGCTCCGCCGCCGCTGGCGGTTCCTCATCCCCGGCAGCAAGCAATTCCGCCTCTTCCAGCGCACCGGTCGAAATTCAGTTTTATTTTACAGGCTCCCAGAACGTAAAGAACTTGTGGGATCAGCTCACACCCATGTTCGAAGAAAAAAATCCGGACGTCAAAGTGAAACTCGTGTACATTCCTTCCGGAACCGGCGCGCAACCGACCTATGACCGTATTTTGGCCGCCAAGCAAGCAGGCAAGGGATCGGGTGGTATCGACCTTTATGAAGATGGTCTGCCCGTTGTCACTCAAGGTCAAAAAGACGACCTCTGGGATACGCTGAGCACAAGCTCCGTTCCGAATCTCGCCAAAGTGGATGCAAAAACGATGCAGGATGTCGCCAATCTGGCGGTGCCTTACCGTTCGTCAGCCGTCGTGCTCGCTTATAACAGTGAGAAGGTGACTACGCCTCCGCGCACGCTGGACGAGGTGTTCGACTGGATTAAGAAGAATCCTGAGCGTTTTGCTTATAACGACCCGTCCACCGGGGGCTCCGGCAGCTCCTTCGTAACGACGACACTTTATAAAGATCTGCCTGAAGAGGCTATCCATAACGACGATCCGGCCATCATGAAGGATTGGGACAAAGGCTTTGCGACGCTGAAGGAACTGGGACCCTACCTGTACGGCAAAGGCATTTATCCGAAAAAGAATCAGGGCACGCTGGATCTGCTGACGAGCGGAGAGGTCGACATGATTCCGGCCTGGTCGGACATGGTCCTTGAACAACTGGATAAAGGCCAACTGCCGGCAACGACAAAAATGCAGCAGATTACACCGGGCTTCAACGGCGGACCGACTTATCTGATGGTGCCGAAGCTGTCCGACAAGAAAGAAGCCGTCTATAAATTCCTGGACTTCGTCCTGTCGCCGGAAGCGCAAACTGTCATGATTAAGACGATGCACGGCTTCCCGGGAATCGAGCTTACGAACATGCCACAGGATATTCAGGATTCGTTTAAAGGCGTGTCGGAAGGCTTCCGTAATTTCAACGTCGGTGAACTGAGCAAAGAGATCAACAAACGCTGGCAGAGCGACGTGGCGGCTCAATGAGGAAGGAAGTAAAAATGGGGATATTCGGACTTTGTCTGGTTATCCCCTCCTTTCTCTTGTTGTCGGTGATCGTAATCATTCCGATTATATTATCTTTTTTCGAAAGCTTGCGCGATGAAAGTGGCGGGTACGGGCTGAGCCGTTATGTGTATTTGTTTACTGATGAGGGGATGCGCGCGAATATCGTATTTACCCTTCAGGTGACGATTATTTCCTGTGTGATTGTGCTGGCTGTCAGCTACGCACTTGCGGTATACATGCGCTTCAGCACCGGCAGGCTGGTCGATTTAATCCGCAAAACCTATATGATTCCAATCTTTATTCCAGGGGTTATCGCTACCTATGGCCTGATCAACCTGCTCGGGAACCACGGCTGGCTGTCCCGCTGGCTGCTGCTGTTCGGGGGGACGCTTCCGCGGATTATTTTTGATCAGAAGGGCATTATCATTGCGAATCTCTGGTTCAATATCCCGTTTACGACGATGCTGCTCAGCTCGGCGCTGGCGGCAATTCCGAACGCTGTTATTGAGAGCGCCAAGGATATCGGGGCGGGTCGCTTGCGCATCTTCTTCCGTATCATCATGCCGCTATCGTACAAAACGTTTCTCGTCGCGGTCACCTTCGTATTCATGGGTGTCATCGGATCGTTTACCGCTCCGTTTCTGGTCGGTCCAAATGCTCCCCAAATGCTCGGCGTGTCGATGGAGCAGGTATTCAGCGTCTTCCAGGAGCGCGAGCAGGCTGCGGCGATATCCTTTTTTACGTTCCTGCTGTGCTCGGTGCTCGGCTACTTCTACATCCGTTCGATGGTGAAAGAAGAGACGGCCCGGCCATGATTGAAATCTATACGCATGAATGGAAGACGGTTGGCGCGAATTTGGCCGAGGCGATGCTGGATGGAAAAGTCAGTGTAGAAGACACATGCGCAGCCATCATCCCCGTGCTTGATCTGCTGCGCAAGGTGTTTCCGGATGAAGCCGAGTACCCGGCAAGGCAGGGAGAATATTATCATCTGGACGGGCAGCTCCGCCGGGCGGGACAGGCCTATCAGAGGACGCTTGCGCTGGAACCTCCGCTTGCGATTACGGAACAGGAAGCCGCCGCTATCCGCCGCCACTGCCCGCTGCTGCTCACAACCGAGGCGGAATGCTTTCCCCTGAAGGATATCGCTGCCGTCCATCATCCGACGCGGCCGCTGATCGGGTATCACCTGTTCTGGGAGGACGACTTCGACTTTCCGGACGATTACGAGCCCTGCGATCATGAAGAGATATGGGTGGAGTATGATCCTGTAGAGGAGACGGTCACCCAGGTCATGACGTTCTTCCACAGCTCGGTAATCTCCTCGGAGGAGGCGGTCCGGGAAGCCAGGGAGCGTGGGGAACGGCCGATTATCCGGATCGAGTGGGGGAAACACGGGTCGCTGCTCAAGGGCTGGGAAACTATCGACATTCCGATGAAGAACATGACCATGCAGGATTGGATACGGCAAACGTACGAACATGTCAAGAATGGCGGGCGTCTGCCGGAGCATCCGCTGAAGCGATTTTGGCCCCGGGGGTTCGAAGGCTCCTATGAGTCTTACATCGACTTCTCCGTTCCGATCGATCCGCTGCTTTATCTGGAGCGCAAGCCGCTTATATTCAAATCGCTTCATGTGAATGCGATTCTGTTCACGGAGGCGATCCCTTACAATTTCCACCCAAAAATGGAATGGCCGGACCGGTTCGCCCGGGCATTGCTTGATTAGGGAAATATCGCACACTTGTGCAGGCACTGCCGTGCCGCCCGCTGACGATGCAACTCATGCATCACGGGGGGGGGAACGGCGGTGTCTTTTTAAAATATAAGATATCTACGAGAAACGTACTTGCGTCTTTCGGGACGCCGTCAGGCGTTTCTTTTTGTTGTACAGGTTGTTGTTATTCCGGGTCTGTTCTATTATAGGGGGGGCCCTGAAAATGTTTCGTAGCGTCATGCATTCTTCTCACTCGGGGATGATATGAACATTAGACATGTTAACCAGTTAAGGAGGAACACATCCTTTATGATGAATCGTAACGGCTCCCGGCTTCTCGGGAGCATTCTAATGGCCTCGCTTCTCCTCACCGCCTGCGGTCCGCAGGATGAGGGCGGCGGCGGCGCTCTCCCTACGTCCGTGCCGGCCATTGCCACTCCGCAGCCTGCCGCTTCGGCTGAGCCGTCGCCCGCCGCCGATCCTTCACCGGTGGCCCTGTCGGGACTCACCGGCCTTCCCGTCACGGAAACGCCGCTTCCGCGGCCGCTTGCCGTGATGATTAACAATGCGCCGCCGGCGCGTCCCCAGTCCGGAATCAGCCGGGCGGACATCCTGTACGAGGTGCTGGCGGAGGGCGGAATTACGCGGCTGGTCGCGATCTACCAGAGCCAGTCCGGCATCGGCAAAATCGGGCCTGTCCGAAGTATCCGCCCGTATTTGATCGACATCGGCGAATCTTACGGCGGCATTACCGTGCATGCGGGCGGCAGTCCGGCCGCTTATGCGATTTTGCAGAGCGGGAAGAAGAACGATATGGATGAAATCGGCCGGGCCGGCGCTTATTTCTGGCGGGACAAGGACCGGAAGGCCCCCCATAATCTGTACACGAGCGAAGAGAAGCTTCGGAAGGGCGCGGAGAAGCTCGGATATGCCGGAGCGGTCAATGTTCCCGACTATACATTTACCGATCCGGATTATGTTCCGGTTGGCGGAGTACCCGCGGCCGGATTCAATGTCCATTTTCTGCTCAAAAGCTATGCGGTGGATTACAAATATGATGCCGCTTCGCGCACCTATGCAAGATGGGTTAACGGGAAGCCGCATCTGGACCGGGAGGACGGAACGCCGGTTGCAGCGGCTAACGTGATCGTGATGGGGGCCGACCATACGGTGCTTGACAGCGCCGGGCGGCTGTCCGTCAATCTGGAGCTGGGCGGGGAGGCGCTGCTGTTCCAGCGGGGGCAGGTCATCAGGGGCAGATGGGCCCGGAAAGCCGGCGATATCGTCCGCTTTGTGCAGGACGGGAAGGAAGCGGCAATGTACCCGGGGATCACCCATATTCTCATTGTGCCGAACACCCCTTCCTTTGACAGCCACGTATCGATATCAGTATCCTAGTCTTTTAGATAAGTCCCATATCGTTCCAAACATTCCGAAGATAGCGCATTCTTTTCGTAACATTCGACAAACTATTACCTAAGGTGTAAAAAAGTTCGGTGGATTTGCTATCTATCCCTCTTGACGATATGTTAAGATAACAAAGGTCGTCATTCATTTTAATACTGCGTTTACATATGGATGCCGCCGCCGTTCCAAGGAACTTTATTTAAAAGGAGTCTATAATATGAAGTTGAGAAAAAAGGACATCTTCTTCGAGACGCTTGAGAATATGGCCGACACGATTGTACAGGCTGCCGATTACTTTGCCCAGCACCTTTCCGATCTTAGCGATCTGGAGCTGTTTGCCGGGGAGATGAAGAAATATGAATCCCAGTGTGACACCTACACGCATACGATAATCAAAGAGCTGAACAAGACCTTCATTACCCCGCTGGAACGCGACGATATTATGGCGCTGACTACGAGCATGGACGACGTTATCGACGGTCTGGATTCCTCTGCTACCCGTTTCTATATGTACAACATGACCGAGACGGACGAGTATATCAGCCAGTTCGCCGAGATTTTGCGCCAAAGCTCCTACGAAATTCAAAAAGCCGTTCATCTGCTGTCCCAGAAGAAGCTGCTGGCCATCCGCGAACATACCATCCGGCTGAACGATCTGGAGAACCAGGGCGATGAGGTGCTGCGCCACTGCACAAAGGCATTGTTCGAGCAGGTTAAAGACCCGATTGAGCTGATCAAACGCAAGGAGCTCTATGAGCGGCTCGAAACGACTACGGATAAATGCGAAGACGTAGCGAACATGCTGGAATCGATCATTATGCGCAACTCATAAGGGGCAAGTTACTATGGATACATCTTTATTAGTGCTAGGCATTGTTATACTACTCGCACTCGCCTTTGATTTTATCAACGGTTTCCATGATACAGCCAACGCGATTGCAACCTCGGTTTCGACCCGGGCGCTTTCGCCGCGGACCGCGATTATTATGGCGGCGTGCATGAATTTTGTCGGCGCGATTCTGTTTACCGGCGTGGCCAAAAGAATCGGCGGCAGTGTAACCGATCCGACGAAGCTGGATAACGGGATCGAGATCGTCATCGTGACGCTTCTGGCTGCGATTATCTGGAACCTCATAACCTGGTGGTTCGGTATCCCTTCGTCCTCTTCCCATGCGCTCATCGGAGCGCTGGCCGGAGCGGTCTACGTAGGGGCGGGTTCGGATCATATTAAATGGAGCGGATTTTCCGAAATTGTGGAGGGGCTTATTTTCTCCCCGATCATTGCTTTCGTCATCGGATATATTGTTATGACCATACTCAAATGGATATTTGCAAGACGAAGTCCGCATACCGTCAACAAGGGCTTCCGTACGATGCAGATTTTGACCGCCGCGTTCCAGTCCTTCACCCACGGGACGAATGATGCGCAGAAGGCGATGGGGATCATTACGTTTGCGCTGCTGACCAGCGGACGCCTGGATACGATGGAAGTACCCCTTTGGGTAAAAATCTCGGCAGCCACGGCAATGGCGCTTGGCACCTCGATCGGCGGCTGGAAGATCATCAAGACGATGGGCACCAAGATTTTCAAAATCGAACCGATCAACGGGTTTGCCGCCGACATTTCGGCCGCTTCCGTTATTTTCTCGGCGACTATGCTGCATTTGCCGGTCAGTACGACCCACGCGATTACATCCGCGATTCTCGGCGTCGGCTCGGCGAAGCGTTTCTCTGCAGTCAAATGGGGTGTAGCAGGCCGGATCGTCGTCACCTGGTTTATTACGATACCGATCAGCGCCGTGCTGGCAGGACTCCTTTTCAAAATTATATTTTAATTCGCCGCTTGGGCGGCATAGAACCGGATCGACAACGTCGACCCGGTTCTTTTTTATGTCATAAAAGGTTACAAGAATCTGATAAAAAACATTAATCAATAGAGAAAGAAAATTAAATATCGCACAGTTTGCAAAGGAATTTGGGTTTTTTATGCGAAGGTCGGTGTAGGAATTTGTAGTTTTTTATAGTCGTTAAAGTAAGGTTGTTCTCAAGTGTTACCATAGCTGACAGAGGGCGTTTTAAAGAGATTCCGAATGTCGGACAACATAGAGCAAGGGGGGGCTGTCGTTGATCGATTTTCAAAAGGTAGAGAAGCATTACGGACATTTCCATGTGCTCAAGAGCATCGATCTGCATGTTGATGAAGGGGAAGTGGTCGTCGTGGTCGGTCCGTCCGGCTCCGGCAAGAGTACGATGCTCCGCTGCATCAATCGTCTGGAGACGATCACAAGCGGGGGGCTTACCGTGAACGGGGCTGCCATCAATGACAAGAAGACCGACATCAACAAGGTGCGGCGGGATATCGGGATGGTGTTCCAGCACTTCAATCTGTATCCGCATAAAAAAGTAATCGACAACATTACGCTGGCTCCGGTCAAGGTGCTGGGCGTATCCAAGTCAGAGGCCGAGAAGACGGCCATGTATTATCTGGAGAAGGTCGGCATTGCGGACAAGGCGCAGTCCTATCCAAGCCAGCTGTCCGGCGGACAGCAGCAGCGGGTCGCCATTGCCAGAGGGCTCGCAATGAAGCCGAAAATCATGCTGTTCGACGAACCGACCTCGGCGCTTGATCCGGAAATGGTCGGCGAGGTGCTTGACGTTATGCGCACGCTGGCGAAGGAAGGCATGACGATGGTTGTCGTTACCCATGAGATGGGCTTTGCCCGCGAGGTAGCGGATCGCGTCATCTTCATGGACCAGGGACAGATCGTGGAGGAAGCTGCTCCTGAGCAGTTCTTCGCAAGTCCGCGCGAGGAGCGCACAAGGACTTTTCTCAGCCGGGTATTAAGCCATTAATTATAAAGAGACACTGGGGAGGAATTTGTACATGAAAAAGAGCTGGAAGCTGTTAAGCGTAATGATGATCGTCGCACTGTTCATAGCTGCGCTGGCGGGCTGCGGTAAGGACAGCAACAATGCGGGTGGAAGCAACGCGGCTGCGGGAGAAGGCGGCATTGCCAAAATCAAAGAGCGCGGCAAGCTGCAGGTCGGCGTTAAGTTCGACACGAAGCTGTTCGGTCTGAAGGACCCTGCGAGCGGTCAGGTTGAAGGCTTTGACATCGACATTTCCAAAGCGATCGCAAAGCATATTCTCGGCGACGAGAACGCGATTGAGCTGAAGGAAGTAACCTCCAAGACGCGGATTCCGATGCTGAACAACGGCGAAATCGACATGGTTGTTGCGACGATGACGATTACGGAAGAGCGCAAGAAGGAAGTTGACTTCTCAGACGTCTACTTCCAGGCTGGACAATCGCTGCTGGTGAAGAAAGGCAGTCCTATTACCGGTCTTGAAAGCCTGACGAAGGATTCGACGGTACTGGGCTCCAAGGGCTCCACTTCCGTGAAGAACATCAAGGAGAAGGTTCCGGGCATCAACGTGCTGGAATTCGACAACTATCAGGATGCCTTCACTGCGCTGAAAACAGGCAAGGGCGATGCGCTGACGACGGACGACTCGATCCTGTACGGTATGGCGGCTCAAGATTCGAACTATGAAGTTGTAGGCAAACCGTTCACCGACGAGCCTTACGGCATTGCCGTGCAAAAGGGCAACAGCGAAGTGGTTAAAGCCATCAACGAAACACTGGCCGAGCTGAAATCGAGCGGCGAGTACGACAAAATCTATGAAAAATGGATCGGCAAAAAACCGGCCGAGTAAGTTAATCTAAAGGTCCGAAGTTTTGGATTGGCAGGCACTCCGCCTGATGTACATGGGGATGTACAATGAGGGGATATATATAAAAGACCGGCTCCAAAGCCGGCGGCAGCGAAAGGATGGAACGGGCGCATTCCGCCGGCCATCCTTTCGTGCTTGTCGATGGACGCCAATCGAAGAGAGAGTTAGAACACAGAATGAAACCCATCGCTATATATAAAAAAGGCAGGTGATCAAGATGCAATTTTCCATTTTGACGGATTATTTCGGCACTTATATGGAAGGATTCCGCGGTACGATTCTTTCCAGCTTGATAGCGCTGGCCGGCAGCTTCCTGCTGGGGGTCCTGATCGCCGTATTCCGCATCACGCCCGTAAGAGCTTTGCGCTGGTTCGGGACGGGATACGTCGAGTTCATCCGCAATATTCCGCTCCTGCTCGTCGTTTATATTTTTTATTACGGTCCCTCGGCGTTCGGAATGTCTCTGGACGGATTTACGGCCGGGACCATCGGTCTTTCGGTGTATACGTCGGCGTTTATCGCCGAAGCGCTTCGCGCAGGGATCGCGGCCGTTCCCAAGGGACAGACGGAAGCCGCGCGCTCATCAGGCCTGAACTATGTTCAGACGATGATCCATGTCATCCTGCCGCAGGCGATCAAGCTGGTTATTCCGCCGCTCGGCAACCAGTTCATCAACCTGATCAAGAACTCGTCGGTGCTGACGATCGTCGCCGGCCTTGATCTGATGTATTTCGCGGATATCGTTAACAGCGATACGTTCCGCACGTTCGACACTTACGTATTCGTTGCACTGTTCTACCTGGTGCTTACGCTGCCGCTCAGCTATGGCATGAGGGTATGGGAGCGCAGACTTCAGCGCTAAAGCACCCCACAAAGTGAAGCAAATGCTGACGGAGTAAACTCCGAGTACTTTGCGGGGGCCCCGAAAAAGATACATGGCTCCACAAAGTGAAGCAAATGCTGACGAAGCGAATTCCGAATACTTTGCGGGGACCCCGGAAGAGAACATAGCCCCACAAAGTGAAGCAAATGCTGACGGAGTAAACTCCGAGACTTTGTGAGTTTGAAAGGAGGATGAACGATGGATTTTGCCGGCGCTTATTCGGCGGAAAATCTCAAATTTCTGCTGGACGGCTTGTATATTACGCTGTTCGTCGCTTTATTGGCGATTATTCTCAGCTTCGTGTTCGGCTGCATCATCGGCGTGATCCGCTACGCGAAGGTTCCGGTATTGTCGCCGATCTGCCTCGTGCTGGTGGAACTGATCCGCAATTTGCCGCTGCTGCTCATTATTTTCTTCATGCGTTTTGCGCTGCCAGAGGTCGGCATCAAGCTCGGGCTGGTGACAGCGGCGATTGCGGCGCTGACGATTTTTGAAGCGGCGATGATTTCGGAGATTGTACGCGGCGGACTGACCTCGGTCGATAAAGGGCAGATTGAAGCGGGGCGCTCATCGGGACTTACGGGAATGCAGACGCTGTGGCATATCGTGCTTCCTCAAGGTCTCCGGCGGATGGTTCCGCCGTTGGTCAGCCAGTTTATCTCTCTGCTGAAGGATACGTCGCTGGCGGTGATTATTTCTCTGGCGGATCTGATGCACAACGCCGGAATCATTATCGGACATGGCTATAACTATACGATTCCGATTCTGCTGCTCGTCGCACTGATTTATTTCACCGTCAATTTCCTGCTGTCCCAATTGTCCAAACGCCTGGAAACAAAGAACGCCTGACGCCCCCGTCAGGCGTTCTTTTGTAGTATTGTGTAGGAATTCATAGCGGTTTATGGTACTATAATGGCTAATACTAGCGCGTGGGAGCATGGCTAATGGGGCAGCCGCTTAACCGACATCCATATATTCAGATTCTGCTGGTCGCGGTCATAACCGCGATTGCCGGGGAGTTCAAGATCAATCCCTTCGCCGGCGACATCTTCAGAATCGGTCTGGGCAGCAGTGCATTTCTGCTGTTTTTGCTTTTGTTTCGGCATCTTCCCTTTTTGCTCACGGGTGTAGTAACGGGAGTATTTATCCTGCTGTTCCGAACGGGCCTTGATTTGGCGGTAACGGATTTAACCGTGCGGGATAGTATGGCCAGACACTGCTCGGCAATGGTGTATTATATCGTCTTTGCGGTGCTGATGAGCGTCATAAAAGGCCGGGTGGACCGTTTCCATCCGCTGGTGCTGGGAGCCGTGGCGGCCGTCATCGACCTTCTATCCAATGAGATGGAGCTGCTGACCCGGCTTTTGGTGCTGGGAACGACCTCGTTCCGGCTGAACGAGTGGACGTATCTGATGGCGATCGCCATGCTGAGGACTTATTTTACAACCGGACTGTACAGCAGCATATCCGTCAGCCAGCTTCGGCTGGTGCAGAAGGAACAGAACCGACGGATGGAGCAGATGCTCGGGTTCGGCTCGGGCCTCTACGGGGAAGTATTTTATTTGAGGAAATCGATCGGCACACTCGAACAGGCAACCCTGGACAGCTATGAGCTGTACCGCAGCCTGAAGGATGACGAGGATGAAGCCCACAGCCGCCGGGTGCTGCATATCACGCAGCAAATCCATGAGGTGAAGAAGGATTCGCAGCGGATTCTCGCAGGCCTGACGAAGCTGGTGGACCGTGAGGTTACAGGCGATATGCCGCTGTCGGGCATTCTCCGTTTTACCGTCAAGAGCAACCAGAAGTATGCCGATATGCTGGGCAAGGACATCATGTTTACCCGGCAGCTTACCTCCGATTATGCCACCGTCAGCTATATTCCTCTGCTCACGCTGCTTAACAACCTCACTGCCAATGCCGTTGAAGCGATCAAAGATAAAGGAACGATCTACCTGAACGTATATGAAAAAGAAGACATGACCGTGTTCACCGTCACCGACAGCGGAGGCGGAGTGAAAGAGCGCGACCGGGAATTGCTGTTCGAGCCCGGCTTTACGACCAAATTCGATGAAGAGGGTGTGGCGGCTACGGGGATCGGCCTGTCCCATGTGAAGGATATTGTCCGTTTATTCGAAGGCGAAATAACGGTTAACAATGCTCCTCACGCGGGCGGGGCCATGTTCAAGATCTCGGTTCCCACGAAGAAGCTGCAAAAGGAGGAGTAGAGCATGCCGCTTTCTTTCTGTATTGTAGACGACGACCGGAGCGCACGGAGGATGCTGCAGCATATTATTGAGGACAGCGGCCTTGGCGAAGTGGCGGGAACTGCCGAAGGGGGGCAGGAAGGCGTCAGGCTGATTCTGGAGGAATCGCCCGACATCGTGCTGATGGATCTGCTGATGCCCGATCAGGACGGGATCGAGACGATCCGCTCCCTTCAGGCACAGGGCTGCAGGTCCAAGTTCGTCATGATTTCGCAAATCGAGAATCAGGATATGGTCGGGCGGGCGTATGAGAGCGGCATCGAATTTTTCATCCGCAAGCCGATCAACCGGATCGAAGTGGAGACCGTGCTGCGGAGAGTGAACGAGCGCTATGCGATGAGCCGTTACCTCGATGAAATCAAATCGAGCCTGGAGAAGCTGGAGGGGCTTCAATTCAGAGCGGCCCCGGCGATTCCGGCCCGGCGTACGGTAAAGGATGCCGTCCAGGCGATTCTGATGAACATGGGAATGATTGGCGAAAGCGGCGGACGAGATATTTTGGCCATTATGGAAATCCTGATGGAACGGGAGGATGCGGGGAATCTGCCTCCGCTCAAGGAGCTGTATGAAACCGTCGCCGCACGCTACAAGGAGAGCACAAGCGACATCGCCAAAGAGACGAAGGCCATCGAGCAGCGGCTGCGCCGGGCGCTCGCGACCGGGCTGGCCCATCTGGCTTCCATCGGACTGACCGATTACAGCCATCCCAAGTTTGAATATTACGCGCCGCTTTATTTTGATTTCGAAGATGTGCGCGCCAAAATGAAGGAAATCGAGCAGGGCCGGGAATCCGGCAAGACCAAGGTGAATATCCGCAAGTTTTTGCAGGTCATGGTTCTTGAGCTTCAGGAGGGAAGGCTATGATACGGACGCTGGCGGTCACCCCTCAGGGGGAAGTGCTGATTGATATGCCGCTGCGGGAGATCAGGATAGAGGAGTACAAGTGGATATGGGCGGATTTTTCGGAGCCGACTCCGGAGGAGACGGAGCTTCTGGATACCTATTTTCATTTTCATCCGCTGGCGATTGAAGACTGCATGCATGTGCTTCAGCGGCCGAAGCTTGATTACTATGAGGAAGTGCAGTTTTTGGTGCTGCATGCGCTGAATGAATCGTCGCTGAAGGCCGAAGAGGTGGATTTGTTCGTCGGCAAATCTTTTTTGGTGTCCTTTCATCTTCAGAGGCAGACGGAGCTGGATGAAGCCTGGAATAAGATCGTGAAGGAAATCCATAACCGAAAGGGCTGGTCCGGCGGCCCGATCCTGGCGGCTTATACGGTGATGGACAAGCTGGTGGACCACTATTTTCCGAGCTTGTATATGATCGAGGACGAACTGGCGGAACTGGAGAACAGGGGGAGCAATGAATCGGTTGAGGAGCTGATGACCCAGGTGTTCGATGTCCGCGGGCGTCTCCTGAAGCTTCGCCGGACGATTGTGCCGATGCGCGATTTGATGTACCGGGTGCTCAATTCGCAGCACATTCAGAGCAATTCGGTGGAGCGCATGTATTTCGGCGATATTTACGACCATTTGCTCAAGCTGACCGATATGATCGAAGCCGACCGTGAAATGACGTCGGACCTGCGCGACAGTTACATATCCCTGAATTCGAACCGGATGAATACGATTATGAAGACACTGACGGTAATCACCACCATCTTCATGCCCTTGACGCTGATCGCCGGCATTTACGGGATGAATTTCAGGGTAATGCCCGAGCTGGACTATCTCTTCGGCTATCCTTTGGTCCTGATGATCATGGTGCTGCTGGGCACAGGCATGGTGCTGTGGTTTAAAAAACGGGGCTGGTTTAGCTAAATAAACGCCAGCCCGCATGACTTTCTTCCGCTGGGCATAGAGCCGGCGCCGCTTACTTGCGGCGCCGCTTGCCGGAGGAACCTGAACGCCGCCGTCCCGAAGAGCCTGATCTACGGCTTTTCGGGGCGGTTCTTTTTCTGCGCCGGGAAGGACCATATGAAGCGGAGTCTTCTTCCGCGGCAAGCAGGCCCGCCCCGCCCTTCCCCTTACCTTTGCCAAGCCCGGCCATAACCAGCTTGAACATTGGGGCTATCTGCTGAAAGCTCTGCATAATCTTCTGCACTTTCCCCATGGAGCTGACGATTCCGTCGATTCCCCCCATCTTGTCGATAAGCCCCTTGATCTGATCCATATTCGCCATATTGGCAAGCCCGCCGAGGTTTCCTAACAGTCCGCCTCCTTTGGCTGCCGTCTCCGCCTCTGCCGGAACCGCAAGCGCGGTTTCCGCCGCTTCCGCACCCACAGTGGAGAGCCCCCCCGCCGTCCCGGGTCCCGGCACCTGTACGTATGGGCTGATTCCCGGATAAGGGGAGCCATTAAACGGTTCAGTCAAAGCGCGGCTGTTCCGGCGGGAATGATTATAGTAATGATGCGGCATGATATCACATTCCTTTGTCGGTGATTTTGCTATACTGTATGTCATGGGCGAACATAAGGTATGGACGTATGCCCGGGGTAACAGGGATAGGAGCGGAAAAGGGCAGCTGCCCAGCGGTACCTGGAAATCTTGAAAAATCCTTGTCCGGCTTTGTTTTTAGCACGCTAATGGAGTAATATAGGAAGGGCGCTATCTCACGGGAGAGGCGAGCGGAGCGCGGGCAGGCTTAACTAATTTGTACGCTGGGAGTGGACAGTTGTCCTTCCTTTTCATTCTTTACAGCGTGAAATCGTTAATGCTTGAAAAATGCGCTCTGGTGCAATATAGTAAAAGGCAGAAAAGCCATTTTAGGGGATGATCATTTTATGCAGCTGAAGAAGCTGAACGATAAAAGTATCGATCAATTATTTGAAGCTATCTTAACCTTAAAAAATATGGAAGAATGCTATGTTTTCTTTGATGATCTGTGCACGGTGAACGAGATCCAGTCGCTGTCCCAGCGGCTTGAGGTGGCGCGCATGCTGGGCAAGGGCTGCACGTATAACCAGATCGAAGCGGAGACCGGAGCGAGCACGGCGACGATCTCGCGGGTCAAACGCTGCCTTAATTATGGAAACGACGGTTACAAGCTGACTCTGGAACGCCTGGGGCGCTAACGTATGAAAGCGGGCGTTCTCATCATCAGTCACGGTTCTCGCGATACGTCCTGGGTGGCGATCGTCGATGAAGCCGTTAACGGTTTATCGCTGCGGGAAGCTGTTCCCGTGGCGGTTTCTTTTTTGGAGCTGGTGGAGGGGCGCTCCATTCAGGACGGGATTGACCGGCTGGAAGGGCAGGGCGTTACGGATATTCTGGTTATTCCGCTGTTCGTCTCGTCGGGCAGCACCCATGTGGATGAGATAGCCTATGCGCTTGGGGCGAAGGATGAGCCGGAAAAAGAAACCGAACTTGAGCGGTTCAGAGTATCAGCCCGCATTCACTACGGCAACCCCGTCGACGACGACCCGGATATCGCGATCATGGTCTGGGATAAAATCCGGGACCTGTCGGAGAATCCCGCCAGAGAGACCATTCTCCTGGTCGGCCACGGAAGCGTGCATCCCGGTTTCCGCCAGCGCTGGGAGCGGGGGATGTTGTCTCTGGCGGAACGCGTCCTCAGGATCAGCGGCATTGCGGCGGCGGATTACGCGCTGCTGAGTCTGGGCGGTGTGGGCGATAAGGTGCAGTATTGGCGGGAACAGGGGCATGAGGTGCTGGTGGCGCCGATTTTTTTAAGCGAGGGCTACTTCACCAAAAATGTCATTCCTGACAAGCTGAAAGGCTTGACCTACAAATACACCGGCAGAACGCTGCTGCCCCACCCGCTGCTGCCCCACTGGATCGCTGCTCAGGCTGAGACGATGCTGGAGAGGCTGCGCGGGGAAGAACCAGGGATGGACGATAAAGTGTAGGAGACACGTCTATGCTGTCCGCCGTTTTTTGCGGATGTAAGATTGCTGAGGCGGCTGCGTAGGGGGAAACCGGAAATGGGTTGGTAGGGGCGATAAGATCGCGCCTGCGCTCGGCCACCGTTTTTGCACGTATGCAACATTTTTTTTCAGCTGGTACATGCGTCCGCGCAGAATCCGCCTGCTTGTTGCGAATACTGATGGAGGGGGGAAATACAGGCGTTTCTCCTGTGCTGTTTCCTCCCCTTTTTACATATATTGATTGTGCCCTCCAGAATTGGGTATAATCAGTTAAGTTGTTCAATATAGAAACGGGTGAAGTTCCAGGATGAAAACTGCGAGATTAATATATAATCCAACTTCCGGGCGGGAGGAAATGAGGAGAAGGCTTGCCGATATTCTGGACCGTCTCGACCAGGGCGGCATTGAGGCCACCACTCATGCGACGACGGGAGAAGGCGATGCGACAGCGGCGGCGGCCGATGCAGTGGATCGCGGATACGATCTCATTATTGCGGCTGGCGGCGACGGTACGCTGAATGAGGTGGTTAACGGGATGGCGGAGAAGCCGAATCTTCCTCCTCTTGGGGTGCTCCCGCTGGGAACCACTAATGATTTTGCGCGCGCTATGGGTATTCCAAAATACTGGGAAGACTCCTGTGATCTGATCATTAAGCAGCAATCGCGCCTTATCGATCTTGGTAAAGCCAACGACCGTTATTTCATTAATATTGCCGGCGGCGGAACGCTGACCGAGCTGACATATGAAGTGCCAAGCAGGCTCAAGACGATGATGGGACAGCTTGCCTACTATTTAAAAGGTATCGAGAAAATGGCCAGCCTGTCTCCGACCGAGCTGATGATCCGCGCCAACGGGCAGGAGCTGATCCATGACGAGTTCATGCTGTTCCTGATTGCCAACACGAATTCCGTCGGCGGATTCGAGAAGCTTGCTCCCGATGCCCGCATCGACGATGGGCTGTTCGACGTGATCGCCCTGAAGAAATGCAACCTTGCCGAGTTAATCCGCCTGGTTACCCTGGCGCTGCGCGGCGAACATCTGCAGGATAAGAAAGTCGTGTACTTCCGCACGAATGAAATGGAAGTCACCTCTACCGGATATGTCCAGCTGAATCTGGACGGAGAGCTGGGCGGCACGCTTCCGGGCCATTTCCGGATCCTGCCGCAGCATTTGCGGATATTTGCGCAGAACTCCTAAGCAGCATGAAGTCGAAATGTAACACACACCATGAATAATGAAGATCAGGAAAGAAGTGAAACCGATCGATGAAAAATAACCGCAGCGGCCGCCGTCAAGGCCGCGGGGACAGTAAGGCGGCAATCGTCGCCGGGCTGCCTGTAAATAAAAACGATGAGGTCGTGCTCGATATCATCGGCATGACGCATGAAGGCGAAGGGGTAGGCCGGGTAGAGGGCTATACCCTTTTTGTGCAGGGGGCGCTTCCCGGAGAGAAAGTCCGGGCGAGGGTTCTTAAGACGAAGAAGCAATATGGATACGCCAAGCTGCTTGAACTTGTGGAGGCAAGCGCTTCCCGCATCGCACCGCCCTGCCCGATCTATGACCAATGCGGCGGCTGCCAGCTGCAGCACATGGACTACGCTGCCCAACTGGAGTGGAAGCGGCAGCTTGTGGTGGACAACCTGGAGCGGATCGGGAAGCTGGATGTGGCGAAGGGTAAGGAGGGCACCGCTTCGTCCGAGGCTTCACGCCCCGGCGGCATTGTCGTGCGCCCGACGCTCGGTATGGACGAGCCTTGGCGGTACCGCAACAAGGCCCAGGTGCCGATCGGCGCTGCCGACGGCGGGCTTGTCGGCGGTTTCTACGCGCGCGGCAGTCACCGGATCATCGACATGGAGACGTGTCTGATTCAGCATGAGCATAACGATGAAGTCGTTCGCCTGGTCAAGGCCATCGGAAGCGAACTCGGCATCAGTGCGTATAATGAAGAGACCGGGCGCGGACTGCTGCGGCATGTCATCGTCAAGAAGGCGTTCCGCACCGGCGAGATGATGCTTGTGCTCGTGACCAACGGGCGGGATATCCCACATGTTGATGCTTGGATCGGCAGCATCCGCGAGCAGCTTCCGATGGTGGCAAGCATCTGCCAGAACGTCAATACGCAGCGGACAAACGTTATTTTTGGCAACGAGACTCGTGTATTGTGGGGGCGAGACGTGATTTATGATTATATCGGCGATGTGCAGTTCGCCATCTCGGCGCGGTCTTTTTACCAGGTGAACCCCGCACAAACCGAGGTTTTGTATGGCAAAACGGTGGAGTATGCCGGACTGACGGGCAGCGAAACTGTGATCGACGCCTATTGCGGCATCGGTACGATCTCCCTGTTCCTTGCGCAGTATGCGGATAAAGTGTACGGGGTTGAGATCGTGCCGGAGGCTATAGAGGACGCTCGGGCTAACGCCGAGCTGAACGGCATGAAGAACATCATGTTCGAGGCGGGACCGTCAGAGGACGTCATCCCTGTTTGGAAAGAGCAGGGCATCACCGCCGACGTCATTGTCGTCGACCCGCCCCGCAAGGGCTGCGACCCGCGCCTACTGGAGACGATTCTGGAAATGAAGCCGGAGCGGGTAGTGTACGTGTCCTGTAACCCGTCCACCCTAGCCAGGGATTTGCGGGTGCTGGAGGATGGAGGGTATAAGACGGTGGAAGTGCAGCCGGTGGATATGTTTCCGCATACCGTGCACGTAGAATCGGTGGCTTTGTTGATGAAGAATGAAACAGTTTAATGAATACCTTATTACTATCGGGTTTTTCTGTATAGTACAGGTTAATAATATTTGTGATACAGAGGCCGAAAAACAGGATTGATGTAAAATTGATGTAAAAATCAGTCATAAGTCAGCCCAAATGAACCGAAGACGCCGGGTAAAACCCCAGGCGTCTTCGTTATTGTCCTTGTGCTGTTTTAGATGTAAAGAAAGATTCGAACTTATCCGCGGCTGCTTGGTCGGCTGTCCGGAGAGCATGGCCGTAAATGTTCATTGTTGTCGTAATGCTTCCGTGTCCAAGCCGTTCTGAAATGATCTTGGCATGAACGCCTTGGTTAATTAGAATTGTTGCTGAGGTATGCCGTAGATCATGGAATCGAATGTATCGAAACCCGTTTTTCTTAACGAACTGTCGAAACCAAAGATAGGGCCGTTCATGATGGAAAGGTTGTCCATCTGTATGTGAAAACATAAAAAACCAACTGCCGCCGCGCCATGCATCCCCGATGTCATTTCGTTCCTGCATTCTGTAGTCGTAATATTCTTTTAGCTCTTTAAGCATGGAGCTTGGTAATGCAACTTTACGAATGGATTTCTTTGTCTTAGGCTGTTTCACGATGACTTCACCTTTCAGAGCATGGATCATGCTCTGCGAAACATCTAACACGCCCGTGTTAAAATCAAGATGCTTCCATTCAAGTCCAAGCAACTCACTCCGTCGTAACCCAGTTGTAAGAGCTAAAGTAATCATTATCCTCCAGTGATAAGGTTCACGTTGCAGTGCTCGAAGCATTTGTTCAACTTCTGCTTCATCATATGGGATAATCTCCTTTGAATCGACTTTTGGTTTTTGCACGTCACTAACCGGATTTCGTTTGATGATTCTCCATTCAACTGCACGTTTTAGAATGTTTTTTAAGATACGGTGATTAATCTCGATCGTTCCAGAGGCTAACCCTCCATTTTTTTTATCTCCGCGGCTGCCTTCTTTTTCAAGTTTATCAAGAAAATTTATAATATGGAGGGGCTTAATATCCTCTAACTGCATGTGTTGGAAAGCAGGCAGGATACGAATTTTTAGATTCGATTCGTATGTATACAATGTCTTATAACCCAGATGTTTAACAGCATATTTATCGCGCCATTCTTCAACAAACGCTCCGAATGTCATTTTCTGTGGTGCGATATATTCACCAGCTTCAACTTCCTGACGAAATTTTGCATATTCGCTTTCAGCTTCTTTTTTGGTACGGCAGTTAACGGTTTTTGTGCGTCGTATATACTTGCCTTGGTGGTCTTTTCCAAGGCTTACAGTCAAGAACCACGAATTGTCTCCACGCTTTTGAATGTTAGCCATACTAAATCTCTCCAACTCCAGAGTGTTGTGTTCTGCTGAAAAAAATGAAAATCAGCAAAGTATATTTACATTTTTCCCCTTAATGTTTCAAAAGAAACGTGGATGACATAAATTACAGTATTGAAAAAGGGTCCGATAACGAGACCCTTAAGCTTGATTTATTACTATAATACTTATTGTCATTTCCTTATAATAATCGGGCAGCTTACGATTACACATTTTATTAATGTTGTTCAACCTCCTGGGCCAGGATTTTGGCTAAGTCATTCAACGGTGGGATATAGCGTAATGTTGTAGCCATTATCTGATGCCCCAACTGCCTTTGGATTTCGACCATGTTCATTCCGGCTGATTGCATGAGATAGCCAGCTGTACGCCTCAAGTCGTGAGGGGTTGCGATTCTGGATAAATTAGCTTCGAGGCATAAATTCTTTAGTAATTTTCGTAACGTATCACCAGTTAGCGGTTTTTCCTTTCGAAAGAATAATGTATCTCTACCTTTTTCTGCCCAATTTATATAGTTCGGATGATTGACATACCGCCTAAGCTCTTCTGATAGAGCAGTAGTAATACTGGTAGAACGAGCATCATTTTTCTGCCCTTCTATTATCATTACCATCCTGGTGTCAAGGTTAACACTGGTTCGAGAAATGGATATAACTTCTGAATTCCTAACCCCAGTAATCAGCATGAACCAGATCAAAACGAATTCCTGGCGAAAGAAAGGATCTTTTTTCAAGGTAGCACCGAGAAGAGCAAGGCATTCCTCTTTTGAAAGAGCAGTATTTTTGATCGGTCGGTCATAATATGGATTAGGATAATCCTCCATTGGGTTAAGTTGAATCAACTCCATGTCATATAGGAATTTAAAGAAATTTTTTAAAGAACTGATCGCATTGTACATAACATTCTTCGTTGCCTGATAATCTTCGCGAAGGTATTCTACAAATTGGTCGATAAAGTATTGCTGAATGGGTCGAAATGAGCCGGGATGCTTTGGGCTGGCATGGAATTTGTCGAAATCAAGTTCGCCTTCAAATCCTCTCAATTGCAAATACTTTTCAAATTTTCGCAGGTCGCGTTCAACATATTCTTTCGCTGTAAGATCTACATGCTCATACCAAAATTTATAGTACTTGGATTCGAATAAAATGTTGTTCATCTATCGGATCTCCTCAGAAAAAATCATTGACTTTCAGATTTCCTAATGGATGTTGATTGATTACTTTAACAAGCATGCTATCAAACATTTTAAGATAAACCAGTGTTGAGCTGAGCCACTTATGTCTAAGCAACTCTTGGATTGTGTATATATTTACACCAGATTCCAGCAAATAAAGGGCAAACGAATGACGGAGAGAGTGAACAGATAGCTGATAAACTCTTTTGTCATCATCAGTAATAGTTGACGCTTCATCAATGAGATTGGTAAACATTTTTTGAATAGTACTCTCATGAAGTGGTGTAATACCCTTATCGTCGGAGAATACATATAGCTCAGAATAATTGGGCGACTCCTTAAGGGCACCATACCTGAAATTTACATACTTACACAGCAGTTCAAGTGAAAAATTAGTGATTTTACATGGAGTTTTAAATTCTTTTTCGCCCTTTGAACGAACGCAAATATCTTGTGTCTGCGGTTTAATGTCTCCAATTTGAAGAGAACATAACTCACTGAGGCGTATCCCGGTCCCGAGAAACGTCCACAGTATAATAAAGTTCCGATGTGATTCACGTCCTAATCTAGCTAGCAGTATCAACTCATCAATTTGTTCTTTAGTGAATGCACGAGGTACACGTCGTTTATCAACCTCCACCTTTAATACCCGCTTTAGTTTATCTATCTTTTCTTCATAAAAATGCTCAAGAATGGTTCGCAAAAAGCTTCTCAAAAAGGCAGCCTTTTTGCTTCGAGTATTTTTATTTTTCACCGGTGCCAAGTAATCACTTAAATGTTGAGAGGTACAAATCGTTTTGAAATCAGGGTCTTGATCGAAATGTTGATTGCAGAATTTGATAAACCAATTCATTTCATAGCGATAAGCTACTTGTGATTTTTCCGCAAGTTCAGTAAATGAATCGCTCGAAAAATAGAACTCGACAGCATCACTTAGTTTTACATGCTCACGAGCTTTTTCGTTGTTTGTCGATTTTGGAATCCAATCCATTTGATTTAAAGCTTGGAAAAATTTATGGGGACCGTATGCTTCGGCCATTTCTTTAATTTTGTCCTCCAATAAGAGGTCCATTTCGAATTCTTTATCATAAATAGGCATGCTCATTTACCTCCTCTGTATGAATAATCAAGCTTATTCACTTCTTGTGAACGCCAATTTGACATCTGATTTAGATGGGTATATAAACTAACCGTGTCCATTTTAATTACCCGCGAAAGTACCTGAACTACTTGTGGTGGAGGATTTTGACCAACTAGATTCGTTACGAAACAATGGCGAAATAAATGCAATCCGCCGGGGAATGTCCAGCCAGCGATATGGCTGTATAATTTATAGTTATTTTGAAATTTCCATACAATTCTTTTTGGATCGTCGCCAAATAAGTATGTAGACTTTGAAGGAATGCTACGGAGCATTTTCAAATCACGATAAAGTTCTCCAGCCAGCGGTAATTCGTGATGTTTTCCGCCTTTACTGTGAATACAAATCGTTCGGATTTCCATATTAATGTCATTCCACGATACTTGTGAGACTTCCATAGAACGCAAGCCAAGTGTAAGCATGAATTGAAAAGCGATCCGCTCCATAAGTGGATTCTCGGAATATACCTCAATAACATTAAAAAACGCAGTGACCTGTTCTTTAGTAGGTAAGTTTCGGAAACGATATCGAGATGCTTTAATCGATTTAATTTTTTTTGCTGGGTCTGGAAATCCGAAAGTTTTTTTCAAAAATAAAAAGAAGCTTCTAATAGCATAGATACATTCACTAATGGTAATAAGGCTATACTCTCCTTTTCGCTGTTTCTTCAGTAGATAGGAACGAAATTCCTGTAGATGGATCTCTGTGATGGATAAGACTGGAACAGTATGAGATTGACAAGCTGCGAAATCCTTCATATTGTCAACCAACCAAACCAACAAAGAATTGATGTGCGTCTTGACTCTTGCTTTGGTATGATCAGATTTGCCCTCTTTTGTTAACTGTTTCATATACATTTCAATTTTCGGATGAACTGGTTTTCCTTTATTTGTTTTCAATGGTGTAAAGAGCAGGCTATATTTTTCTGTATCTTGCAAGGTTGTCTGTAGAAATTGATTTGCGTGCTGAACAATAAACGCCATTAGGTTCTGCTTTCTGCCGGTTGTTGCAAATGATGATGATAGATACGTCAAGACCTCATTGTCCGTGAAGTGCTTATCTAAAATATCACTGACAGGTATCTTCAAATGTGCAGCAATTTTTTGCGATAGTTCTCGAACCATGATGTACTCGTTATAAAAAGCAAAGGCATCATACGTCAGCTTCTGCTTAAGATATTCCTTCAAAACATTCGTTGGAATTTCAGGTATCACATTGTTTTCCCATATCCACTGGTTGATTCCCTGTCGTCCAATATGAACGTTGATCGGTGCTTCCGATTGTTTAAGATTACTCGCGTAAAGCATGCTCTCAATCCTCGCTCGGGTTAATTTTCTAATATCATGATCGTCACGAAGATCAGTAAACATACCTTCACAAAGAAGAATCTTTTCGTTTAAAGAAGCATTCTGCCGAAAAGATTCTTTTGTTATTTCTTCGGTTTCCAAACGTGAAGGGGGTTGGGTTTTCATATCCTTTTCCATACTGATTCCTCCCACAGCAGATGAGTTTTTCACTACATCAACAGGGTGGCCAATTATTATCTGGTGCCTGAAAATTCTTACTTGTATAAGAAAAACCATCCTCCGAATCGGAAGATGGTCTGATTCAAATATGATTTAGATTTCACGAATATCTGTCTCATCCCGGAAATCTAATTCCATTAAAGTTTGTTGATATTCTTGAAGCTTCCCAGGTTTTGGTCCCATCACCCATAAAGATCGTTCTGATCGTAATGGTGTGTAAGTTGTCCCTAAATGCGTAGCAAACGGAAAGGTGTTGAGGATTTCTTTTCTTTTGGCTTTATGAAGGACGGGTTCATGTGGTAAATGAAATTCAAAATAATCTAATTCCGGATACGTAGTCACCCAACGTCCTGTCGTTAGGGGTCCAGCCTGTTCAAGCAGGCGCTGAGCATCTGTGATTAAGTATCCAGCAATGTTTCGACCAACACGATCCTTCTCTTCATAAAGTGCCTCAACGCTGATCCTTTTTGCAGACCCGTCGAGATTATATTCCGTAAAATCTTTAAATGAGTTCTCGACGGGTTCTTTTTCAGTGATAATTTGCCACGGGACATTAAACATGATTGCTAGAATGAATGTGATCAAATAGTCCGGCCGCAGCGTATGGTTGATCAACGAAAATCCAGTTTTTGTTGAACCTGATACGTTGTGTGCAATTTGTTCTTGAGTTATTTTATAAGTTATTGTGCAGAGTTGTCGTCTAAAGATTGGATCAGGATCTCTTAATAGTTGCTCCCATAGGCTGCGATTACTCTGTATGATCAAAAAATCTTTATATTTCAATGATTTTAGGTAACGCTTTAGTTCGCCTTTTTTCTGAGGATCTTTGATGCTTATATAATTTTGTGCTTGCTGAAGTGGTTCGGCCCTGTAGAGCGGGTAGAAATTATTACCGTTCTTACTCATAATGGATCACCAATGACAATGATACATCGTTGTTTGACCATCAATAGAAATTCTTACCGGAGTAAGTTTTCCTATAGAAAGTCGGGCCGCGGGAATACTCATTCTAGTCAACATTAAACCAACCTCCTGAAAAGGAGGGCCCAAGACCGAGTAGGATTTCGTGTCTTGTTTAACCAGATCGTCACACACTTATGTTTTGAAGATGAGTTCATAAAATATTGGCTGGACTTCAAAACAAAAAAGCACTTCACATCAACAGATGTAAAGTGCAGCTTTAGTCTCTCAATATGAAAGGATTATAACCACATGCTATCCCAAAAGGCGAAAAGGGATAAAAGGGCAGACTTATAGTAGGACGTTGATTCCTCATTAATGCTCACTTCAGGCCAAGCCTGTAATTGATACAAATTTTACAATAAGTTCAAGGATAAATCAATTCAAAAGAATTAACCTGGAGGCGATCGGAATGAAACAAATAATAACCGTAAATGAACTTGCGAGTTATCTGCAGGTATCCACTGATAGTATCTATGCGATGGTACGCGAGAAACAGATTCCGCATATAAGGGTGCGCAGAAGAATTTTATTTAGCATGGATATGATCGAGGAATGGATGAGAAGCGAAGCACACTTATCGGTTTAATAGAATCAAGAATACAGCAGGAAAAGTCCCCTTAAAAGGACTTTTCCTGCTGTTTTTGGTTATCATTATGAATTGATATAATATTACTGGAACTATAAAGATATCTTGGAGAGGGGCTCTCTTTTGGAAAAGGATATTGAGGGTTTGATTGAATACTTTGAACGAAACTTAGCCGAATTACTGCGGGAGCATCAGTTGGATCCTAATGACGAATTTCTGAAAGGAAAAATCGCTGGCATTAAGCAAGCACTCATTACATGTCGAATGTACAACAGACCCGAAAATGGAAATCCAATAGATGTGATCATTGATTGATGTTCGTTAAGAATAACCGGATAATTTTGATGTGTTATAATCGAACCAAAGCCAATACTGGAGCAACAGGACGGTGAACCAAATGAATTTCAAAGATCTCCAAAAGTTGATCAAACTTACAGGCGATCGTGCTAAGTTGGATGCCAAAGCCAACGAAACATATACAAAACGAGCGAAGGCCAAATCGTAAAGGAATACAGTGACGGTAACATTGTTCGAGTATCTCAAAGTGATGGCAGTCATGCGTGATATAATGTCAAATCCTGTATGTTTTTGCCGGCAATAATGGCAGTGGGAAAAGTACAATCCGTAATCTGATTGTTGACCAGCTCGGGCTCAGCATAAACATTGATTCTGATGCATTGGCACGAGGCATGGATTCTTATCATCCAGAGAGACGAAAAGTATCCGCTGGGAAAGAGGCCATAAAATTAGCCAGAGATTGCATCCAAAACAGCCGCAACTTCTCAATTGAAACAACATTGGCCCGGGGCAACGCCATCCATCCGTCTTATGCGAGATGCCAAGGTAAGCGGATTCGAAGTAACTATGTTTTATGTTGGCTTGGGAGACTATCGCCTAAATATCGAGCGGGTAGCAGCTCGAGTTAAAAACGGTGGGCATCACATTCCTACTGAGGATATTATCAGACGACATGACACTTCAATTGGAAATTTGCTTTCTTATCTTCATTTAATTGACCATCTGATCGTCATAGATAACAGTCATATAGAAGGCAAGATTATTCTGGGTGCAGATAACGGTTCAATAACTTATCGTTTGGACTCTATTCCTCAATGGGGTAAACGCATTGAGCAGAGATTACAGACATAGAGAGAACAGTCAAGCAATTCGGGCTGTTCTTTTGTTGTATTAACAAAAGTATTTCTTCATAGATTCCTCTAACCATGATACGATAATCAAAAATGGATGTTACCTATTATGGGAAATAGAGGGGATCGTCATGATTGACAAAGTCATTCGCATTCTTAACATCATTAACGCTATTCAGGCAAATCCCGGAATCTCGGCAAAAGATCTTGCTTTCAAATGCGATGTGAACATCCGGACTATTTATAGAGATATGGATATTCTCGAACTGATTGCTCCGGTTTCCAGAGAGGGCAGGGGAACCGGGTATCGGTTTATGGGTAAGTTCTTTCTATATCCTCTAAACTTTACCGAACAGGAAGCTCTTGTGTTTTCTTTGCTCCCTTCCATGCTGGATAAGGACAAGCTGCCACCAGGTTTCGATACAGCATATGATAAGGTAATGGGCACTCATCTTAAGGAGAAATCGCGCCAAAATAATATAATTGAGGATATCGTCGGTGTCATTCAGATGGGCACGCCCGCGTACCGTAAAGAAAGTCCAAATTTTCTACAGCCAATTATTCAAGCCATCTTGGAGCATAAAACAATCGACGTCGTCTACCATACGCAATACCGCAATGAAACGACGGAGCGCAAAATCGATCCATATTATCTCGTCCCACGCGACCATCGGTTTTATTTGATCGGGTATTGCCACTTAGCACAGGACATTCGGACCTTTCGAATCAGTCGTTTTCAGCAGGTTGAGCTTACCGGGCAGCAGTTCGACAAAGGAGATTTCAATATCAAAAAATATTTGAAGAACACGTGGTCCATTGATCGTGGGGAAAAGAACGTCACTTTCAAAGTTCGTTTCAATGCTGAAGTCGCCCGTTACATTAAGGAAGAAGAACTGTTCGTACAACCGCGAATGAAGGATCAGAAGGACGGCAGCCTTATTTTCGAAGTGACTGTTAATAATGAAAAAGAGTTTTTGAGATGGATCCTTCAGTATGGTCCGTCGGCGGAAATTCTGGAACCCAAATCTGTCCGGGAATCGTTGAAACAGCAGTTGTCGCAGTGGATCATGATGTATCAATAGAAGTAACCTATAGAGCAGCCTCGCTTCGCTAAGAAGCGGGGTTTCTTTTTGCGAACGTCTATTCGCTGACAAACGGTTGCCCAAGGGAAAGTTTAAGATAGTAGGTACAAGGGCGTAAAGAAGGAGGACATTGGCCAAATGAAGCTCATCATAACGAAACACGCTTTCGAACGTTATTGTGAGAGAGCGGCGACATGTCAGGACGACTTCTATCATTTTCAAAATCAATTGCGGAAGGTACCGAGAAAAGATTTGTGTTTTTTGGAGTGGAAAGGGAAACCTGCCGTCTACTTTGATCAGACCTATTGGCGTTATGTGCGAAATGAAAGGACGAATACCATTATTTTAATCACGTGCCTTGGAATTCTGGAATATATCAGCATTCATAAATGGGCGAATTATGTAACTGCCAAAAACAGCCGCGCAGCAAAAAAGTTAAAGAAATCTATTCGGAGAAAGGAGATGCAACATGAATCAACCTGTGTTGTTTAACCATTCATGGAGTAATCCGTTTTTGCCGACTGGGGGAGCGGAGAAGATTTATCTCCTCATCGAAGCACATGGGGTTGGAAGGATGAATGACGCCAAAAACCGCGCTCCGATCAATCTTTCTCTGGTATTGGACCGCAGTGGGTCCATGTCGGGAGTGCCGTTGATGTACAGCAAAAAAGCGTGTCGGTTTGTAGCTGATCAGATGAATGTCAATGATTTACTCAGTCTAGTTGCATTTGATGACCATGTCAGAACCGTTTTACCGCCTGCAAAAGTGATGCATAAGGATCTGATCAAGCAGCGTATTGATACAATTGAAGCTGGTGGAACAACGAATCTCAGCGGAGGCTTGATTGAAGGTGCGCAGTATGTCCAGAAGAACAAGGCCGAAGGGATGGTGAACCGTGTAATTCTATTGTCTGACGGCCATGCCAACGAAGGGATCACGGATCGCGAGAAGCTGTTTGCAATTGCAAAGGAATACCGTTCTTCTGGTGTTGGGATCAGTGCTATGGGCGTCGGAGACGGTTTCGATGAAGAATTGATGGAAGGCATTGCGGAGCATGGCGGCGGAAACTTCTACTTTATCGATAAGGCAGATGACATTCCTTCGATTTTTCAACAAGAGTTACAAGGGCTGCTATCCGTAGTCGCTCAGAATCTCAAGCTTAGGCTGATCCCATCGGGTGGAACACAAATTGTCGGACTTTACGGGTATCCGGTGGATGATCAAGAAGGGCATCCTATTATCCACGCCGGCGACCTTTATCAGGATGAGGTAAAGTCCGTTCTCGTAGAATTGGCTTTTCATCCTCATACGCAGGGTGAGCATAATGTTCTCCAATTATCCTGGGAGTACGTTGATGTCACGGAGAACGCTGCATCTTGCAGCATTACCTTTGATGTAATGGCTGTTTTCACGTCGGATATCAATTTGCTAAACGTGCCCAAAAATTCCGAAGTGGTACAGCAGGTTGAACTGACCAAATCTGCGAAAGTCATCGAAGAAGCCATGGCAGCGTTCGATCAGGGGGATATGGAACAAGGTCAGAAACTGCTGAAAGCTCAGGCTGATCAAATGCTTCAAATGTCCGTCACCATGAGCAGCCCGGTCATGGCCGAAGAATCAGCGAAGCTATACAATCAGCTAGAGAATTTCGAGTATTCCAGCAAGAAGCGTAAGGAGCTACATCAAGAAAAGTATCGCCGGATGAAACGAAAATAGTGAATGGTCCCCTATGCCAGAAGAGCCAGGCCCGGTTGGACTATTGGAGTGTCGAAAAGTGAGAATCTTGGTCTGAATTTAGAAGGAGAATCGCCTAATTTGAAGAATAGGTAAGTGTTAATCATCATCTTGATAAAAACTTACGTTTAGTGGCAAGGATCTGACGAAGAGCGCTATATAATGGCTATACAGTGATATGGGGGCGAAAAGCCGTGAAGAAGTATTTGCTCTGTAACGAGAATAAGCGATGTTCCTGCTGCGGTTCAAGCCTACAACTGACGAGGAAGAAGGCTCTATGGTATTACCAGCGAACGCAGACATCGGTGGAGAGACAGACGAATATTTTTCACTGCAAGATATGTCGGTTGGACTATGTTATGCAGGGTTATCATGTGGATGATTCCGGTTGGGAGCGTCTGGAGCTGCCGATTACGGCGCTCTCCTCCGTAGACATCTATCGGGGAGGATCTAATAAGCGTAGTTCTGAAGTAAGGACCTATATCGATCCGACCTTGAAGAAGCAGGCCAACAAGCCAATGACTCCGAAATCTGAAATGAATCAATCCCGTCAGCAGGGTGCGGCTTCCAATAACAGGCCTAAAGAACAGGATCCCAAGAAGCTGAAGGGGATTAAGAGAAGCTATAGCGAGTACCGTAATTGCGGCAATTGTGACTTCTATATAAAGGGTATGTGTAGGACTCACTCCTTGATGACGTTAAGTGATGAAGTCTGTAGCAGATTTAAACATTATCGAAAAAGGGAAGTCTTCGGCGGGGCATTCTCACCAAGATAAACTGATGAATCTATCATTTATAGATAAGCAAGACATATCATTAGGGAGGATCAAGACCTTGCATGTAGTTGAAATGTGGGATCGAATCATCGAGCGTGCTAATAGCCAACCTTTTGAGATTCACCGTCCCACAAAACAAAAGGGCACCATTGTGGTTTCGAGTCAGTACTGATGGAACTACACTTATCATCAGTCAAGCAAAGGATAACATACCAAGTTCCACTCTGAAAATGCCCAGGACGATTACGTTTGAAGAATTTGAGAGAGTATTTCCTTATTATCATTTACGGCTTAACGGGACTTCTGTAAGTCAAGAAGCCGTACGCAAATCGGTAAATACGGTTTACATTTATGGGTTAATTGCAGATACGCTAGCGAATTAGACTATATGTTAATCACAATAATTGATGTACCTCGCTTGATCCAAAGCGAGGTATTTCGTTTTCTAGAACGTACATTCGCTGACATACTGCTGCCCATAGGAAGTCTTAAAATAAGGATAAGACTCACCTTCAGTTCCGGTTAGTGGAAGGGAAGAAGGTGTGTTTTAGAGAATTTAGGTATATTGGATTATTCGTAAGGGGGATTTAACATGGATCTGATCGATCGGTTGTATCAGAAAATCAACGAGGCTCCATTGTCTCCGAAAGTGTTGCTGGCCAGATCCTATGCCCAAGGACAACAACTGCTCGAGCAGATATGCAAGCGTTATGGAGCTGTCTTTAACGTAGAAGTGCAGACTCTTCGCGGAATAGTGACCGCAAAAACAAAGTCAGAGCTGTTTCGCAGAAAAATCAGTCTGCTTGATGAGGGGCAGGCGGTTTGGGTTGTCCGTGAGTTGATGAAGCAGTTGGCCATAGAGAATCCGATGACTTATATAAACGAGTCCATGCTGAAGCCGGGTATCGTCAATCAAGTGAATCGTGTTATATCCGATATGCGGTTGGCCGGTCTTCGTTCTGATGAAGTGAAGGCGGAGTGTTTCACGAATCTGCATAAAGGCAAATATTTGAAAAGATTGCTAGCATCCTATGAGACGTATCTGAAGGAAAATGGACGGACGGATGTTGCCGGACTGGCTGACTACTTGAAACCAGGAGGGGACGAAACCGTCTATCTGGCGTTTGTTCCAACAGGGTGGACGTTGGTGGAACGGAACATGATCCACAAACTGTCGGGGGATCGTTTCTGCTTCCTAGATTCGGATGCTCCATTTTATAAAAACGAAGACTTCTCAACCAATAGATTTTCGATGTTCCGGGCGACAGGAAGTTTAGCGGAGGTCAGAGAGGGTTTTCGAAGAATACTATCGGACCATGCGGCTCTTGATCGAATGGAAATCATTTTGTCTGATTATGAGCATTATGCACCCATTATTCACTCGCATGCCGAAGCACTAGGCGTCGCATATACGCTGTCGAACGGGCTGCCGCTTGTATTTTGTGATGCTGGGAAAGCGGTTGTAGGTGCACTTGATTGGATTGCAGAAGGCTTCCCGGTAAAGAGGCTTGCGGAAATACTGCGACATGGCTATATTTCGTTTTCAGATGAACGCTGGTCTCGCACCGATTGGATTCGTTTGCTGGAGAAGTCCGGTATTGGTTGGGGGAGGGAACGGTATCTTGCATTACTTCGTCCAGAACGACTGAGTGAGGAAGAGCGGGAGCAAGGCACTGCTTTATTTACTTACGTGAAAGATTGGTTTGATCGGCTGCCCGAAGGCAATGAATGGAATCCGCTTATCCTGTTAGAGTGGTTGACGGATTTTGTTCAGAAACATGTGCCGGCACGGTCACTGGATGATGCAAATGTAGGAGCAACGTTGAGGGAGATGAAGAAGCATTACTCAGCAAGTCCATCTGAACCAATGCCGATGGATTTGGCTGTTCAGTACGTGAAAGAGATGTTAGCAGGGATTCGTATTCGCGTCACGGCAACACCGAAACCGGGTGCGATTCACATTAGCTCTCTGCAAAACGGCGGGTGGAGCGGGAGAGACCGGACTTGGATCTTGGGTATGGATGAGAGAACTTGGAGTATATCTGCAGTACAAGACCCTCTTCTCTTGGACCAAGAACGTATTACGCTGTCTAAGCACTTGGAGCCTGCCAAGGAACGTGCGAAGAATGTCAGGAGCGAACGTGAGTCCCGGCTGTCTCAAATTCGGGGCGAGATATGGTTAAGCTATTCCTCTTATGATGTAGGTGAGCAAAAGAGCCAAGGTCCAGCTTTTGAAATGCTTCAAGTTCTGCGGCTGCAGTCAGGGGATTCGTCATTAGATTTTGGTGCATTGGAGCACTCATTAGGTGAACCTTACAGTGTTATGGAAATCATGCATGCCGCTGAGCTAGCTGCTTCGTTTGACGAAATCGATGCCTGGACCATACTTCTCCACGAATCGAACGGTAAATCAAAGGATGGCAGGCAGATTATTCTCCAGACATATCCTCATCTTGCTGCGGGTTACCAAGCTCAAAATTACCGTCTGAATGAGAAGCTATCAGCGTATGACGGGTGGTTGGAAATCGACACGTTTGCAAATTCTACTGATTTAGATAGCATTCAGCGCCGAGATACCATAAGTGTAAGTCAGTTGGAGAAGTATGCTAGCTGTGGGCTGCAATACTATTTTTATTATGTCTTGAAGCTTCGTCCCAAGGAAGTCTCGGAATTTGATCGGACCCGCTGGCTGCAAGCAAGCGAAAGAGGCTCCTTACTGCACGACGTGTTTAGAAGGTACTTAGAGGATGTTACGAACAAGGGAACGAAACGGGGTGTACATAACAGAGGCCGGTTGGCTGAAATAATGGAAATAGTGATCAGAGAGAACGAGCTGTGCATCCCTGCTCCTAATATGCATGTATTCGCCAAGGAGTGTGAGGAAATCCGGCGTGATGTGGAAATCTTTTATCTCAATGAAGTCGGTAAAACGGATCAACCATGCTTCTTCGAATTGGAGCTCACGACCCATGATGGAGAGCCAATAGAGATTAATTTGTCCAGTGGCATTCGATTTAAGCTGAAGGGCTTCGTCGATCGGGTCGATCGAATAGGACCACACGAGTACCGCATTATTGATTATAAAACGGGCAGCACCAGTAAGTACAAGGCTACAGAATATTTCAGCGGCGGAACTCAGCTGCAGCATGCTATCTATTCCATTGCTGTAGAGCAATGGCTCCGCGAAACGGGAAAAGACCCTGAAGCCAAGGTTACTGAGGCCGAATACTATTTCCCGACAGAGCGTGGGCGTGGCGAGAATGTAAGGCGAACTCAGAACCGGAGAGAAGAGCTGACTGCCATCGTTGCTAATTTGCTGGAATCCCGGAATAGAGGGATCTACGTCCCGGCCAAGGACTCGAAGGTCTGCGGGTGGTGTGATTACCAAGCCGTGTGCGGGTCTCATGTGGAGTGGATGGTAGGCAAACGGGAGTCGTCTGTAAATGCTGATATTTTAAATACGCTGCTAGAGGTGGAGAGACATGGTTGAATTAAATGGCCTTATGGCACCTGCAGATCAGGCTGACCGTGATCGGATCCTTACGGATTTGGATACGACGTTGCTTGTTGAGGCAGGAGCTGGATCAGGTAAAACGACCAGTTTGGTTGGCAGACTTCTTGCGCTGATCGAATCCGGTGTTAACGTTAGGCAAATCGCCGCCATTACGTTCACCAACAAAGCTGCAGACGAGATGAAGGAACGTTTCAGACTGACTTTGGAGAAAGCCTATCGGAGATCATCGGAGGGTTCTATAGTCCGTGAGCGATTGTCCGAGGCGCTGGGGAATCTTGATCTGATCTTTATCGGGACTATCCATTCTTTCTGTGGATCGTTATTGCGCGAGCGTCCCATTGAGGCAGGGCTGGATCCTTCTTTTGAAGAAATGGACGAAGTAAGCGATAAGCGATTCCGAGCGATTTGTTGGGATGAATACATGGCTGAGCTGGATAAAGAAGCACGGTTACAATTCGAAGAGTTATTGTCACTGCGGGTGGATGTGAACACACTTCGGGATGTATTTAACCGTGTGTCTTTGTTTACGGATGTTGAGCTTCCTTGTGAGGTGCGGGAGCGGCCGGGCTTTGATCGAATTCGGGATACACTGTTTCCTTTGCTCGATGCTGCAGCGCCTTATATTCCGACAGTGGAGCCTGAAAAGGGCTGGGATACGGTTCAGAGACTTGTCCGACAGACGCGTCAGAAGATGCGTTACATCGACTTGTCGGATGATATGCGAATGCTCGAGATCGCCAAAGAGTTTGACCGCAAGCTCGACGTGACGCTGAACAGGTGGACATCCAAAGAACATGCCGGCGAGATGAAGAGAAGTTTTTCCGAATGGCAGTTCAACGTACTCTTTCCGTTCCTTCAGGCATGGCGTGAATATATGTATCCGAAGCTGATCTGCTTCGTTCGGCCTGTGCTTGATGATTACAAGGCACGTCGCTATGCCGCGGGCAAAATGAATTTTCAGGACTTGCTCATGGAAGCTGCCAAGCTTGTACGTGAGAATAGTGAAGTAAGAGACTATTTCGCCGAACGATACCAGAGGCTGCTTGTCGATGAATTTCAAGATACCGATCCGATTCAAGCGGAGCTGATTTTTCTGCTAACGGGGAACTCTGCAGACGGGGGATTCGAGAAAAACTGGCGGCGGCTTACCCCGCGGCTAGGTTCTTTGTTCGTGGTCGGGGATCCGAAACAGTCCATCTATCGTTTCCGCAGGGCGGATATTTCCATATATAACGAAGTCAAGGCGCGCATCCTGGAGTGCGGTGCGGTTTGTCGTCTAACAGCTAATTTCCGTTCGGTACATTCCATTGGCGATTTCATCAATGGTCAGTTTGTCGGCACGTTCCCGTCTTCGGAAACGGAGGTCCAGGCTCCTTTTGTTAAGATGGAGACACGTGCCGATGATCCCAAAGGTGCTCGTAAACCGCCACATGGGATTTATGTCCTTAATTATCCCAAAATGCCAGGAGGCAAAGCTGTAGTCGCTCAAACAGATGCCGAGCAGATTGCACGATATATATCGTGGGCGTGTCACAATGGCAATTTACAGATTTTAGATCGTGATGGAGAAACCCGAAATGCGGTTCCGAGTGATTTTCTGATTCTAACTAAAACGAGGGAGTTCATCCACCTGTACGCAGAACAGCTGGATTTGTTGGGCATACCGGCTGATACTTCGGGCAGCACAACGGTTTATGAGGAGCAGCTGGCATTACTGCAACTGGCACGGTATTTAGAGGATTTCGCTGATAAACCGGCTCTACTCGCAGTCATGCGCGGCATGCTGTTTGGCTTAAGTGATCGGCAATTATGGGCCTATAAGCAGGAGGGATTTTCGTTCTCCTTATTTGACTTGCCGGCATTGGAAGCATGCAGTGATGAGGCCAAGGCAGTAGTTACGGTACTTGGAAGGCTTCGGAAATATAAAGGGTGGATTCGCACGTTAAGCGCGGCCACCGCGTTCAGCAGAATCGTGGATGATCTCGGTATTCTGCCATACGTGTCGACGCTGCCGGCAGGCTCTGTTCGCGCGGGGACGCTGGTGAGAATGCTGCAGCTGTTATATGGAGATCTTGCGGTGAGTTCAAGCTGGTCGGAATTGTGTCGATTGATCGAGCACATACTCGCGGATCGAGGGATGGAGACATCGAGCCTTTACGCCGGCGGCAACCAGGCTGTCCGGATTATGAATCTGCATAAAGCCAAAGGACTAGAAGCACCCGTAGTGTTCTTGGCCTGTCCCTGCGGGGAGTCTGATCATGATGCGACGCAGTATATTGATCGTTCCGCCGATCCGGCTGCAGGTTACTTTACGATAAGTAAATCGATCGGAGAGTTCAAAAAGGAAGTGATCGCTCAACCCTTAGGCTGGAGTGAGATGAACGAACGGGAGCGGGCTTTCTACAATGCAGAGAAAGACCGGTTGCTCTATGTCGCGGCTACACGTCCAAAGCAGATGTTGGTCATCAGTCTTTATCCTGATCAGCCGGCGAACTGCCCTTGGATATCGCTTGTAGATGGTATGGATTTCGCGCGTGAGCTTGATGTGCCGGCGATGAAGCCGGAGAAGAAGACTGAGTTGACAGTGGGGCCGGATTTGCAAAACGTGGCGAAAATTCGTAAACAGAGGTTAGATGTGATTGCTAATCCTACCTATGCGGTTATGTCAGTTACCGGTCAAACCAAAGCAACTGGAGATAAGCCGGAATGGTCCGCGGAAGGTAAAGGAATGGCATTTGGAAGCGTTGTTCACCGTACTATTGAGCTGCTAGGCAAGGGATTACCGGAGTCGGAACTCGAGGATACTGTACGATTTTTAGCAGATGAGGAAGGCTTGGTTGCGGATCTCATAAGCGAAGCCACTCGGGTTGTAAGAAACGTAATAACCAGCGAACTCTGGCAGCGTAGCCTGCGCGCTCGCCGACGCTTATTTGAGGTGCCGCTGATGATTCGAAAGAATGCCGATAAAGTCAGCGTATTTAGCGATGTTGGGGAAGCTGGATCAGGGGTTGCGGACGAATTGGAAGGAACAGGTTCAAATAAGTATACATATGTTCGTGGAGTCATTGATTTCCTCTTCGAGGAAGAGGATGGCTGGGTTATTGTTGATTTCAAGACGGACAGTTTAACAGAAGAGAAGCTGCAATCGTTCATTGACTTCTACCGGCCGCAGGTGCAGGCTTATACGTCGGAATGGGCAGAGACTTTTGGTTATAAGGTGAAAGAAGCTGGGTTGTATTTTGCCCAGTTAGGAATATGGGCTAAATGAGGCAGTGGTGTAAGGTCCGTTATGTATGCCACTTCCCCCAAATTGGTGATTACTTCTTCTTAAACGAAGAGGAATTCGTTACTTCTGGGATGGGCTAGTACAGGTTGAATCTATGTAAGTGTAGTTATATGGAATGTAATAAACTAGAGAATATAAGAGGACATTTTGTATTGATGTCGAATCTAATTCTAGGGAAGCTAGTCCTTCAGTCACAGGAATGCCAAAGCATGGCTTTTTATGAAGAGCATTATATAACCATTTGGCGCAACTGTTCAGCTTGACGGGACATTTGCGTCTTTTTCTTGTCGGATCACAAGTGTTTCAAGACAGTCATGTAATCTAACAAATATTGTTATGATAATGTGCTATTTCTTATGGTATATCCAGCGAGTACATAAAAGTGAAAGATACGATATCCCACGTCCCATTAATCTTGGCGTCTAATCTAGGATAAGGGAAAAGGAAGGAACTTATATATGAAAACAATCAAATCAGCTTGTCAATTACATCCCAAGGCACTTGAAATAAATGTTGGTGATCAGATCGAGCAACTGGATCAGATTATTCATGATACTAACGGACAGGATTACTTCAAGAAAACATTCATAACAGATGGTATGAAGACTCTTCTTTCCAAAGGTATGGCACGTCTTGCCGGAAAGTCAAACGATACAGTGTTCCATCTTAAACAAGCTATGGGTGGTGGTAAAACACACTTAATGGTTGGTTTTGGACTCCTAGCAAGAGATTCAGCGCTTCGGGAGAAACAAATAGGCTCTATTCCGTATCAGTCTGATTTTGCTTCGGCAAGTATAGCTGCCTTTAATGGGCGTAACAATCCTCATACTTATTTCTGGGGAGAAATTGCTCGACAGTTAGGTAAAGAGGGTCTTTTCAGGGAATATTGGGAATCAGGTGCAAAGGCGCCGGATGAACAGTCATGGATAAAACTGTTCGAAGGTGAAGAGCCTATTCTTATACTATTGGATGAAATGCCGCCATATTTCCATTATTACAGCACTCAGGTATTGGGGCATGGAACGATCGCAGACGTGATTACCAGAGCATTTTCTAACATGCTGACAGCAGCTCAGAAAAAGAAAAATGTTTGTATTGTAGTATCTGACCTGGAGGCCGCCTATGATACTGGCGGAAAGTTGATACAGCGTGCTCTTGATGATGCTACACAGGAGTTGGGACGTGCGGAGGTTTCGATTACTCCGGTTAACTTAGAATCTAATGAAATCTATCAAATTCTTCGTAAACGGCTCTTTCTCTCGTTGCCTGATAAAAGCGAGATAGCAGAGATTGCCTCCGTTTATGCGTCAAGGTTGGCAGAAGCAGCAAAGGCCAAAACAGTTGAAAGAAGTGCTGAAGCATTAGCCAACGACATTGAGTCAACATACCCATTTCATCCAAGCTTCAAGAGTATTGTTGCCCTGTTTAAGGAAAATGAAAAGTTTAAACAAACGCGTGGTTTGATGGAATTGGTTTCACGTCTCTTGAAATCGGTTTGGGAAAGCAGCGATGACGTGTATCTGATTGGTGCTCAGCACTTTGATCTTTCCATTCATGATGTCCGTGAGAAGCTTGCTGATATCTCAGAAATGCGTGATGTAATTGCAAGAGACCTATGGGATTCCACGGACAGCGCCCATGCGCAGATCATCGACATCAACAGCGGGAATCATTATGCAAAACAGGTTGGAACTTTGTTGCTGACTGCGAGTCTTTCAACCGCAGTCAATTCCGTAAAGGGTCTTACTCAAAGTGAAATGCTTGAATGCTTAATCGATCCCAATCACCAAGGAAGTGGGTTTTTAACCGCGTTCAGTGAGCTTCAAAAATTAGCGTGGTATTTACACCAAACTCAAGAAGGCCGTAACTATTTCAGTCACCAGGAAAACTTAACAAAAAAGCTGCAAGGCTATGCGGATAAAGCTCCGCAGAACAAGGTGGATGAACTGATCCGCCATCGTCTTGAAGAGATGTATAAGCCGGAAACCAAAGAAGCTTATGAAAAAGTATTGCCTTTGCCTGAAATGGACGAAGCAGCGGCTGTTCTAAAGATAGGTCGGGCACTTTTGATTATTAGTCCTGATGGAAAGACCCCTCCGGGTGTTGTTGCAAATTTTTTTAAGGATTTGGTTAACAAAAACAATCTGCTGGTTTTGACTGGGGATAAGTCATCTATTGCGAGTATTGATAAAGCTGCCCGCCATGTCTATGCAGTAACAAAAGCGGATATGGAAATTCCCGATTCACATCCGCAGCGAAAAGAGCTTGATGAGAAGAAAGCTCAATATGAACAGGATTTCCAAACCACTGTTCTTTCCGTGTTCGACAAACTTCTCTTTCCGGGAAACAATAGAGGGGAAGATGTGCTACGTCCCAAAGCACTCGATAGTACGTATCCATCCAATGAACCCTACAATGGTGAACGACAGGTTGTAAAAACGTTAACTTCTGACCCCATCAAATTATATACCCAGATCAGTGAAAACTTTGATGCTCTTCGTGCCAGAGCCGAGTCTTTGCTTTTCGGTTCTCAGGATGAGGCGCGGAAGACTGACTTACTCGACAGAATGAAGCAGAAGACTCAAATGCCGTGGCTTCCTAGTCGTGGATTTGATCAGTTGGCCATTGAAGCTTGCCAGCGTGGTGTATGGGAGGATTTGGGTAATGGATACATTACGAAGAAACCGAAACCCAAAACAACAGAGGTCATTATTAGTGAAGATTCATCACCGGATGATTCAGGCACGGTGCGTTTAAGGATTGGTGTGGTAAATGCAGGAAATGGCCCTCGAATCCACTTTGCAGAGGACAGCGATGTTTCCGAAAGCTGCCCAGTACTGAGTGACAACACACTGGCAACAAGAGCACTGCGAGTTCAGTTTCTTGCTGTCGATCCCACAGGAAAGAACCTAACTGGTGCTCCTACAACATGGAAGAATCGACTGACACTGCGCAATCGGTTTAACGAAGTTTCTCGAACAGTAGAACTGTTTGTTGCACCGAAAGGTATAATAAAGTACACCTTAGATGGTTCTGAAGCTCGAAACGGAACTGAATATACAGGTCCTATCCAATTGGGAGATGAAGAGACGACAGTTTATGTCTTTGCTGAATGTGAAGGCCTTGAGGAAAAACGCAATTTTACCTTTTACAAGTCAGGCTCAAAGGAAGTTCCCATTATGAAAGAGGCCCCTGCGATTTGGTCCAGTCCATCACCAAAACGATTGGACAGTTCCTCGAAAACATATGAGGGACTGAAGATGGCCAAGGAGAAATGCATTGAATTTGAACAGGTGACGCTGATGGTGGGTTCTGCACCTAAGGTCATCCATCTTTCCCTTGGTGAAATGAAGATCAGTGCAGGGTTTATTGAAAGGGAGCTGACACATCTTCAAACCCTCCTTAGCCCGGATGCACCTGTAATTATGACATTTAAAAAAGCCTATACGCCAACCGGTTTTGATTTGGAGCAATTTGCCAAACAGCTAGGGATTGAGATAGGTAACGGAGAGGTAGAACAAAAATGAGTGGCACTACTGATTTTGGGGCGCCAACAGAATTTGGGATGCACCATTTCTATGTGGACATTCCCGCGGCTCCTCGTGATGCTATCTGTATTTATGAGGATTTTGGTTTCGATGGCGATGAGGCTCGCCGCGAAACGGTTGAATGCAGACTGATTCTTGCTCGTGAGCTTTGGAACAAAATCCGGGATGACGCCAGACGAGACTTTAATGCACGCTTAAAAAGTAAAAAGCAAAGTACAGGCAGTTGGACAATCGGGAAAGTCAAGCTGGACCGCTTTCTGGGTAGAGAGTTATGTGTCCTTGGCTGGGCAGCGGAGCATGCCTCACCTGATGATTGCCTTGTCATATGCCAAAAATGGCTGGCTTTACGTCCCGAAGAACGCTGGTGGCTTTACAGCAAAACTGCCTCGGAGGCAGGGCATGACAGTCAATCCGATCGTGGCTGGCGCAAAGCACTCTACTGTGCATTGTCTGACGGCTCCAATATTAAGCTAGAACCCAAAAAGAAGCCAAAGACAAAACAGAAACCAGAACAACAAGAGGCCCTGACTCTTTTTGATTTTATAGAAAAGGGAGATATCTAATGGCACTAGCACCATTTGAATGGAAAGACAAACCGGCATTGATTGAACATTTGTTTCCGGTTCAGAAAATATCCGCTGAGAGCTACAAAGAGCAGATGGCGGGCGCAGGCAAGACGCTTACACCACTAGGTAGTTATTGGAAAGGACGAAAGCCACTTATACTCAATAAGGCATGTATTCTTGCGTCATTACTTCCAGTTACAGAGGATCATCTCAAAGATCTGGAAATCTTTGAGATGTTGATGGGAATGGATGCAGAGACGATGCAGAAGCGCCTTGAGGCTTCGCTTCCCCTTTCCAAACGAGATTCTGTGGGGGAATTATTAGTGTTGCCTTACTCCGAACAGGTAAGTAAGGCGAAACGCCCCGAAGAACTCGACGATCACTTTTTTGCACATATCTGGTACAGCGTGAATCAGCATCTGGGTACCACTGCCAAATCGATTCCTGAACTAGTAGAACAGATGGGCATTGCCCGTTTTGGACGACGTCCAAAAGTTGCCGATGTTTTCTCGGGCTCTGGGCAGATTCCCTATGAAGCTGCACGCCTGGGCTGTGATGTTTATGCTTCCGACCTCAATCCCATTGCTTGTATGCTTACCTGGGGAGCCTTCAATATCGTCGGTGCCAGTAAGGAAAAACGGGCTGAAATGAGTAAGGCTCAGAGGATACTGGCGCAGCAGATTCAAAAAGAAATTGATGAATTGGGTGTTGAGACTGACGGATTGGGGTGGAGAGCAAAAGCGTATCTCTACTGCGTTGAAGTTAAGTGTCCGGAAACGGGCTGGATGGTACCTCTTCTACCCAACTTTATTGTAAATAGAACAGAAAGTATAATTTTAAGGTTGAAACCGGACCCTCATAAAAAAATATATGATATTGAAGTTGGTTTCGCTAATTCTGAAACTGAGCTATATGATGCCAAAAATGGTACGGTTCAAAATGGACAAGTTGTACATTCTCCAGACGGCACCACTCAATATCGAGTGAATATCAAAACTATCCGAGGAGATTACAAAGAGGGTAAAGAAAATAAGAATCGGCTTCGCATGTGGGAAAAAGCTGATTTTATACCTCGCCCGGATGATATATTTCAGGAGCGACTTTACTGCATTCAATGGATGAAAAAGAAGCCAATAGGATTGAAATATGATATTGAATACCGTTCGGTCACAGATGAAGATCTGGCTCGAGAGAAAAAAGTAATTGATTATGTAGGAATTCATCTTACAGAATGGCAAGAAAAGGGATGTATCCCCGATATGATCATTGAATCTGGGGACAAAACAGATGAGCCCATTAGAACTCGTGGCTGGACTCATTGGCATCATTTGTTTAATCCAAGACAACTTCATATTTTGGGTGTTATTAACAAATATATTTCTGATTATCCTGAATTTGTAGTTATGTTTCCTGCTATGTTGAATTTACAATCAAAGCTTTGTGCTTGGCATAATGATGGAAGGAAAGGCGGGTTGCAAAATGTGTTTTCTAATCAGGCCCTTAATACTTTGTACAATTACGGGTCACGAGGTCTATTAGACATCATCCATTATTTGAATAAAACAAATGAGATAGAAAGCAAAGTTAATACTAATACCGAAGTAAAAACACATCCAGCTCAAGACCTCAAAGTCGAAAACGATATCTATGTTACCGATCCCCCTTATGGTGATGCGGTGAAATATGAAGAGATCACCGAGTTTTTCATTTCTTGGCTCCGAAAAAATCCTTCGAAAGACTTTGCGCACTGGACCTGGGATAGCCGTCGTTCATTAGCTATTAAAGGAGAGGATGAGGGCTTCCGTCGAGGCATGGTTGCGGCATACCGTAAGATGACCCAAAAGATGCCGGATAACGGCATTCAGGTTCTTATGTTTACCCATCAAAGTGGGGCAATATGGGCTGATATGGCAAATATCATCTGGGCTAGTGGTTTGCAGGTAACAGCGGCTTGGTATGTGGTCACGGAAACGGATTCTGCCTTACGTCAGGGAGCCAACGTCAAAGGGACTATCATTCTTGTCCTCCGAAAACGCCATCAGGAGCTGGAAACCTTCCGAGATGATTTGGGTTGGGAAATTGAGGAAGCAGTAAAAGAGCAGGTAGAATCGTTGATTGGACTAGATAAAAAAGTACGGGCCCAAAATTCCGAAGGGCTATATACCGATGCTGACTTACAAATGGCGGGATATGCCGCCGCTTTGAAAGTCTTGACTGCTTACTCCCGCATTGATGGCAAGGACATGGTGATCGAGGCTGAAGCACCTCGTCAAAAAGGAAGGAAGACCTTTGTGGATGAATTGATCGATTTTGCTGTCCAGACTGCCGTCCAGTTCCTTGTCCCGGTGGGTTTTGAAAAAGGGGAATGGCAGAAACTGCAGGCTGTGGAGCGTTTCTATCTTAAGATGGCGGAGATGGAGCATCAAGGTGCCAATTCATTGGATAATTACCAGAACTTTGCTAAAGCGTTCAAAGTCCATCACTTTGACCAGTTGATGAGCGATAGCTCCAAAGCAAATTCGGCACGTTTGAAGCTATCGACCGAGTTTAAAGGTGGGATGATGTCCGGGGATGCTGAAATTGCGGAGACACCGCTTCGGGCTTTACTTTATGCTCTCCATGAACTCTCTAAAGAGGTGGAAGTAGAAGACGTGCTGTTGCACCTGATGGACAATTGTCCTAATTACCTACCCAACAAGACTTTGCTCTCCAAAATGGCAGATTATCTGGCGGAAAAACGTGAAGGTCTGAAAGGCACAAAAACCTTTAAACCCGATATTGAGGCGAGCTGTGCACGAATACTTTCGGAGGCAATAAGAAACCAGAGGTTATAAGATATGACGTTAAAGCGTTTTTCATCACGAACTGAACGGTTGGATACAGAGTTTTTGGCCGAAACTCTCAGGGGTGCATCTAAGTATTTCCGTATTGCAGGTTATTTTAGGAGTTCAATTTTTGAGCTGGTTGGCGAGGAAATCTCAAAAATCCCCGAAGTAAAGATTATATGTAATTCTGAACTGGATCTGGCTGATTTTCAGATGGCAACAAGGCGAAATACGGCCCTTAAAGAGCATTGGAACGAAGTAGATGTTGAAGCGGAAGCGCTCCTAAAAAAGGAGCGCTATCAAATCCTCGATCAGCTATTGCAGTCTGGTAATGTGGAAATAAGGGTTGTGCCGCGGGAGCGCCTATTCCTTCATGGAAAGGCAGGGTCTATACATTATCCTGATGGTAGTCGCAAGTCGTTTATTGGTTCTGTAAATGAGTCGAAAAGTGCCTTTGCCCATAACTATGAACTGGTTTGGCAGGATGACGATGAGGAAAGCGCTGATTGGGTAGAGAGGGAGTTCTGGGCCTTGTGGAACGACGGTGTTCCTCTGCCGGAAGCCATACTTGCAGAAATCAATCGTGTGGCTAATCGTCAGGAGGTCACTGTAGAAGTATTGAAGCCGTCGGAGGTCCCGGCTGCTGCAATGGCTGAAGCTCCGATATATCGGGGCGGAGAACAATTGCAGCCCTGGCAGCGCTCCTTTTTAACCATGTTTTTGGAGCATCGGGAAACTTACGGTAAAGCCCGCTTACTTCTAGCTGACGAGGTAGGGGTTGGTAAAACACTCTCCATGGCAACTAGTGCTCTGGTGAGTGCTCTTCTTGAAGATGGTCCGGTTCTCATTCTTGCTCCGTCCACGTTAACAATTCAATGGCAAATTGAGATGATGGATAAGCTGGGGGTTCCCGCGGCTGTCTGGTCTTCTCAAAAAAAGGTGTGGATTGGTGTTGAAGGACAGATTTTATCTCCCCGCGGAGATTCATCGTCTATAAAAAAATGTCCTTATAGAATCGCTATCATATCGACTGGTTTGATCATGCACCAGCGTGAGGGGTCTGAGTTTGTCAAAGAAGCTGGAATGCTCCTTAAGAATCGATTCGGGACAGTCATTCTGGATGAAGCACACAAAGCACGAGCAAGAGGTGGGCTGGGCGATAAAGCAGCTGAACCCAATAATCTTCTTGCTTTCATGCAGCAAATTGGAAAGCGTACCCAGCATTTGATACTTGGTACTGCAACCCCTATCCAGACAGACGTGCGGGAGTTATGGGATCTTTTAGGGATATTGAATAGTGGAGCAGAATTTGTTCTGGGTGATTCATTATCTCCTTGGCGAGACTATGAACAAGCGATCCCATTAGTAACTGGGAGAAGTATTGTCACTTCCGAGAGAGAGGCTTGGCAGTGGTTGAGCAACCCACTTCCTCCATCTAATGAACATCATATAGTCCAGCAGATTCGCGATCATTTGGCAATTGATACCCAGTCTTTCTTTAGCGCTCACCGGTTTGAAGACCTGGACTACATGATTCAGAACATTTGGCTTTCTGAATGTTTGGACCCCAGATTTTTCAAGGAAAATAACCCTGTATTGCGTCATACCGTTTTAAGAAAGCGAAAACAGCTTGAAGACGATGGACTTTTAGAAAAAGTCGGTGTTAATACGCATCCGGTAACCCGAAACCTGGGACAATATCAGTCTCGTTTTGTCGGCTTGGGGATTCCAACAAACACACCCTTTCAGGTAGCATATGAAAAAGCCGAAGAGTTTTGCACGCTTCTTCAATCTAGGACCAAAGCTGGCGGTTTTATGAAATCTCTGATGCTACAGCGTATTTGTTCGAGCTTTGCGTCTGGGTTGAAAACTGCACAGAAAATGCTTAAGCATTCTATTTCAAATGAGGATGACGACCATACTGAAGAGGTAGAACACATCCTTTCTGAAATGACGCCTGCAGAGGTTGCCTGTCTCAAAGCAATAGAAACACAGCTATCACGTGCTGAAGCAGTAGATTCTAAACTCAATACAGTGAAGTGGTTCTTGACTGAATTCAGGACGGATGGAAAAACATGGCTTGAACATGGCTGTATTATTTTCAGCCAGTACTTCGATACGGCGGAATGGATCGCCAAAGAGCTTGCCAAGTCTTTCAAAGGTGAAGTTGTTGCCGTATATGCAGGTGTAGGAAAGAGCGGACTTTTTCGAGGCGAGCAGTTTAACAATGTAGAACGTGAAGTCATTAAGGCTGCTGTTAGAACCCGTGAAATTCGGTTGGTAGTAGCAACAGATGCAGCCTGCGAGGGGTTGAACCTTCAAACCTTAGGCACCTTGATTAACATCGATCTTCCTTGGAATCCGTCTCGACTGGAACAGCGACTGGGTAGAATCAAGAGGTTCGGACAGGCTCGTAAGTTCGTTGACATGCTCAATCTTGTTTACAGTGAGACACAGGATGAGAAGGTCTATAATGTTTTATCTGAACGGCTGCGCGACACCTACGACATATTTGGCAGCCTTCCTGACACCATCGATGATGAATGGATTGAGAACGAAGAAGAGCTTAAGGAACGAATGAACGAATATATGCACGAAAGAAAAAAGGCTCAGGATGCTTTTTCAGTAAAGTATCGTGGAACCTTAGATCCTGCAGCACATTTATGGGAACGATGTGCATCTGTTTTATCCCGTCGTGACATTGTAAATAAACTAAGTGAGCCGTGGTAAATAAGTGCCACATTCTAGTTCTGTGGTTCGGATATTAGCGCGGTACTTTTAAGGCTGATTCACGCTCTAAGAATAATATTGTACCATTAGTATGACGCGCGGATGGAGGTTCCGTCGCGTCATATTTATTTTTGAGAGATACCAGCTACATGCCGATTTAAACATTAACAACAACTTTTTTAAAACCGAACAATTGTCGCCGTCACAGTCCGTATATGTGCTTCGAAGTGTAAAGCGGATCATCAACAATATTATTCTGCTCAAGTTGGAGTTGCGCGAGCATTTCCACAAACGGATTCGCCATGTTGAACGTATCGTCTAACGCGTTATTTTGATTGGTGAAAAAGGTATTTCAAGATGTTTATACGCCTTCTTAAGTCCCCAGAATTGTCCCTGATCGCCTCCTTGCATTCGAGTAAACAAAGGCTGGATATGGATATAATTTCGGAACCAATTCAGCTCTAGCCACTGATAGCTGCATTGTATTCCTAATTTACTCCAATTAACTGGATTCCAGGAACATAATAGTACGGTTCGGTTCCAAGCCAAGAAAGGGAATAAAACACAGCTTCATGAAAGTAAGAAGCCAAATACACATTATTCTTTGATTACTGCTCTTTTGTGGAGGTTTATGTCATTCCCTACTTTAAAAGGGGACTTTTCTATTTTTGATGGCGTCCAAGGCAGGATGTTGTTGAATTTTGACGAAGATTTAGGAAATTAGTTTAAATTTCCAAGCATGTTACTGAGCGATAAGTAAATACGGAGCATTCCAATCTAAGAACGCTGATTTATAATGGAGAATTCGCGGGGAACATACGTTTCCTGACATGATTGTGCCTTTTTAATGTTTTATACTTGTAGCAGCGACAAGGCACATCTATCCTTGACTTATAGTCTTACATCTTGACTTGAATTATCTCAAATACGGAGGAGTCTTTTTCATGAAAGGAACTCAATGGAACGAATCCGAAACAAAAAAGATATTTAAAGCCATGCCTGGATCGGAAGCGCTTATGGAGTATTTGGAGAGGCGGTTAGATACCGAAGGACTAGTGACAGAGTCTAACGAAAGGCTATTTCCGAAAAAGGCTCAAGGATGTATGGTTTATAAAAGGGATACACGTATTCTGCTAACTTCAGCTCCGCGCAAACGTGATAACTATATTCATGTAGTGTTGACCTTCGGCAAGATTTCCGCAGCTCAGCTATCCGACCGTAAGCTGAAGGTAGGAAGCGGAAGTGGGAAAGGGCAGGATGTAAAGCTGTATTCCAATAGGGATATAGACATAATAATTTCCCTTATTCAAGAGACAATGAGCGGAACTACGATCGACTCATCAGCATCGTCGGATATCATCGATCTCCCAGATTGGGTAGAGAAATATCTATCTGATTCCAAGCGCCAGAAATGGAATAAGACTCTTGATTCAGCGAGGAACGACTTTATTGATAACTTTATAGAACTAGAACAACTGCAAAGCGGTAAGCTTGCTTTAGGTGATTTCAAAAAGCAGCTAGATATAAAAGCAAAGCAGAAAACGGACGGAATTAACATTTGGGGATTTAGCGGTTTTTCTGGACAAATGTTTTTCAATCAGCTGTTCAATCAAGCCGAGCATGTAGGCGCAATAGATGAAATGACGGTAGCGCTTCTGGATGCTATCACGTTAACAGAACAATCTAACGAAAACTTTGAAGAATGGTCAAAAGAAAAGCTTGCAACGTTCATTCAACAAATAAATAATATCAAAACTCGAGCAACGGCAAAAGGGTACTCTCCCCAAAAGTGTGCAAACACTAATTTTGCGCCTTTTTTTCTTAGTTTTTTCTGGGGACTTCAAAACATTCATGAACATCCGATTTTCTATAAAGCGAGCCGCGGTGGTTTAGAAATATTGGGATACTGGTCGCAACCTGATGATCAGTTATCTAGTGTGGAGCAATATGGTCGCTTCCTTCATCAAACCCAGTCTTTGGTCCAAGAAATTGAAGAGATAACTTCAGAACGCTGGGATATGCAGCAACTCGAACATTTTTTGTACTATATTCAGGAGGAATTTACGGAAGATGAGGAATCGAATGATATATCAAGCGCTCCAGTCGTTCAGCCACAACCACTTTCGGATGAGATAACCGATCTACTGAAGCGTTTCGGCTACTCAGTATCTCAAGTATCGTCATTAACTGAATGGGAACCAACTGTTGGGCAAATCCCAGAGAATGTAGTCATTTGGAAATATGATTGCACACGTCGTCAGGACTTGAATTCGTTCGTGTTTTTGTGGGAAAAGAATCCAGATGTGTTCCATGCCCAGATTCATGATGAAAATGAAGAGGGGAAAACGCGATTTCTATTAGAAATTGAGGAATCGCAACCATCAGACTTTTTGATTAGATTTGAACAATATCTCTCATCAGCGATTTCAACCGTAGCTTACACACTGGACGATGCGCAGAAAGAGACTTATTTAAATCAAGAGTTGCTACAGGAGTGGCTGGATTTGCTTACTGATCGCAGGCAAATCATTTTCTACGGGCCGCCAGGCACAGGGAAAACGTTCGTTGCTCAAAGACTAGCCAAAGTGTTAGCTCAACAAGAACAACGTATCCGTCTCGTACAATTTCATCCATCCTATACCTACGAAGAGTTTATTGAAGGGCTTAGGCCGGAAGTGATTTCTCAATCGGGGGGACCGTCGCAACTGAATGTGACCGTGAAATCAGGTATTTTCGTCGAACTGTGCCGTGAAGCAGCCAGGTCAGAAAATCGCGATCGACCATACATTTTAATCATTGATGAAATCAACCGTGCCAATACTGCGAAAGTATTCGGCGAACTGCTATTTGCGCTTGAGTATCGTGGCGCATCCATTGAACTGCCTTACTCCCGAAAAAGATTTTCAATTCCAGAGAATGTGTACGTCATTGGAACGATGAATACGACTGACCGATCACTAGCCCAAATCGATCTAGCGCTGAGAAGGCGGTTCCAGTTCATTCAATTCTCGGCGAAAGTAACAGAGCAAGTACTTTCGAGATTTCTAGCCCAGCATGCGCCAGAAATGCAGGGTGTTGCCCAATTGCTCAAGGATGTGAACGCCACAATAGGCTCTTCGGATTTGGCTATCGGTCATAGTTACTTTATGAAGCCTGAGCTCAAGCTCGCATCGCTTGAGAAGATTTGGAAGTATCAAATAATACCTTACTTAGAAGAGGTATTCATCATGGAACCCGAACGGATAAATGACTATAAACTGGAGAGCCTTCTTGCGAAAAGTGAGTATTTCGTATGACGGTCCGTCAAGTTATCGAATTAAAGGAATACCAGACGATCGATGGAGTTCAATTGACCGACTCTGAAGTGGAATGGATAAAACTTCGTTGTTCCAAAGCTCTAGAACTTAGGATTGGTTCTAATGGTATCGTTAGCTTAACAGCTACATCTTGGATAGGACGCATTAGCCTCCCATATGTTGAGATTCGCATTCGTCCCAAGCTTCCTCTGAACCGGATATGGAACTGGCTCTCGTGGGCCTATGATCTCAAAAGCTTAAGATGGGTCGGCAGCGCCGGATTTGACTCGAACTTTGAAGATATGGATTGGCTCATCCGATTTTATGTAAAGGCATGCGATCGTATCGCGGCGATCGGTCTACGAAAGAACTATGTTTCTATAGAGGATGCAATCCCTTCAGTAAAAGGGACTCTACAATCATCGCTAACGGTTGGAAGATGGCAGAAGCAAGATTATCGATTCGACTGTAGGTTTGATGAGTTTACAAGTTGGGTGAATGAGAATCGTTGTATCTTTGCAGGTTTACAGAGTATGCGGAAGCTGCAGATTAAGGATGCACGCTTGTACTTAAAGCTACAGGCATTGATTGATGTATTCGGACAGGAAAGAAGCCTATTTCCGCCAATGACGCTAACAGATGCGATAGGAAAACAGCTACTAATCCGAATGCAGGCCAATCGTTTGAATCAGCAATACAGTGAAGCTTTCAGCTGGCTTCGTCTTTACTGGAACTGTGTGACAATTGCAGATGCAGAAGGCGCTGTAAAGGCAGAAAGTTTCTTGTTGGATATGAATGAGTTGTATGAAGCATATGTTGCCGCGCGACTTCGTGCTACGCTTGAGCCTCAAGGCATCCGGGTTATCGCTCAACAGCACGATTGGCTGGCAGAAGAGGGCCGGATCAAGATCGTACCGGATCTAATTCTGCGCGATTCATCAGGCCGTGAAATCATCGTTGACACAAAATATAAGCAGAAGAAGGATGACACTTCGATTAATGCGGATGTCTTTCAGATGCTCGCATACTTGACAGCTCGGAAGTCGGACACAGCCATTCTCCTATATGCTTCCGGACCTGAGCGGGAAGACCGGATAAAAAACACTGGATTCTCTGTGTTACAGTGGAGTTTGAACTTGGAATCTACCGGCGGTTATCTTGAGGAAGAAAGTAGGCTTTTGAATCTAATCAATAGGGTTAGAGGAATGTTTGACAACACTTAATATCTACATCATGGCGGACTTCAATGATATTGAAGTTCGTTTTTGATTAGGAACGAGCGTTCGGTGACAAGCTGATGTCAATCTACCGGGTTACAATTAATGTAAAGTGCCTTCAAGGAGCGTGTTCCATTGAATAGACTTCAAGATATGCTTTATTACCTTATCACCGGGTTGAAAAAATGGCCTAATAACTATACCGAAATCCCTACTGAGCTTCATAGAGGAATGCTAATGTTTATACAAGAAGCCGGAAGTTCAGGGGCTGAGATTCCTATGGATTTGCACCGACTTCTTCATATTTTGCATAAACCATCTTTTGAATGGGGGATTCATGGGCTTATTGAATATTATCCTGGCGAATCCTCTCTAATTGAAGAGTTTATTGGGATAACTCCTGATGCAGAGGATTTCATTAATACTTATATATCCCCTGATGAAGCGCAGCAGAAGAATATGCTGGCTATTTTGCAATTCTGTAGAGATGAAAACCGAAATTTGCAAGCAGAATATACTCAAATACGCACATTTTTGTCCATGCCTCAAAATGCAGTATTGTCTGCGCTTCAACTCGCGCAGTTTGCTGAGTCCATTCGTGACCGCGAATTAAGCGTGTTAGTGCGTCAGTGTTATGAAGAGGTAACTCTACAGATGGATAACTATCGTAAATGCCCGCATTGTGGGTGGACATTAACATACAAGCATGATCGATGGCGATGCAACAAAGAAAATATCTGTCACTCGTTAGCTGATTTCGAGAAATTTGATTTGTTCAACTATAAAGATGAACGAGTATTCCGGTTGCTTCCCGGTATACAGAGGTATGTGTTGTTACCTGGGATTTCAGAAATGAAAATTGCCGAATGGTTAAAACAGAAAGGGTACGGAGTAGAATTATATCCTCATATTGATGAGTATGATCTTGCAATTTCACATAATAACAGTGAAAGTAAGATGTTTTTGGATGTAAAAGATTTCAAGGATCCAAGAATGCTGGCGAATTTCTTTAATCAAAAATCATCATCGTATTTGGAGAAGTATGGTCAACAGGTGTACGTTGTTATTCCCAAATACCGAAATGATCTATATCCATCTTACGGTATGAGAGCATCAACACTTTTAAAAGAAGACACACGGAAACTTATAAAAATCATTATGGAGAATGAATTGGAAAAAACGTTGAAGGAGGTGCTCTGGTGAGGAAAACCTATTGGGATTTAACTGAAGAAATAAACAAAGAGTTTTTCTCGCTAGAACTGCCCAAAGCCGACATATCAACAATAATAAGCCTGGAGCTATTTATGACGGGCTGTCATTTGATTGACTCGATGCTTCATATTGATCAAGGTTGGTCGTTATTGGTCGGTTATGATGAGCCGGTTTTAAAGTACATCGAACATAAGGATATCGTAGTCCGACTTAGAATTTTATTCCCTGAGTTAAGGAGTAAGAAAATACTGGCTAGACGGATTGAAGCCTATCGAGCTATTGATATGAAATTTCGTTTGTTTGATATCGGTGAACATGGACAGGCTAAGCAACTGGTTCCGCGATTTCTGACAAATAGAATAAACGATTACGAGCAGATACTTAAAAGACCGATTCCCAGACAAGTCAACACAACTTCTTTTGCATCGCAAGGGAAATTTGAATACGCAAGAACCATAAGAGGGGGATCTATTCAAACCTTTCATGGCAGCTTCCCCGAAGCTATAGAATTAAAAGAAAAGCACTTATTACCTTCTTACCGTGAGAAGAAGAAGCTTAGTTTAGAGTTGCCATTCAATGGGTTGTCGTTGGGCAAAGAAATGGATGAGATGACCGGAAAATCTTCTTCTTGGGAAAACAGGGCAGCTTCAGTTGTACTCGAGTCAATAGATTGGGATTCAGAATTTGTTTATAAAGGAAACCAGCAAATTGGCGGAGCATTGGGAGCAGGGAAATCTACGTTCATGCTCATGGAAACGTATCGTCTCGTGAAGCAAGATGGTGCCCGCATTGGTTTCATAGAGGGGAGTGTTTCCCAGGTTATAGAACGCATTAAGGTTCTGCGCGAGTTAGGTATACATGCTGTTCCGATCATTGGCAAGACATCTAGAAAGACGCATCAAGAAAATTATTTATTTGCAAATTATGGCGAGATCATCGAGCTTAGCGATTGGACGAATAACAAATTTCAAGATTTAAAGCATTTGTCGGACGTATGTGTTATTAAAGCTTTATCTAACGATTACGAACGAAATAGTAGTTATCCGTGTACTCAGCTTAAGCAAGATAATAAGTCGGTAAAATGTCCATTGGCGGATCAATGTGGGGTTTTTCATGGTTTCTCTCAACTTTCAGAGGCCGATGTTTGGGTGGCTACGTCTGCAAGTGTACTCAAAACAAGAATTCCAGCGATGATTGATCCGTTAGAGAGGACTATTTATGAAGCGATGTACGACCTTATGGATGTCGTATTCGTGGACGAAGCGGACGAAGTCCAAAAGCAATTCGATGAAACGTTCTTATCGGAATATAATGTTTTTGGAAGCGTAGAGGATATTTTTGAACGGCTGTTCAACGAATCCAATCAATTAACGAATGGACGATATCATTTAGCAGGTGACCCCGTAGTGACGGAGTGGAAAGATCAACTTCGCCAATTGGATCATATGATCTGGAGGATCTATAGAAAGTTGGATCAATCTCTAATGTTACGTAAGAATATCAGTCGTAATCTGATTAGGGTGGCAGCGCTAGCCGATTCATTAAGCGAGAAGATCTCCTTCGACGATGAATCGCAAAAGAAAATTCGTAAACATTTATTGGATTATGCAAATGAGCCTTATCAAGATTCCATGTTATCTAGCATTGTTGATGAGTTAGTAGAAAAGGAAAATCACGATGAAAAGCAGAAGCTGCTGACTCAGATTACAGAGAAACTGCTTAAAGGAACAATTCGGCCGCGTGTAAACAGAGATTTATTTTATGCGCAATTGGAGTTTTTTGTTTATTTATGCCGAGCGGAAGAATGTATCAAGTTCATTCTGACTTCCTTTACTATGATTCAAGCCAAGCTAGGAATGACAGCAGATTTTTCTCCGTTATTCACCATGCAGAAAGATTATCAAGCATTCATGAAAGAGGCCATGACGGGCACGATGATCGGATATAAATACGATTTGAAGGATGGGGAAACAACAGGGACATTTAAATTAGTCGAATATACAGGGGTAGGCAGATTATTGTTGCATGACTGGCATTGTATATATGAATATTCTGATCAGAAACAAGGGCCGGCAGTTATCTTTCTATCAGGCACAAGCCATGCACCCGAATCCGCGCATTATCATTTGAACACAGGATCAAAATGGCTGCTCAAAGCAGATAGAACATCTCCGGAAGTTCAAATGACATTCAAACCCATACTTGACACTCGACATGTTAAATTTCTGGAAGTCTCGGGGATTGGTGATGAAGAGGCTAGAAGCAACAATTTGTATGAGATGGTTCAACAACTCAAATCTGATATTCTATATGAATTGAATTTTTGGAGTAGTAGAGGAAATCCGCGAAGGGTACTCTTAGTGGTAAATTCGTATGATGATGTCGCCACAGTCGCCAGGGCTTTTCGTGGTGATCAGAGTTGGCAAGGACGTTATAAAGTTCTATCAAGGGAAAGAAGTCATGAACCAGATCAATTCCCTAGAACAATTATTGAGTCCTTTCGTAAAGAAAAGGCTGAAGTATTGATTGTACCGCTTCTCTCTGTAGGTAGAGGTTACAATATCTTGGATCAAAATGGAGAGTCGTTGTTTGGATCAGTCTTTTTCCTCGTTCGTCCTTATCCTATTCCTAATGACATGAATTACTTGGTTCAAGCACTCCACTCCTACTTGCCTCGATATTTGCAACGGATAACAGGACAAGGAATTCATTACGAGAAAGCTGTTTCTAAATTACGCCAAATCAGCAGCGGTAAGTTCGAAGCGATGTATAAAAAGCCTGATTACTGGTCTATTCTAGATGATTCTGAAAGAGAAGTTATGGCGTGGTATACATTTATCCCGATTTGGCAAATGATTGGACGATTGCTGCGCGGCGGTAAAAACGCCAGAGTATTTTACTGTGATTCAAAGTTTAACTCAAAGCCTGCCGGCAAACCAGAAGGGATGTCCATGTTGGATAGTTGGGCAGCGATTATGCAGAAGCACAAAAGGGATCCTTTGTTTTTGAGTTTGTACGGACCATTTATCGACGGAATAAATAATATCATTCTGGAGGGATATTGCGATGAAGAAGATGGAACTGTTTGCACTGGAGATTGATGAAACGCTGTTTTATAACGAAACTATCTATTATATGAAAATGCCGGAGAGCTGGAGAAACTTCTTTAATAGAGAGCGTACAGATCGCTTTAAGCTTGCATTTAAAGTAGAACCTCTAGGAAAGAAACTTAAAAGTATTTTTCCTGAAATCGTAAGCGTATGTTCAAGCAACAAGGTGTTGCTCGATGATCAGCCTTGGCTAGTTTCCACAAAACCTATTCATTCATCGTATATAAAACATTTGACGCTTGGATGGCTAGCACATTTGAAGGATTATTCGATTCCTGATTTACCGCAAGACGTAAGAGATTCGGAGCTTGTTTGGGTTTCTTCTACGTTTGGTGATGTTCACGAATTCGTTGATAACTACCAGTGGGTTTCCGGCATGGTAGCAGTCAAGTTCTGCCAGGAATCAAAGTTTCTTGATTTAGGTAATGAGCTACGTGAAGAGCTGAAATTCTATCATGTTATCTTTAATGATAAACACGAATGCATTTCTAATCCGATTCGAAAATCTCATCGTCATGATCCATTTTCTTATGTCATTCGATTTGCATTGAAGACTCGTGGGGGAGATGCTGATCGAGCCATACTAACGGTTTCCTTGGGGACAAGAAGGTATTTGAGCGATGTACAAATCAAAGATGGCAAGTGTTACATGAGATCTGGACATTCCTGTTCGGTTTTGGTATCCGTTCAAAATCCATATGTAACGAGACCAGATCGTTCATTTTCCCAATTGAAATTTGAAAGACGTCCCCGCGACTCTTCATTTACGGCATGGGAGAGCGCATTGGACGAATTGTATTGGGACGTACAGGTTGGGGAGTCTTTCGAGTCAGATTCGTTGCTTGTGAATCCCAAGGTCTATTCCGATGGGGATGGAGAAATTACGGCTTATGTCGTGAACAACAATCTATTTGCTGGAAATAGTGTGAAAGCGGGAATCGGCCTTCCTGAGAAAAGCTGTTTGTATAACTTGGCCAAAGGGTTCTTAACGGATTATGGTGCAAGAGAACTTCAACTTATTCCGGATATTTCTCTTAGAGGTATGAATGACAATCGCTTTCCAATCGTTGTTCCTAAGGAAGAGCGAATAACTATCGAGATTTATAGTTCTACCGAGATGTTTGAAGCAGTAAAAAGGGAACTATCTACAGCGCAAAAGTCAATTGATAACGTAACTATTCTTGAGGAGATTTCTGACTCCGTCTTCAGATTAAATTCGGATAAAGAGTTCATTGTTGAACTTGTCCATTGTAATCCAGACATCATAACATCGGAATTAGAGATTGATAGATATAAGGATAACTCGATCGCTCAAGAAAAGCGTATTAATCAAATTGTGAAGCAACTTTCCAAAGTTGAACAACCTAACCACTCGGTATTAGCTCTTGTAGAAATTGAAGAGAAGAGTAAGTGGAGAGAGGGGGTCGACCCTAAGAAAGCTATTCGGGAAGGATTGAAGCGGACAGGACGGCTGTCGCAATTTATTTACCCGTTAACAGGTGATGAGAAAGGAGATTTATCCCGCATTCTGAATGCAGTGTTAGACCTTTTTAACGATTATGGTCTATTTAGTGATAACGTCAATAAGATCAATGCGTCTGGAACGTTGTTATCTATATCTGTCATAAAAGCTGGAAAAAAATATTTGCCTGCCATTTCAAGATTAGACGGCACGGATCTCAGTGTTAAGCTGTTAGGTAATGATAGGTGGATGGCTTTGTCAGAAGCGGCACTGAAAATGGATGAATCTAAATTTCTTGATAATCCTCGAAGAGAAAATAAAAGCAGCGAAGTGTTTAAAGCATTTATCACAGCTGAGATTCACAGTGAACTAGAACGAAGTTCGGGGCAAGTCATTGTGCTTATCAACGCTACCTTAAGACACGGTTGGTTGGGGGCTATCGGTAATTCAAAAATACAATGCGATCGTGTTCCTTATCTTAATGAGCGCTTGGCCAATGAGCCACGATTAAGGTTCATCCGCATTAACGCGACGGATGACGTTCCTCAATATCGAATCATTATCGATGATGAAATGAATAGGTTCACTAAAGCATTAGGAGTTTTTAAGGACCCTGTAGGTATTTATTACGGTGTGGGCGGAAGACCAAATGCATGGAAAGGAATCGCTAACGATGCAACCAAGTTTTCATCGCCATCCAAATTATTGCTTCAACAACGGGCTGTGGAATACATTCCTTTAAGAGGAGAGAATGAAAACGAGTCGGATGAACTTGCTCTTTTAGCGGATCAGCTAAGACGATTAGGGTTGACTTATGATAAGCACACCATTTTTCCGTACACGATGCGTGTACTGAGCTCCTTATCGAAATATATAACCGGTAACGAAGACGATTATGATTACGATGCTGAGTTTGATGAAGAAGTGGAAGTAGACTCGGAGGAAGATTTGATACTCAGATCCTAGATCATCAAAATAATCTTAATATGCACTGTACAAGGAGATGCTGTTATGCGGCTCAACAAATTAAGAATAAGTAACTTTCGTAGTTATGGACCAACGGAAACGGTAATAGATTTCGAAGATATTACAACATTTATCGGGGCTAACAGCAGTGGGAAAAGTGCTGCACTACAGGCGCTAACTAAGTTGTTCGGAGAAACAAATGCAGATAGAGCGTTAGAGAAATCCGATTTTTATGTATCACATGACGAAGTACTTGAAGATTTGGAGAGACGAGAGCTTTACATCGAGGCGAATTTCTCATTTCCGGAAATTGAGAACGATGAAGGTGAAACACATTATGCAATACCTACGTATTTTGATAACTTTGTTGTTGAAAACACTGGCGAGCCACCGTTCTTGCGAATTAGGCTTCAAGCTTCTTGGGAGCAAAGCAATACGCCAGATGGAATCATAGAAAGTAAAGTCAGCTATGTGTCTCTATCAGAGGATGCAGAAGAAGTAGCTACGAAGATTCCGCCAAGCGAGCTCTCACAAATAAAAATCATCTATGTTCCAGCAATTCGCAATCCATCCACGTTATTGAGGAATGCGACCGGAACATTGCTCTGGCGTGTATTGAAGAGTATTAACTGGTCAACCGAAACAAAGGAGAACATTAAGGATCAATTAAAACGTGCTGAAGAATCCTTGTTTGAAGAGGCTGGATTGGAAAGGGTAAGGGATTCACTGAAAGATCACTGGAAAAAATACCATAAGGATACCCGATACTCGGAAGCAAACATCAGATTCAATAGCACAGACCTGGATCAATTAATAAAAAAGTTTGAAGTGGATTTTATGCCATCCATAACGCAAAAAGCATATTCCATTGATTCATTAGGAGATGGTCTTAGGTCTTTATTCTATTTGTCACTCGTGGATTCGTTTCTAGAAATTGAACAGCAAGCTATGGAAAATAGTGAAGATGAGGACGCGCCACAATTTAACATTCAAATTCCGGCCTTAACAATTCTCGCTATCGAAGAACCTGAAAACCATGTGTCTCCACATTTATTGGGCAATATTATCGTTAATTTGAATAGAATCGCTTCAAAAAATAATTCCCAAGTCATTTTAACCTCACATACGCCAGCTATTGTGAAGAGGGTTTTGCCTGAATCAATTCGATATTTCAATATTTCGGTAGATGAGGTTGTTACGAAAGTTAAAAAAATCGTATTACCTCGCTTACAGGGATCTGCAGAAAATGAAGAAGCGTATAAATATGTAAAAGAAGCTGTGAGGGCATATCCAGAGATTTACTTCTCGAAATTAGTTATTTTAGGGGAAGGGGATAGTGAAGAAATCGTTATCCCTAAAGCTATTGAATTGGAGACAGAAGATCATTTGGATAGCATTTCGGTATCTGTAGTGCCGCTTGGGGGAAGACACGTCAATCACTTTTGGAAGCTTCTAAATGAACTGGAAATTCCTTATGTCACACTATTGGATCTTGATAAGGAACGAAATGGTGGGGGTTGGGGACGGATTAAATATGCTTTATCGCAATTGATTAAAATCGGTGTGGATAAGAGCGAACTATTATCATTAATGGGTGGAAGCATCCTTAGTGATGAAGATCTGAATGACATGCATACTTGGGATGAAAGTTATGTGGATAACCAAATGTCTTGGTTACAAAGGTTAGAAAGCTACGATATTTATTTCTCAAGCCCATTGGACTTGGACTTTATGATGTTAGAGGCGTTCCCGGATGCATATAAACGGATACTTAGGGTCAATGAAGGGCCACGAATAGACAAAGTAGGAAAAGTACTAGAGATAGAAAATGACGAACCAGAATTACCGGAATATTTAGAACGTGTTAGTAATGCGACTAAGCATGCATTAAAAGAAGGAGGGAGTAGTGGTGATACTTACACGATCGAACAGAAAAAATTGATGGTGTGGTATGATTACTTCTTTTTACAACGGGGAAAACCGGTCACCCATCGGTTAGCGATACTGAATATCACTGATGAATTGTTCGAGGAGCGCTTACCGGCACCATTGAAACGGCTGATTGCTAGTGTGAAACATAAAATTTCTGGTGAATAAGGAAAGGCTATTAGATGAAAATCATTGATAAGAATAGATGGGAACCTGCCGACGGACTAATGCTTGAACCTGCTGCGCTACAAGTTGTAAAAAGCGAAGACAACGCTTTAATTATTGCTGGGCCTGGAGCAGGTAAGACGGAATTGCTTGCCCAAAGAGCCTGCTATTTGCTTGAGACATCTACCTGCAAGGTGCCAAGGAAAATTCTTGCAATAAGTTTTAAGAGAGATGCCGCGAAGAACCTTGCTGAACGGGTAGAGAAACGTTGCGGTACAGAGCTTTCAAAGCGATTCCAATCTATGACGTATGATGCATTTGCTAAAAGTCTTGTGGATCGTTTCTATTTAGGTATTCATGAGGATTACAGACCTGATTCAGTCTATGATATCGCTGTTGCGGACCGAACTCAAAACGATATCAGGACAGCGTATGAGCATGCTGGTTTTATACCTCCCGCTGGGATGCGGCCAGGTGACATAAACAACTTGTTGGAAAAGGAAATCGTTCGGCATTCTTTACCATTGCCTTTGGATAATAAATATCCAACAAGGGCTGCTTGGTCACTCTTACTTAAAGGTGAAGTGACTAGTACAGCTAGATTGTCGTTCGCTATGATCACTAGGCTGGCAACGTATTTGTTAGTATCAAATCCTCAATTGAGGAAGGCGTTGCAATTGACTTATAGTCATGTATTTCTCGATGAGTTTCAGGATACCACGAATATTCAGTATGAATTTGTGAAGGCATGCTTTCATAATTCCAACTCGGTATTAACTGCAGTGGGGGATGGAAAACAACGTATTATGGTATGGGCTGGAGCGATGAGAGAGATTTTCCCAACTTTTCAGTCCGACTTTGGAGCAACTACTTATCGGTTAGTGATGAATCATCGATCAGCACCAAGACTCATTGAAATTCAAAAAATGTTTTTTTCAAGATTTAATGAGCAACCCATATCAATCCAAACAAATCCAAAATGGCAAGCATCTGATGGCCGAGCTTATCTTCATTTGTTTGAAAATCATATCCAGGAAGCCCAAGCAATTGGAGGCATTGTTCAGTCTTACTTAGCAGATGGTAGCCATAAACCGAATGATATCTGTATTCTTGTGAAACAAAAAATAGATGTGTACTGCAGCGAAATGATTACGGAATTTAATAAAATAGGAATACAGGCGAGAAACGAAGGGGTATATCAGGACTTCCTTAAAGAAGATTTCATATCCCTTTGTATTCACACAATGATTATAGCAATCAGAAGAAATGCAGGTTCATGGACTTATTGTAGGAATATATTTCTCGATTTAAAAAACATGGATGAAACATCTTCGAAGATTCACGAATCACAGAGAGAATTAAGTGATTTTATTAAGAAACTCAAATCTGATTTGAGGTCAATAAGTAACGAAAATGATCTGGGGAATATATTAAAAGAAATTTGTGACTTTTATTCCATTGATGCACTGAAAGCGTACTTTCCGCAATATTTGAGATCAAATTATATCGAAAAGCTACGTTTACAGTTGGCTAAATATTTGTGGGAAGAATACATAAAAGCGGGCAGTTTGGACATTGCAATCGATAATTTGCTTGGGAAAAATACAGTTCCTATTATGACAATTCATAAGAGTAAGGGATTAGAGTATAAGACAATAATTTTTTTGGGACTAGAGGATGCGGCTTTTTATAAATTTGCAGATCAGAGGGAAGAGCATACAGCAACTTTTTTTGTAGCTCTCTCAAGGGCTAAAAACAATCTTCATTTTACTTTCAGTAAAGTACGACCGATTGGATTATACCGTGATGATCAAGATAGGAAAATTATTATGGATTTTTATCATGCATTACGCGATTCAGGAGTTGTAGAGCCGGTAGTTCATACCATAATGTAGAGGTGAGATCGTGTCTGTTTTAATAAAAGATTTTAAAGACGGGGATGAATTTGTCGGGTATTACTTGATAAAAGAAATAGAAGCAAAGCAGACAAATAATTCGATTCCTAAAGATTTCTTAGATATAGTACTTGCTGATTCAAGTGGCAATATTTCTGCAAAGTATTGGGAAGCAAGTAAGACGGATATTGAAACATTCTTTCCGATGTGTCTTGTTAAAGTGCAGGGCTTGGTTCAAGTGTATCGTGAGAAATTACAGGTAAAAGTAATTAGAATACGAAAAACAACGGAGCAAGATGCTGTATCCATAACAGATTTTATCCGTTCCGCCCCCGTAGATGCTAACGAACTTATCCCTATCATTGAACAAGCCATAGATAGTCTATCTCATAATGATATTAAATCACTTGTTACTTTTTGTTTTGAGAAAGTGAAAGACAAAATGCAATCCGCACCCGCGGCCAAATCTCATCATCATGCTTATTTCGCTGGCTTAGCTTACCATATTGTTCGAATGCTTGAAATAGGTGAATTTATTTGCCGGCAACGGCCGTTTCTCAATTCGGATTTGATTAAGGCGGGTATAATCTTGCACGACATTGCCAAACCGGTGGAAATGATATCGGAGTATGGTATGGTGCTTGATTACAGTAACCAGGGCAAATTGGTAGGACATATCAGTATGGCTGCTAATTGGATTACAGAAGCTGCAATCATACTTGGCATCGATTTAGAGTCGAATGTCATCATGGCACTACAGCATTTGATTCTGTCTCATCATAATCTGGGTGAATGGGGAAGCCCTGTTCAACCGCAATTACCGGAAGCTGTGGCTCTTCACTATATCGATGCGATGGATGCTAAACTGCAGATGGTAGAGGACATGCTTCAAACAACCGCGGAAAGTGAAGAATGGACACCGGTTATTCGTGGTTTGGAGAACAAAGCGATTTACAGATTAAAATTATGATTTTATCTGGAGGGTAAAATATTGATTTGGGTAAACGTTCATATCCCTGACAAATTATGTACAGCCCATAAATCCACGTGCGGACATGTTCTACAAGAAGAAACGAGCCTTAAAGGAATTCGAGAAATGAGGGGCGATGGTGGATGGTATGATTTCTCCCTCATGGATGAGGCGTCGACATGGTCCAAGACTAATTATCCGGAATACCCATTTGAGAAATGCGGCAAGTGCAAGCCATAAACAACAGTATGACGAAAGGAGATGCGAAATGGCAAAGGATTTGGATTTTGATCTGAAAATGTGCGGAAAAAGTGTATATGTAACATACTTTGAGTTCTGGAACAAACCTGGGTTCGATGAACGAATAGTCCATGAACAAATGAGGCAAGTTGGAAAGGACGAAGCTGGAATCAAAATGTGTATTCAGGCAGCTAGAAGGATCGCGGAAAATGGTCTCCAGGTTGAAGCGCTAAAGGTGATCGCAAACTCTTCCCGAGTTAACCAGACGGCAAGAGAGAAGGCAAGATCGCTGCTTAATTCAATGTAAGAATAAGCATACTAGACAGTCAAAAGTTGTCCATAGAAAAATAGCCCAATCAAGCGAGTACATGATATCCTAAGGTTCCTACACCAAAAAGGAGATCAATCGCTGAAAGGGCTACATTTAGTTAACGGAATGGCCGTACTTATAGGCGATGGGATGAAGCAGGCAAAGGAAGCTAGGAGGATGCCGGGCGTCAAGAAACTTCATCAGGAGTCCGAGAACTCTTCCAAGGCGGAGAACATCTTCGGACATCTGTTTGGCGCTGTTGGCATTCTCATGGGAACGCCGCAGAAGTGGTTTTGTCTGCCCTTGTTAATGAATCTGCAGGATGGTGTAAAAACCATATTCAACTGGAGAGAACCCTCAGAGAGGCAAGATTCTCATGTCGTGCAGATGATCGAACAAGGCTTTGCGGCTGCCAGGCCATTAGGGAAAGCCCTGCTCCTGCTGGATCGCTATTTCCTATCCGTTCCTACGCTGGCGCGCATGAATGAATTAAACGCACCTAGAGTGACTCGGGTGCACATCGTTTCGAAGGTCAAGTCGAACGCAGTGGCCTATGAGCATCCTTCAGAGAAGAAGAAGGGGCGCGGATGCCCACGGAAAAAGGGAGCTACTGTCAAACTGAAAACCCTGTTTCAGAGCCGTGCTGCAGAGTTTCAGACGGCTCAAGTGACGATTTACGGAAAGGAAGAAACCGTCCAGTACCTGTACCATGAACTACGGTTTGTCCTGGTTCGGTTTGATGACCAGTTGTCCATACTTGTGAGTACCGACCTGACTTTGGCAGCACCAGACATCATCTGCTTATATGATATCGCTTCAAGATCGAATGCACTTTCCGTGAAATGAAACAAGTGATCGACGGATTCAGCTATCATTTCAGGAGCAAATTAATGCCAAAACTGAAGCGTTACTTGCGGAAGGGAGAACCCCATCCGCTCGCGTCTGTGGAGGATGAACGAGAGAAAGAAAACATTCGATTGACGGTCAAGACCATAGAAGGCTACGTCATGTGCAGTTGCATCGCCATGGGCCTGTTGCAACTGATTGCCGTACGCGATTCATCCCTTGTTCCGAGCCTATTTTATCGATACTTGAGAAAGCCTATGAGTACCATTGTTTCCGAAGCAACAGTCATGGTTTGTTTACGCAAATCTATTTTTCGCCTGTTTGCTCAGAATCCGCATTTATCCATAACCAAAATAATTCAAGCTTAGCAGGAAAATGCTTATAGCCACGCTGATTCGTTGGCTTCTTAAATGTGAGAACTTTTCACTGTCCAATAATCCTAATAATTCCATCAAAGTGAATAACTAAGAAGGGAAATCGATAACAAATGTCGAAACATAAAAGATCGAAGTCGAAATGCTATTACTTTTGTACCGGTTCGAAAGGATGATTCCGATGTTTAATCCGAAGAAATTTACGGCTGGCAACGTGAAACCGCTGCCGGTTTATCTCCTGCTCGACGTCAGCGGCAGCATGTCGACCGACGGTAAGATCGAAGCGCTGAACAAGGCGGTCGTTCAGATGATCGAGACCTTCGCGGATGAAGAAGTCGTGGACGCGGAAATCCATGTCGCCGTGATCACGTTCGGCGGGAAGGTATCGCTGCATCAACAGCCGACAAAGGCCGCGAACATCCAATGGGTGAATATGAACGCGACCGGCAGCACGCCGATGGGGAAAGCGCTCGAAATGGCCAAAGCCATGATTGAAGATAAAGAGGTCACTTCTGGCATGGCCTATCGTCCCGTCATGGTGCTCGTTTCGGACGGCATGCCGGACTCCGGTTGGGAGCGTCCGCTGCACGAGCTCGTCTCGAGCGGGCGGTCGTCGAAGTGCGACCGCATGGCGATGGCTATCGGCCGCGATGCCCATAAGGATGTGCTGAACAAGTTCATCGAAGGTACGGGGCGGAAGCTGTTCTTCGCGGAGAATGCCAAGCAGCTGCACGAGTTCTTCAACCTCGTCACGATGTCGACGATCGTACGGACGCGCTCCAAGGATCGGAACCAGGTCGTGGTAGATCCGGAGATCATGATGGACAGCGCGAGCGTGAGGCCGGCTTCGCAAGTGCAATCCGACGACGAAGAAGGATACTGGTAAACCGAATAATCGGAATAGGGAGAGGATCATATGCCGCAAGCCATAGGCGATCCGGACGAGCTGGAACGTTTCGCGCAATCGCTGAGACATTTTATCGATACGTTGAATGAGTCCGTTAACGGGTTGAATCACAGCTTCGCCGCGCTCGGGGACACGTGGCAGGACGCCAAACGTGCCCGGTTCGAGGAAGAGTATGCCGCGCTGCTGCAGCAGCTGCGGATGTTCGAGTCGAGCGCGTCAGATCAAATTCCTTATCTGCTGACGCTCGCCGCACGGCTTCGAGACTACTTGCAAAGTTGAGATTACCCATGGGACAGATTACGGTTGGTCAGGTGGAGAACCTGGAGGAGACGATCCGGTCGCTGGCACACGGCTATGAAGGGCTGCGCGACGCCTGTCAGCTGCTGCTCCATCGCATTGCGGTCAAGGCGGCGGAGTGCGCGCTGGAACAAGCGACGAGCGGGGCGCTGCTGATGGCAGCCGTCACGAAGGAAGCGGAGATGGGCGTGTGGCTCGCCAAGGCTACGGCTGAGCATGCGATAGCGGATGCCGAATTGGCTGCGGCGATTGCGTCGGCGAATCCCGTGGCGATCACCGTCGCTTCGGCGCGGGTCGCGGAGACGTTAGCCGAACTGCAGCAAGCGATGGAGGCGTATGAGCGGGCCAAGCGGCATCGGATGCGCATGGAGCAGCGCAAGGAGCTGGCGGATCGGGCGGCGGCATTGACGGCGGAGCTTCAGGAAGAGGTCGAGGGGGAGAGCGCCGTCCGCATGCGTCAGGCGGAGGAATCTGTCGATGTCGGCCGATCCAGGCTGTCTAGCGCCCATGAGGCGCTGCAGGCTTATCTCGCGGCGAACGGGGTGGCAAGCGCATTTCACGAATGGCTGCGCTGGTCCCCGCCGCCGAATCAGCCCGTCAGGCCCGAAACCTTGAACGCCCGGTTATCGATGACGCCGGAGCAGCAGCGTTTGTTCGTTGAATACTTGGAGGAACGGGACCCTGAATTCCGGGCGAAGCTCGAGAAGTATCGGCAGGACCTGCGCGAGGCAGCCGGGGAAGCCGAACGGCAAGCCGTGCAATTGAAAGTTCGCAAGCAATTGAGCGGGACGCTGGGCGAGAAAATGGTAGAGTACGCCTTCAAGCCCCTCGCCGAGCGCATCGATACGCAGAACGTGACCCGGTTTGAGGACGGTCGTTATACGAAGACCGATATTACCGTACACGGTTTGAAGACGCCGGTCATTCTCGGTCGCGGCGTCGGCATGGGCGCTCCGGCCGGAGGCTCGATCCGAATCGAAGTCAAATGCGGGAGCGTGCAATACCTGCTCTCGCAGAAGGAACATATGAAATTTCAGGCCGGTGGACACCGGTCCGCACGTGCGTCCATGACCGTATGCAGCCGCGATATTAAGGATTTGTCGTCCGAGACGGAGCGGGATCTGAGGCAGGCGCTTACGGACGCCGGATCTCCTCTCGTCGGGATGCTGCCGCGGAAGAAAGAATTGGACCAAGCGTGCTGGAACGCCGTCGCCGGATCAGAACGGGGAGTGACTGGGATTGTTTAACGGGGTGTTGATGGCCGTTAAGACGGCTAAGGCCGAATTCGAGGGTAATGTCCGGGACGCGTTCGGCCGCTCGATCGCAGGCAACGTATTCGAGCCGCTTGTCGCGGAAGCGGGGGCGCTTCTTCGGATGGAGGAGCTTGCGGAACGGCAGCTTCATCAGGCGGATCTGCTGCTTGAAGAAGCGCGGTTCATTGCGGGTGAGCCGTATGGGGATTAACCGCCAAACCGGCCTTGCCCTCACGGAACGTCTGTTGAAGCTGACGTCAGAGCTCGAGCGAATCTCCGAGGAGCGGCGCCTTGCTTACGAATGGCTCCGGCGGGAAATTCCCGGCGAGCATCTCCGGCTGGAGGACTACGATCTTCTGAAGTCGCGTCAGGAGGCGGTACAGGAAGTCTTCACCCGGGACTGGAACCGGAAGCTCGCGGAACTGGACGAATGGTGCCGCAGGGTGCGCCGGAGACAGCCGCGCTTGATTGACCTTCAAGAAGAACATCTGAATAACGGCGATAAGCTTCCGGATGCGCTTGCCTTCGGCCGTATGAAGCTGAGTTGTGAAGGATGGAGCGGTCATGTTCCGCGGCTCCTCCCCTTCCCGTTCAAGCGGGGAATCCGGATGTCCAACGATCGGAAGGAACAAAGCTGGCTGCATCAGCTGCTGCTGCGGCTCATGACCGCCTTGCCGGCGAATGCTCTGCGGATCGTGGCATACGATCCCCTGCACCTCGGGTCCGCGCTGCGGCCGTTTCTTCCGCTGCTCGATCTGCAGAAGCCGTTCGCCGACCGGCGAATATGGACGCGCTCGGAAGAGATCGAGGAGGTGCTCCGGCGGGAACTGGACGACATCGAGCAACTGCTTCAGCGAAGGTTCGGCGGAAGCGCGGTCGACTGGCAGTCGTACAATAAGCTTCACCCTGACCATGCGATTCCATACAAAGTCCTCGTCGTCCTTCATGTGCCGGAGCAGTTGACGGAGAAGAGCCTATGGTACTTGGGACGAATCTTGGAATTCGGTCCGGCATGCGGCGTGCTTCCCATCTTGTCGATGGAGGAGGGCAGTTTGGAGGACCGCCGATATGACGCGCTGCGCGGACAAGTCGAACGATTGACGCAAGGCATCGAGCAGCTGCTCGAATCGAATCCGGTCTTCCGATCCTTCCGTCACTTGGCGGTAACCGAGGAGCAGGAACAATGGCCCGACCGACTGCTGGACTTGCTCGGCCGGCTTGCGGAACGATATCGAAGCTCGAACGCGTTCATCCGGAAGATCCGGGACCAGTGGGGGGAGGCGGCCTGCTGGACGGCCTCGTCGAGGGACGGTATAAGCGCCTGTATCGGCTGGACGCCCGACGGAAGGGAAGTCGAATTTACGCTCGGGCGCGTGGACAGCGAGCATCATGCGCTGCTGGCCGGCCGCTCCGGATCGGGCAAGTCGAACCTGCTTCACGTTCTGATCCATAGCCTCTGTCACCGCTACGCGCCGGACGAGCTGCAAGTCTACATGCTGGACTACAAGCAGGGAACCGAATTCGCTGTCTATGCGAATCCACCGCTGCCGCAAGCCGTGCTGGTGGCGACCGAGAGCGATCCGGAGTACGGCACGACCGTGCTCGCGCATATCGAGCAGGAGCTGCAGCGCCGCGCGTCCGCATTCAAGCGGCATGCCGTGCGCGACTGCGCCGAATACCGGAAGAACACGGGCTTGCCGCTGCCGAGAGTGCTGCTCATCATCGACGAGTTCCAGCTGCTGTTCTCGGAGAATAAGGATGTCGCGGAGGCCGCGGAGAAGAGCCTGAACATGCTGCTGAGGCAAGGCAGGGCGTACGGCATTCATGTCTTGCTCGCGACCCAGACGCTGAAGGGCATTCAATCGATGTCGATGGCGCAGCTGATCAGCCAGATCGGCTGCCGAATGGCGCTGGCCTGCAGCGAAGAAGATTCGGCCATGATTCTCGGCTCGAACAACTGGGCAGCGGCCGAACTGAAGAGCCCGCCCGAGGGCATTCTGAACGACGCCAACGGGGCCGGGTCGGCGAATCGGCGGTTCTTAATTCCGTATGCGGAACCGGACCTCATCCGGTCGCATCTGGACGAGCTGCACGAACGGTCTGAACAGAGGGGGTTCGCTTCCTCCGCCAAGATCTTCAACGGGGCGCATCTGCCGCCGATTCCGGATTCCCGCAGCTATGCGGCGCAGCTTGCCGGTGCCGGGGAGCCGGCGCTTGTCCTGGGCGAGAAGCTGGATTTCAGCGGGAACCCGCTCCGCCTAGCCTTCGACCGGCAGCAGCCCGGTCATCTGCTCATTGCCGGGCACGATCCCGTTATTCGGCAGGGGTTACTGCTGTCCGTTATTCGGAGCTTAAGCCTGAGCGAGCACGTCAGGCGAATCGCGTATTACGACGCCGCGAACAAGGGCGCTTCTGCGCTGCGTGAGGCGGCAGTCGAATCGGCGGGCAGTCGAATTCGGCTGTTCGGATACGAATGGGACGGCGATTTCTCGTTCCTCGATCATACGGAAGACGGCAAAGCCGACGTGTTGATCATTGACGGTCTGGAGAACGCGAAGCCGTTCCATAGCGCCGTGCCGTCCTTCGGCAAGCCTAAGGATCCGGCTTCGCCGGCGGACAGCCTTCGCAGGACGCTTGAATCCGGACATTCGCCGATTGTCATTGCGGTGGTGGACAATTGGCGCAAAGCGAACGCCGCTTGCAAGGATTTGCTCCCCCAGTTCGAGCTCAAGATCGGTTATCGCCTCTCGGAGGATGATGCCGGCGCGCTTGTCCAGGGCGGCGGGTTCGCTAAGCTGAAAGGGCTCGACAACGGGAATAAAGCCGTCTTCATCGACAAGCTGAAGAACCGGCAGGATTGGTTCCGCCCTTATTGCGACATTCACACGGAGAAGGATGAACCATGGTGAACAACGATAATGTGACGCTCTTCGTCGTTCTGGATACGTCGGGTAGTATGAGCGAGATGGGCAAGCTTGCGACGGCGGCGAATATGCTCGCCTATGTGCGGGCATGCGTCCGCATGCGGCAGGGACTGTTTCCCTTCGATCGGTTGACCTTGCTCCTCTGGAACGACGAAACGCGGGTGATGGCGCTCGATCCCGATGAAGCCCCCCCGGTTCTCACGGGCGTAGGAAGCAACAGTCTTACCGGTCTGACGGAGATGCTGCAGCGAATCGTGCCGGATGAAGCCGGGAAGAGCCGGCTGCTGCTCCTCTCGGACGGTAACTTCTCGGCCGACGAGCTTCGCGGGTTCAAGAACTGGTTGATCAAGCGGAAGCGATACGACGTCAGGGCGGTGGCGGTCGGCATGGATGCCGATACGGCCGCGCTTAAGGCGTTGACGCCCGGCGGCCGCGTGTATGCCGCAGCCGAGATCGGCAATGCCCTGAAGCGATGGCCCTTGCAGGAAGAAGCCGCTAAGCCGCCGCGAAGATTAAGCGACTTGTCCCGGATTGCGCCGTCGGAGAGGGTTAGCGAATGGGCGTAACCTTCGACCGGTGGGGGATCTGGGGAGCCAGCATGATCGGACCGCTGCATATAAAGCGCAAGCTGCCGAACCAGGACGCATGGTTTGCCCGCCAGTACAAGTGGGGGGACGTCGTGGCGGTGTCCGACGGACTCGGGAGCCGTCCCCGTTCCGACATCGGTTCGACCGCCGCCGTGCAGGCGGTCGTCGATGCGGCGCGGATCTGCGGCGGCTATCCCGAGGAGCGCGTGACGGAATTTCTCCAATTAATCCACGCCATATGGCTCATGCGCATTGCACCCTATAAGGCGGGCGACTGCGGGGCGACCTGTCTGTTCGTCATTCGTGCTGGCGGCCGAAGTTTGATGGCGCAGCTGGGTGACGGACTGATCGTCGCGCACGGGGAGAGGACCGAGCCGCGGCTCCTATTCGACGACAAGGAAGATGCCTTCGTCAATATGACGGCCGCCCTGAACCGGGACTTCGACGGGGCGGCGTGGAGAACGCTCGTCTCGGACGCCCGTCTGTACGACGCGTTCCTCCTCTGTACGGACGGCATATCCGAGGATTTGGTTCCGGAGAAGCGGGTTGAATTTGCCAAGGAGTTGTACGCGGCATACCGCGGGATACCGGCCCCCGAGCGAAGACGGGATATTCGCAGATGGCTGAAGGAATGGCCCGTTCCCCGGCATACGGACGACAAAACGATTGCATGTCTTTACAGAGAGCAGGTAGACGAGCATGGAATCCAGGCAATGGATCGATGAACATAACCATATTCATATCAACGACGAACGACTGGGCGCCGGGGGGCAAGGTGTTGTCTACCGGACGCTCGACCCGAATATCGCCCTGAAGCTGGTGACGGACCAGAACGGCAATCCCGTCACGAATCGGGATGCGTGCGAGCGATACCGCAAGAAGTTCAAGCAGGTACAGCTATTGCCTCTGCCGCAGGGAATCCGGGTCGCGCTGCCTTCCGCCCTGCTGAAGGGTTATGCGGGCTACGTCATGACGCTGCTTACGGAAATGGTACCATTCAGCCATTTCTGGCTCGGCGAGAAGGCGGCTCGGCGCATCCGGGCGGAGGATATTCCGGCATGGCTCGACGAGATGCCCGAAGAGCAGGCGAAACACTTGATGCATTACGCGAATACGGGCGGGTTAAAGCGCAGATTGACGGCGCTTGCCCGGTGTGCCGACGTACTGTCCCGCCTGCATGTGGCCGGGCTCGTCTACGGCGACATATCGCCGAACAACGTCTTCCTGTCGAGCGACCCGTCTTCTTCCGAGGTCTGGCTGATCGACGCCGACAATCTGCGTTACGACCCCGATCCGCGGGGATCGAGCGTCTATACGCCCGGATACGGCGCGCCGGAAGTCATGCAGGAACGGGACCGAACCCGGTTCCGGAGCGACTGTCACGCCTTCGCCGTTCTGGCGTTCCGTATGCTGACGTTTAACCATCCGTTCCTCGGCGATTACGTCAAAGGCGGAGACTGGGCCGACGACGAGGGCGACCCGAGCGGAACGCGCGAGGAACGCGCCTATGCCGGGCTCATTCCGTGGATCTATGAAGCCGATGACGACTCCAACCGCACGGAAGACGGGCTGCCCGCCGAGTTGGTATTGACCGAGCCGCTTGTCGCGCTGTTTGACGAGACATTCGGAGCCGGACGCACGCAATTCTGGCGGCGGCCGTCTATCTTCCATTGGCCGGAGGCGCTTGCGGCAGCGGCCGATGAGACGATCGAATGTTCCGCTTGCCGGATGTCTTGGTACATGGACAAGCACGGAAGCCGATGTCCTTATTGTGATACGGCGGCCCCGCCTCATCTGGCCGTCCGGGTCTATTCGTGGGACGGCGGCGCGATCGACGAAGGCAGTCCGGAATGGACGTACTTCAGCCGCTTGCCGTCCGTCGATGATCAGCTTGCGCTGCCGGAACGGCTGTTCAAGCCTTTCGACGGGGAGCACGGTTTCCGGACGGCCGTCACGTTGACGATGGACGAGAGGTCCATCGTGCTTAAAGCAGAAGACCCCGGTTCGCTGGAACTGTATGTCGCCTTCCCGAATGAACGAGGCGAGCAGTTCCAACGCATCCATTCATCCGTACAATTGCCGGCCGACGTCCGGCGGACCGGCTTCTGGCTGGCGTCCGGCGGCGTAGAACCCCGCGTGATCAGCTTCGGGATAACGATGGAGGAAGACGCATGGAGCTAAGGAATCTTCGCAGTGGTACCGACCTGGAATTATGGGTCGTGCCCGCGGATAAACAGATGAAACCGGCAGCCGGCTTCGTGACGATCGATCCCTCGGACCTGCCGGACGAATATCGCCTTGTTCAAGACGGCAAGGCGATTCCGGTTGCGCTAAGGGATAAACACCAGCAAGCCGAGCTGGACCACCATATTAAGCGCGGATCGGCTCGGATCGCCCATATCGTCAATACCGGCAGAGACGGTTCGGCGCTGTTGCGCATCCATTTCTTCCAGGGGCCGGTCATCGAGATGGGTGCAATCGATATCGCGCTTGACGATCGGATTCTCGCCGCGGCGAGCAGGCACGGCTTCCGCTGTTCCAGCGTGGTTGATCTGGCGAAGACGCTGCAAGAACGGATCGTCATTCGTACGGGGGAATCCGAACGGGACCGGTACTTCTTGCTGCTGGCCGGAGCGGCGGCGGATGACGACTTTCAGTCGACGGAAGACCAAGTCCACGCCGAACGGTGGTTCTCGATCTGCGCGGACGGCTTCCGCATCCCGACGGAGAAGCGGGCTATCCGCAAAGGGGAAGAGGTCTTCTTCGCCAACCGGTTCGTCGGCGCGAAGCTCGACGCGGACCGCGCCCTTCGGCTCGTCAGGGGAGAAATCCGCTTCTCGGACAAGGCCGAACGGATCACCGCGCTTGCGGCAGGCGAGATGTCGCGCATTATTCAACAGAAGGGCAGCTATCTCAAGAAGTGGGACGAGTACGCCGCTTACGAGGGCGAGATTCTGCTCGCCAAGGCGAGGGCGGTCGGTAAAATCGCCTATGCCGGCTTCAATTCCGTGGACCGCGGGATCAAGTTTTTCGTCGACGAGGTGCCGAATAAGCTGTCCATGGACGACAAGCTGGAAGTGACCGACGAGATCCCCGTCTATCTGAAAGACCCGGACATGGAATGGCAGGAATACAGCATGCACCTCGAGCAGGAATTCAAGGGGGAAAGCCAGCCGTCCGAGAAGGAAGAGGTCGTCACGGCGGATATTATCGAGATCGGCGCGAAGAGCATTACGCTGGCGACGGATGCCATTCCGGAGAAACCGACCGGGTTCCTGCTGCTGTCGATCCAAGGCGACAAGGCGCAGATCAAGCGCAAGTTGAAAGCGAGAAAGCTGATTCTGGAAGGGCGAAGCGCGAACCCGCTGCTCGGTCTGCTGATCGAGGAAGACGGAGAACTGCCGGATACCCAGCGCGTCACGAAGCATAAGCCGCTGACGCCGTTCGTGAAGGACAAGATATTCAAACACCCGCCGACGCCCAGACAGAGCGAAGCGATCGATATCGCCCTCAACACGCCGGATATCGCGCTCATTCAAGGACCGCCGGGCACGGGGAAGACGACCGTCATCACGGCCATCATCGAGCGGCTGAACGAGATCCACGACAAGAGCCGATCGGTGCGGGGCCAGATTCTCGTATCCGCGTTTCAGCACGATGCGGTAGAGAATATGACCTCGCGGCTTAGCGTCAATTCCTTGCCCCCGGTCAAATACGGCAGGCGCAGCGGGGAGGAAGAATCGTCTTCGGATCTGGTGTCCGATCGGATCGCGATCTGGTGCAGCGAGATCACCTCGAAGATCCGCGAGAAGAATCCGCAGATCGCCGAGCTTGAGGAACAGCGCCGGCTGAACGCCTCCTTCCGGCTGTACACCCACTCGCCGTCCGACCGGAACGCGATGGACTTGCTGAAGCAGATGCTCGCATTACCTCGTTCCCTCATGCCGACGGAACTTCTCGATCAGGCGAGCGAGTTGTTCGACCAGTTGGAAGACGAGAACAGGCTGCAGGGCGCCGACTCAGACATCTTGCCGCTCGTTCGATCGCTGCGCGTGACGGATGCCGGCTTCCGGGACGACGGTCCGTGGCGTGCCTCCGACCTCTATATGCGCGTCGAAGAGGAATTGGACGAGGACGAGCGGCATGCGCTGAAGTTGGCCGTGACATGGAAGCCGGGAAGGGAGCTTGCGTTCCTCGATCCGCTCAAGCGGCTGAAGCAGCGGCTGGTGGAGCGCTATGCGCCGAGGCCTTCTTACAAGATCGAGAAGCCCCGCGCGGATGTGCTGGAGCTATTCGGGAAAGTGGCCGAACAGCTGGCGCAGTCCAGAAACGCCAAGGACACGAAGGACGGTATTCTCGTGAACTTCCTGCACGAGCTGGAGAATAACCCCGTCGGCGTCCGGCGCGCGATCGAGGATTACAACTTCGTCTACGCGTCGACGGTGCAGGGGGCCGAAGGAAAGGCGATCAAGCGGGTCAAGCTGGGCGCGGGCGAGGAGAATGTCGTCTTCGATTCCGTGATCATCGACGAAGCGGCCCGGACGAGTCCGCCCGATCTGCTAATCCCGATGACGCAAGCCGAGAAACGCATCATTCTGGTGGGGGACCACCGGCAGCTTCCGCACATCATCAACGACGATATCGTTTCGAAGCTGGACGCCGAATTGCCCGACGAATCGATCGCTTCGGACAACGAACTGCTGCGCGTCAGCATGTTCGAGTATTTGTTCAATCGGCTCAAGAAGCTGGAACAGATGGACGGCATCAGCCGGACGGTGACGCTTGACGCGCAGTACCGGATGCATCCTATGCTCGGCGAGTTCGTCAGCGACATGTTCTATAAGCCTTATAACGAGGCGTTTCGTTCGCCGCTGGAGGAGAAGTACTTCCAGCACGAGCTTGCCGGCATGAACGGGCGGCCGCTCGGCTGGATCGATATCCAGTCCAGGGAAGAGGCCGAAGTCAATGCCGGGACGAGCTGGCGGAGGACGATCGAGGCGCATCGCATCGCGGAGAAGCTGAACGAATGGATCCATTCCGAGCAGGGCAAGAACCTCAGCTTCGGCGTCATTACGTTTTACAAGGCACAAGTGGATTGCCTTTTCGAGGAGCTTCACAAATACGGGCTTGCCGAACGGGTCGACCGAAAGTGGCAGATTGCCGCTCCCTATCGCTTCCTGAAGGATGAGCAGGGGCAGGATACCGCCCACGAGCGGCTCCGAATCGGAACGGTCGACGCGTTCCAGGGCATGGAGTTCGACGTGGTCTTCCTCTCGATGGTTCGAACGAACCGGCAGAACCGGCAGCAAGGGACGGGCCGCAATCTCAGCGCCATATTCGGCCGCTTGCTGTCGGAGAATCTGCTGTGCGTCAGCATGAGCCGGCAGAAACGGCTGTTGATCGCGGCCGGCGACTCGGGACTCGTCATGCACGAGCTGGCCGGACAAGCCGTTCCTTCGCTGGCCGCGTTCTATCAATTGTGCACCAAGAGCGGAGTCATCCTATGAAAAATGGTTATGTTCGGCAGCATCCGCCGAAGATCGTATCGTATCCGCCCCGCCTCGCGGGTCTTCAGATCGCCTCCCGCGAAGGGGTGCTATGGCCGTTCCAGGCTTTCAAGGTGTCGATTCCTTCGCGGCGCGGCAGAGCCCTCAATATCTTCGAAGACACGATTCTGCGGCTGTCCGTCATCGGCCTGTACACGCCCGGGGAGCTGTCGGAGATCACGTGCATGAAAGTCGAGATCGTGGAATTTATTCAGAACAAGCTGCGCAATCTGGGGTTTCTGACGGACCGGAACGAAGCGACGGATGCCGCCCGCAAGCTGGCGCAAGGGATGGACGCCGATCCGGACGAATATGTCGCGGCAACGGTGTTCGTCGATTTGATCGGCGGGAAGGTGTTCCCGATCCTGCTTGAATCGCCGCTGGAATTTCTGGGGATCGCGGGGACGGACCGCGATACCGTCTCGTTCTACCGGGGCACGACTGGGAAGAGGTCCGTTGTCAGCGCGGTCATGATGGATCCGCTCGGGGGGTGGATCCGGAAGCGGCCGTCTCCCGCCGACGTTACGCAGGCCGCCTCGGCCCATCAGCGGCTGATCAAGAGGTACGCTTCGCTCGAGCGGAGCGGCGCCATGCGGTCGGAATTCGGCCGCTTGGAGGATACGGTGACGGTGGCCGATTCCGGCGAGACGATCTTTCTGTATTGCGAATCGCTGGTGCAGCAGGGAAGCGAAGATTTCGTGGTCACCGATCCGTTCGGATTCGGTGTATCCTCCCACCTGACCGGCAAGCTGAAGGAACTGCTCAAGAAGCAGAGACAGGCGGAGTATGTCGTTGAGCGCTTGCTCCGGAGAGCGCAGCGGGACAGGGTCGGGGGAGACGAGGAACGGCAGGAAGAGCGCGATATCTTCGAGAACTTCAGGGTCTACCCGGAAGTCAAGTACCGGCTTCAGCGAAGTTGGCGGGACTTGCAGGATGCGAAGGAGCTCGTCACTTCGGATGCGGAGGAGAAATGGGTTCAGCGCAAAGTCAACGATCTGATGGGCAATCTGTATGCCTGCTTGGAATGGGGGCTGCGCCAAGTCGTATTCGAGTACCCGGTGGAAGAGTGGGTGTTCGTGTACGGGTCGCAGACCGTGCAAGAGAATGAGAAGACGCTCCGGACATTCGCGGAAAAATGCCGTTTGCAGGTGCCGGAGCATGCCGCACTGCTGCAAGTCAGCCCGGGCAAGATGAAGGCCTATGCCGGCGGCGAGGTCGAGATGCAGCCGCTGCTTGCCCTTGCGCTGGCCGGAGCTTCCCAATTCGCGGGTCATCCGCTGCATGCGGTCGTGAGGCATTATCCGGATTGGCTCGCGTACATTAACCGCTTGAAGAGTCTGCGTGACGCGGTGCTTCACGGCGAAGACGTGACGCCTTCGAAGCTATACGATTATTGGAGGACCTGCTACAGGTCCGTCTGCCTCCTGTTTCCAGCCATTCCGGCCGGGGCCGGCATGGAAGGGATGGGCAGTATGGCCGGTATGGACGGCACGGACGGACCGGCATGGGGAGCGGAACCGGCGGCGCGCGACGATTCGTATGCCCAACTGCGCATCAGAGCCCGGATAAGGCTTGATGACGTTCTGGGGATCGATAAGGTTGTCGGGCTGCCGGACAATCTCCGCGAGCAGTTGATGAACGTGGAGATGTTCCTTGAGGAGTCCCGGTCGGAGCAGCAGGCATTCGATTGCAGCCAGGCGGTGAACGACCTCGCCAACGCGCTTCAAGGCGCGTTATTCCGCCTCGCTCGAGCGCATCGGGAACGCAGCAGGTCGCAGAAAGCGGACCGGATAGAACAGGCCGCCCGTCGGGCGGTGGAAGCCGGTTTTCTGCTGGAGAACGGTGCGCTTCCGTACGGCATTCGGAGAGTTAATCCGCACCGATTGGAACGGGCAATCCGGGGAACCAACGCCACGCTGGGCGCGAATCTGCTCGCGTTCCTCCTTCTGATGCCGCCGGAAAATCTAAGCGAAATTGCCGAGGGAGCGCCGGATCTCATCGAAGCGGCGGGCCAAGTCGCCAAACTGCGGGGACACGGCAATACGGCCGTCTATCTCTCGCCGGAACGGATCGAGAAGCTCAAGCAGCAAGTGTTTCAATCCATCAAACTACTAACCGAGGTGTAGCATGGCCAAGAACAAACAACGGGGGCAGCAAGCGCACCGCAGTGCCGCTGCGAACGCCGAACAACAAGCGAACCGCAGTGCCGCTGCGAACGCCGAACAACAAGCGAACCGCAGCGCTGCTGCGAATGCCAAACAACAAGCGAACCGCAGCGCCGTTGAGGACAGCGTACAGCAGGCGAATCCGATTGCCGAACAAAAGGAGTCGAATGTGGGTTCGAACGCGGCCTCAGCCGATCGGGAGCAGGAGTTGAAGACACGATTCGTGGAGCTTCAACGGCTGGTGCGGGAAGTTGCGGCCAAGGAGAAGGCGCTCGCGGAACGGGAAGCGGATCTTGTCGCTCGCGAACTCGAAGCGCAGATCGGGTTCCCGAAGCTGTTCGAGCAGAAGTTCAAAGAGGCGAAGAAGGGCTACGACGCCAGGGAGCATGAACTCAGTCAGCGGCATACGGAACTGGAACGGCGGGCAGAGGATCTTCGGAAGCGTGAAGAGCGGATCCGAGCGGCGGAGATCGTGCGGGACGAAGGCTATACCGAGAAGCGCAGGGCGCTTGACGAGGAGCTGGCCAAGAAGCGTTCCGCAGGCGAAGAGGAGCTTGCCCAGCTGCGGCTGAAGCGTATGGCAGACATCGACAAGCAGTACGCGCGGGAGCTGGAGCAGCGGCTTGAAAGCCTGAACAAGGAGATCGGCATCGAGCGTGCCGGCCTCCGCAAGGAGCTCGAACAGCAGAAGAGAGACTGGGAACAGTCGAAGCAGGCCGAACGCGAAGCGATGGAACGGGACAGGGAGCTGCTGCTGAGCAAGCTGGTGGATGCCGACCAGAAATCGGATGAGCTGGAGCTCAAGCTCCGGCTAACGGCTTCCCGCGAGAAGGAGCTGCGCAGACGGGAAGACGCGCTGGAAGATGAAATCCTGGAGCGGACGAGCGCTCGCGCGCGCTCGTTCGATGCCAAAGAAGCGGCCTTGCAGGAAGAGAACGATCGGCTTCGGGACGAACTGCAGTACGCTATCGAGCGTCTCGGCCGCTATGAAGAGCTGAAAGCGAAGCTGAACGGCGACGAGCCCGAACGCGTGCTGCTGCGGCTCAACCAACAGCATGAAGAGCTGAAGAAGCTTCGCGAGGAACTGCTGGAACGCCCGACTCAGGATATGCGCGCGCGATATGACGAGAATGACCGCAGGCTCAAGGAACTTCAAGAGAGCAACAGCAGGCTGACGGAGGAACGGGCCAGGCTGCAAGCGCAATTCAACGATGCGAATCAGCAGGCTTTGCGGATCAAGGAGCTGGAGGACAACAACAAATCGCTGCTTCGCCGCTACGAAGCGACCGAAGCGGAGAACAAGCGGCTGGAAGCCGAGCGGAAGCGCCTGCAGGCATCCTATGAACGCGAGCAAGAGCGGGAAGATCGCATCAAGGATATCGAATTACCGTATTTCGAGCAGCATCTCGAACGACTGCCTCAGCCGCCGGCGAGCGAGCTCGATTGGCTGGCCGGGATCGACGCCGCCTGCAGGGATTACGGCTTAAAGTTTCCGAAGCGCATTCTGCACGCCTTTCATACAGGCTTGAAGACGTCGGAGTGGTCGCCGCTCACGGTGCTCGCTGGCGTCAGCGGAACGGGCAAATCCGAGCTGCCGCGGCTGTATTCGCACTTCGGCGGCTTCAATTATTTGCCGCTCGCCGTGCAGCCGAACTGGGACAGCCAGGAGTCGATGCTGGGCTTCTTCAACTCGATAGACAACAAGTTTGATGCCCAGCCGGTGCTCCGGTTCCTGTCCCAGACGCAGCGCAAGAACGCGCCCGATTATCCTGGGTTCGAAGACGTCATGAACTTGATTCTGCTAGACGAGATGAACCTCGCGCATATCGAGCTCTACTTCGCGGAGTTCCTCAGCAAGCTGGAGCTGCGCAGGGGACGGAAAGGGGCGGAAGTTCCACATATCGACGTGAAGCTAGGCTCCGGCTGTGCCCCTTATCCGCTTAAGCTCGGCCGCAATGTGCTGTGGGCGGGCACGATGAACCAGGATGAGACGACCAAGTCGTTGTCCGACAAGGTGCTGGACCGCGGCATCGTCATCAACTTCCCGCGTCCGACGACGTTTGAACGGCGCAGCGCGCTGAAGCAACTGACGAATCCGTCCCCTCTGCTGACGAGAAGAACGTGGGAGAGCTGGTGGAGCAAGGAGAGCGTCTTCCAGGAAGAGCAGATCCGGCCGTACAAGCAGTTCGTGGAGGAGATTAATCAGAGCTTGGCGATGGTCGGCAGGGCGTTGGGGCACCGGGTATGGCAGTCGGTGGAATATTACATGGCCAATTATCCGACCGTACGCACGCAGCTCGATCCGGGCAATCTGAACCGTAGCGAGCGCAATCTGGAGAAGGCGATGCGCGTCGCTTTCGAAGATCAGCTGGTCCAGAAAGTGATGCCGAAGCTTCGCGGTATCGAAACTCGGGGAAGAAGCAAGACAGAATGCCTCGATAAGATCCGGGCGCTGCTCAGCAACGAGAATTACGGCATCGTCGAAGACTACGACATCGCCTGCGAGTTCGGGTATGGCCAATTCATGTGGCAGAGCGCCAACTACATCAAGGAATACGACAGGGAGGACGTCGCGGCGGAGTCGATTTAAGCTCACGTCGCGAGATCGATAAGATGGATACTACTAGGAAGACGGGTTATGCTTCCGCCGACGAACTGTACCGGGCGATACACGAACGTTCCGATCCGCTTGCGGCGCTTCTGATCGACGTAAGAGACTGGTATTTCCGTATTGCGGAATTCGATAAGCGAACAGGCCTGCCCTTGCCGGCGGGTCTGCGCGAGGTGTGCGGCCGCATCCAAGTGATGAAATACGGCGGCGGGGACGGTCTCTATTACGACCGCTTGTCCCGTATAGTCGAACACGCCTACGACGCGGCGGTCGAGCTGTTCCGGCAGCTCGGTTCCCATATTCGGCGAGACCACGCGATGCTGCCGATTCATGCGGCCAAGGAAGTTGACCAGGCCGGCATCGCCTGGCTCAGCCGGAAGCCGGGCCGCAACATTCGCGAGAAGCTGGCGAGTCATCCGTATGTCATGGCCGTTAAGCGGGAGATGAGCTTCGACCAGTCGGAGAACCGGCTGTTCAAGGCGTTCTGTTATCGGCTTGAGGAACTGTTATATACGAAGCAGAAGGCCTTGAGAGGGCTTGACGAGAAGTCCGGCGACCTGCTGGCCCGCATCCAGCGGTGGCTTCGCAGTCCCGAATGCAAGGAAATCGGAGACTGGTACAATACGCCGCCGAACAACACGCTTCTACAGCATAAGCATTACCGCCCGATCTGGGATGCCTGGTTATGGCTGCAGAGTCTCGATGCGGGGATCGGCAGGGACGAGCAGGCGCTCGAGCAAGATTATGCGACGCTCCTGTTCTGGACGATCGCAGCCAAGCTGCAGTCATCCCCTCAGGTCCGAATTCCGCAGCAGCCTTGTACCTTCGATTATGACGAATATAGGGTGGAGGCCGGGTGGGGGATCCGAGGGCGTGTCGTCCGGGAGGCGACCGCTTCAGTGCAGCGCGTCGCTTGGGTCAAGGGGGAAGGTCAATCCCGATACGGCCTGTTTCTGATGAGTACGGGGGACGCGTTGTTCATCCATACGAATTATATGATCGAACGGCACCGATTCGACGAGATCCAGGCCGGGACCCGGCTGAACTACCAACTGGAGGAATCGGCGAAGGGGAAATCGGCGAAGCAGGTTCAGTTCGAGAGCGAATCCTCCATCGAGCTGTTCATGGAAGGCAGCGCGCAGATCGTGGCCTGCATAGACGAGAAACGACACATCATCACGATTAGCCTAACGCCGTCGGCGATCGAGGTTAGCGTCAATGGGAAGACGCGTGTCTGTGAATCCAGCCGGTCGGCCGAAGTCTTCGCGAACACGCTGCTGCAGCTGTTGCAGCTGCCCATGGGAGGGAGGCCGACCAGCGAACATACGCCGGCGAGCGTCTCCGAATCGGCAGCCGCGAGCCTCGATCTGTGTTCGATTCAACCCGAATACCGGATCGGTGATCGGAGGGGAACCGTTCCGGCAGCACTCATTCGACAATTCTGGGAGACGGCCGGCGAAGGTGTCGTCGAACTAAGCGCAGGGGCCGGCAACGCCGTAGCTCTGCTGCAACCCGGCGTTCATACGGTATCCATCCATACGCTGCTTTCCACTCGGAGAGAGCTGCCGGCGGCTGTATTGAGCCGTTCCGCCATGGCATTCGCCGATGAGCTGAAGAACAGCCTGGGAACGGACGCGCTGACCTATTTGGTACCGGACTCGCGGGACGATTTCGAACTGGAACACATTCGCAAAGGCATGAACTTCTACTTCAAACAGGCGCAGCCGCTGCCGCGGAGCATCGCCTCCGTATTCGCGTGGCAGGCCTCGGAGTCATTCCGAAACGTGCGGCTCCGCGAAGGCGACTTCGTGTTCGTGTTGGACGGAACCGGAGAGACCGTGACCGTTACGCCAATTGAGGCGGTCTATGATCCTCGGTGGGAAGCGGTCCGGCCGGAGAACGGCGGCTTAACGTGGGAACGGCATCCGTCTTCGGAATCGGCACATCCGTTGTCCTCCCGCAATCTGGCCGTGACGCTCCTGCGGCAGACAGGGTGCACGTTCGCCGAAGACGTCGGATCACTGACGGGCATGGACATCCTCGTCGATGAACCGAGCGTCGGCACCTTCGTGAACGACAACACGGAATGGTATACGGCGCCGTACGATAAGAAAGACAGAATCGCCAAGGCGCGAAGCGGCGTCGCTTGGCCATGGCCGGAATGGCAGGAGCTTCGGGGGAAACAGCAGCCCGGCGGCAGGACGTATCTGCTGGCGGTCGGAGGCTTGTTCGAATCGATGCCGGCCGGCGTGCCGGGCGAGTTCCATTGGATCCGCCTGCCGGATTCGCTGCTGAACGGCGTAGGCGCGCTGACCGCTTGGCAGCAGGAAGCTGGCGACGACTTGCCGTTGTGGAAGGACCATCTGCCGCCGTTGTCCATCCGCGTCATGCGGGATGGGCGCGAAGCGGCCTTCGCGCTCGTAAAGGACAGCGCGATCATCCCTGCCAGGGGGATGAAGATTCAGATACCTATACAAGAAACGTTCACATTGCCGGAGGGACATCATTATTACTACTTCGACCTGGTCATGGGCGACGGGAATCGGATGATCGAGTATGTGGCGTTTCTGCGCTCCCCTGCATTCCCCTTGGCCGGAAGCGTCGAATGCGAATTGCGCATGCAGTATACCTATGGCGACGATGATCCTTATCAGTTGTCGTTCATTCCGCTTCGGTGCGACGATGCGCCGTTCGGCGCCGTGAAGGCGGAATGGCGGGAGAAGTCGTCTATCGCGGTGAAGACGGAGTCCGTGGCGCCCCGCTTCCCGCGCCGATTGGCTTGGGATGAATTGGCGAGTTACCCCGGTAAGTTCGGGCCGGTCGATCTCTATGACCGCATTGCCAAGCAATTCGAACATATCGGCAGCCATTGCGAGTTCTATTGTTCGGGCCGGATGGACAGCGGGAATCGAACGCGTATCCATTGTCGCATCGCTGCGCCCCTCGAATGGAGAGTCGACAAGTTCGACAAGTATTATGCCAGATTGTTCACGGAAGCGTACGGGTCAATCTATCTTCACGAGGGAGAGTATGAGCAGCGGTTCGATCCGTATGCGACGGAGCTATCGTTCGACCTGGTCCCGAGCCGCAAGGGCAGCGGCTATAATGCGAAGCGGATCACGCCGGGCCTCAGCCTGACGGATGACACGGTTACTCGCACGAAGCGGGGCATGCGCTTCCTCGTACTGAGCTTGTGGGATCACGGCCGATCCTTGATGGAACCGGACGCTCCCGATACGTTTCGCGTGGTCGTCAAGCAGGGCGTGGACCGTATCGTCGCGTTCCTGGAACACGCCGGACCGGCAAGGAACGATGTCAGAAGCAGACTCGCGGACGAATTCTTCTTCGTCCTATGCGCGATGCACAAGGATGCGCCGAGAATCGTTCAGCAGCGCTTGCAAGAGATTTCGGCGAATCGAAGAGAGCGGAAGCGGCTCTGGAGATACATCGCGTATGCCATTGGAGATGCGCAGCTGGATTGGCAGCAGCAGCTGCTGGCGCATACGCTCGGGGAGTTGGATGAGGAATCGATCCATATCCTCTCTCTGATCCTATGGCGGGACCAACAGCTTGTCCATCGGCTCGACATGCCCGATCTCGAGCGCGTGATCCAAGCCCTCGCTGAAAAGCTGGAGAGGAGGGCGATCGGCGAGTCGGTCATCGGATACGATATGGCACTGCTCTCGCTCGAATTGGAACTCTTGCTGGCCCTGCTTCGGACGAGGGAATCGGCCGTGACTTCCGTTAAGGCGCTGCTTACGCCCGAATCTGCGCATTGCCGGCGGTTCTGGGGCATTGTGGACGACATCACGCAGCGGATCTACGACATCAAGCTTGTAGACGGGAAGAAGATTGCTGACGACGACATTCGCGGTATTCTGAGATCGAATATCCGAACGCAAGTAGCAAAGCCGGAATCCCATTACAATACGCCGGATATTCTATACGCGCTGCGACTATATTTGACAGGAAACGCGGAAGCGACCAACATTGAAATTTCGTCCAACACGGAAGAAGAGTGACAGCCGATATGAAAACATTCAAAGAATCATTCGTGCAGGCGACGGCGCAGTGGAAGTTGCTTAATCGGGGGACGGAAGAAGAGCGCCGGCAGGCCGACGCCTTTTACAAAGACCATATTCTGCCCGAGGTGATGATGCATTTCAGGGAGAAATACGCACATTCCGAAAGCTGCGAGAATCTTATCCTGACGCTGGGCACCTCTTACGAACCGCTTGTATTATCCATTCTGGCGCTGAGGCCCGAACGCGTGCTGATCATGCATTCGACGAGGACGCGACCGCTGCTTGACGACGTGATCGAGCTGACCGGGTTAAAGCCGAGCCGGTACATCTCCCGCATGGTCAACTCGGAGAATCCGCTCAAACTCTATCAGGTCGTAAAGGAAGTCTACGAGGAATGGGACCGTCCCGGCAAAATTTACGTGGATTTCACCAGTGGCACCAAATCGATGACCGCAGGCTGCGCCATGGCCGGGTCCGTCATCAACGCGAAGTTCGTCTATATCGCCAGCCATTATTTGGCCGACCTGCGGAAGCCGGAGCCGGGCAGCGAGACGCTCTCCTACATCGAGAATCCGTACGAGGTGTTCGGCGATATCGAACGCGATCGGGCCGTCACCTTGTTCAACGGCATGGACTACGCCTCGGCTGCGGAGATCTTCGACGAACTCCGCCGGAAGGTGCCGGGGCTGCACGAGTTCGAAGCGCTCGGCCTGTTGTCCAAGGCGTACGACAACTGGGATTCGTTGAATCTGGCAGGCGCATACGATTATATGAGCAAATGCTGCGAAATCTTGTCGCTCTTGAGTCTGACCGGGAGCGCGACGCTCCTGGCCCCGCACAAATCCCGCCTCGAACAGCAGCTCCGGCTGATCGGCAAGCTGAAGGATATTCACGAGGGACAAGGCCATCGACAAAAAGACGGGATATTTCACGACATCAGCATCGTGATGGCGAATATCTACTGCAACGCGATGCGGAAGGAGAAGCAGCACAAATACGAGATGTCTTCGCTGCTGCTCTATCGGCTGCTGGAGATGGTCGCGCAGAAGCGGCTGTGGAACCTGAAGATTGATACGGAGGATGCCGAATATGCCGAGACCGGATTCGAACCGCAAGCCTTGCTGGACCGGGTCAACGCGCTGCGCACGAGAGTCAAAGGCTTTCATCCGATCGAGAAGTTGGATAAGCAGATCAGCCTGATCGCGGGCTTCATCCTGCTCGCTGCCTTGGAAGACGACATTATTCGAACCAAAAAACCGGATGCGGTCATCGGAAGAATCGAAAGCTTGAAGAACAAGGTGGACCTGCGGAACAAGAGTATATTCGCACATGGCTTTACGTTCATCGATGCGGACAAATACAGTCAGTTCAAAGCGGCTGTAGATGAATACGTCGACCGATTTTTCCATTTGGAGGAGCTAGATCGGGACGAAGCTTTTGGACCGATGAACTTCATTACACTGTCAGCCGATTAAAAAGATAATATGACGAACGGGTATGCGAAGCAGTTTAAGTCTACTCGAGAAGCAGGATGAACGACCGCCTAATCTGCAACTGCATACGTATAACCTGAGTATCTGCATCGGACATTCCGAACTGTAGGGATAGTTAGTTAAGTGGCGCATGCCGGCTTCGCTCGCGGGGAGTCGACATGTCTGCTATTCGCTGTTTCGCACACCCAAGGCCATGGACATTTGCATCCATGGCCTTTTTGTAGTACGCCCAGCATAGGCGTCATCTCTAGGGTGTGAGTCCCGAAAGGGCTGGCGAGCTTCTACCGTTAGCCAATGGTAAGGGGGTCTGATGTGAGGCAGAATCTGAAGGAAGCTGGAGGAAAATGCACGGTCCAAGGTACACGAACCCAATTTGAGGCAGTGCCAGCCGGATGAGCTGCCTACACACAACGAAGTCCGAAGCCGCCAAGGGCTGACGTTGTAAACTTGGGTGATCGCGGTCAGACAGATGACGTTCTTATCTGAGGAGGCCTGTGGAATAGGCGAAGTCACTTCGTAACCGCGGCTGAGAGGCCGCGTTGAATCTGCAAGAGTTAGCAGAGGCCATATTACGGATTAAGGGACGCCGGAAACCTAATGAGCCGAACCGAAAGGAGAGAGGGAACCGATGCGTTTGCATGAAGAGCAACGACAGCAGAATATCTCGCAAGAGAGCTCGCGGCAAAAAGAAGCGGTGAAGCCGTCAGGATATGCCGGAGCGCCGAGTTCTTCGTCGGCACAAGTCGCCCCTTCCTCTGGCAAAGACCAGAACGACTTGCTGGAGAAGGTGACCATTCCGCAAAGCGCAGTCATTCGAATAAAAAAGAGGTAGAGTGAATTAACGAATATTTTTTAGGTCAGGGATCGATGTTGATGTAAAATTGATGTAAAACATCAACAGAGACGGTCGGATTGCGGCCTAACAGACCGGAAGCCAATCGTCAAAAAGCCCGTCAAATCAAGGTTTCTTCGAAATGTAACAGATCACATCCCACTATTGTATGTTCCCGCATACAGTGCATGTGGGTATCCACGACTGTAGCAGGGTTGTCTATATGATTGTAATCCAGTCATTCGTGATATCATCACTTTAAAGCTCAAGCGCCGGGCTTCCCTGACCCGCGCTTGAGCTTATTTTCTTCTATAGAACTTTTCCCAATCTTTAATGACTTCTGCCTGAGTCAATAATCGGTCCCTCAGCCATCGGGATTTTTCCCATTCATGTATCACTTGCTGCTTTGTTTTGTAAGAGCGGTAATCACAAATAATCCAGGAACAGAATAACTTCCGGTACCATTTACCGTTTTTGAATATCATCTGTGTAGCGGTGTACGGCTCTGCTAGCCTGTCGTTTACACCAGCCTGTACCTGGGTGTGGTGGTCTGTCCATACCGGTGATTTTTTTACACTTTTGCTCATTGGGCTTTCTAACCCCCTTGGGGAAGCTAGGGACCGTCTAATCGTTTCATATTTCACCTCATCAAAAGTTTTCTGCTATCTGTATATATAGACGCTGTGGATTATAAATAGGATCCTTTAATTAGGAGGTAATCAGGAGGATTTTTTTCGTCATGTAAACACCAAGATATGGTACGATTTAGTAACGGTATTGGCATCAGAGGCCGACTGGAATAGGTGAGGAGTATGGGAAAGGTTGAGCTAACAAGCGTTCCGAGAGTACAATGCTTATTATTTTACTCCTCCTGCAGCATGGATAAGAGAAGAGGGACCAAATGAAAGATGACCGATTATACGATCGAATCAAAGGCGGATTGTATGGGGGTGCCATTGGAGACGCTTTGGGCGGGACGACGGAATTTATGACACCTCAGGAAATCCGGGCGAAATATGGCTACCTGAAAGAAATCATCGGCGGCGGAGTATGGCAACTAGAGCCTGGGGAAGTAACGGATGATACGATGATGACCCTTGGTGTAGCGGAAGGCATTCTGGAGAACCCGGCTGCTCCGATGGAGCTGATCGGACGGAAGTTTATGGAGTGGTATGAGACGAAGCCCAAAGACATCGGCAATATTATTCGCCGCGTATTTGAGCATTACAAGGGGGACTGGTTTGAAGCGGCTGCCCGAACGGATCAAGAGCTGGGCCGGAGCGGGGGGAACGGGTCCTTAATGAGATGTCTTCCCGCCGCATTAGCTTACTCCAATCTGTCCGAGATGGAGCGGGTGACCAAGATGCAGTCTGATATGACCCATTACGACAAGAGATGCAGTGAAGCTTGCCTGATCTATAATCGAATTGCCGCCCGGCTTCTTCGGGGTGAGGAAATCCGGAGCGCAATCCGAAGTGAGGTCTCGGGGACGGAATATGAAGCTTACATCGAGGAGAAGCCGGATTGCGAACCGAGCGGCTATGTCGTACATACCTTCAGGTGGGCACTGCACCTTCTCCTCGACTCTTCGGATTTTAACGAGGTCGTGCAGCAGGCCGCCAATTTAGGCGGAGATTCCGACACCATAGGCGCGATTGCCGGAGGCCTTGCGGGTATTTATTCCGGTTATCAGGCGATTCCCTCGGCCTATTCGGAGGTTCTTTTGATCAAAGACCACCTGGATGATGTCTCGATGCGGCTGTATCGTCTGCGGCTCGGCGAGTAACGCAAGCTGTGGCGGCGGCACTCTCCGATTTAAAAAAAAGTCACCGCCACTTCGTGAACCTTAATTGCGGCGGTGACGGTAATGCAGTCAACCCGAATTACGAGGATAACTCCTCACCCTCCGAAATCACCCCGTATCGCTCCAAAGCCTTCGTCGAAGCTTCCAGCATGCGTCTTTTTAAATAATCGCCTTCGACTACCCGAACCCGCTTCCCCAGGAAACGGATTTTGGAGAGCAGATACTCGAATTCATCCCCAAGCAAGCAGACTCTGACTGTGTAAGTATCATTATCCGAATCATACTCCACATCTTTTTCGAAGCTGGAGAAGGCATACAGGATTCGGGACAGCTCTTCGTTATAATCGCGGACGATTTCGATAACCGCTTCGGATTTGCGGGAATCCAGCATCCTTCCGATCTTTCGGAAGATACCGTCGGCCATCGAGGGCTCAATAGGCTCGGCCCTGACAGAATGGATTTTCTTTAGCCTGGTGATCATGAAGGTGCGATGCCGGAAATGATACCAGAGCAGGTACCATTCTCTTTTGACCATGGAATATTCAAGTTTGTAAGGAACACCCGATTGTTCGCTGTTCACACGCCCGCTCTTAATTGCGTAGGTTAAACGGACCCCGGACTTATTTAAAATGTGCTGGCGCAGCGTACGCAGGAGCGGGTGATAGACCTGTTTCTCCATGCTGCGGGCTTTTTCAATCAGGTGGCTGGAGGTGTCCATCAAAGGGTCAGGTTCGAGAATCGTACGCAGCTTGTTCAAGGTGTCCAAGGTGAAAGCCTCGGCCGCGGCCGGATGATGCTCCAGCATGGTCTTCAGCCATGTCCGCTCGTGTGAGGTGACCATAAAGGTACCGGAATCCTCCAGCCGGGAGATGATCTGGTGATTAAAGATTTTCTCAAACAGATTCATAGTAAGACTTAATCTCCTTCCATTCGGCGATCATTTCCCTGCGGAATCGAATGGGCTCTAGAACCTCGCAGCTGGACCCGAAGCTTCGCAGCCACGGTTTGATCTCGGTCGTCCCGTTTACCGTAATTTCATAAATAAAAGAATATTCGTCCTCAAGCACAATCTGGCCCCACTGCCCCTGCAGCAGAACCCTTTCTTTTACGAAGTTAGGCTCAGAATCGCCGGGATTGTAAAATCTCACCCTAACCGTCACCGGCTTGCCTGTATCGATCAGCCAGCTGTACCGCAGCTTTTCTTCCAGCTCGTTCTTCTTCTCCTCATACCAAGCCTCGTCCACAGATTCATCCTCTTCAATTTGAGTGATTCCTTCCATCCGGTATTTCCGGATTCCCTCTCTGCCGTGGGACAGCAGATACCATCTTCCATATTGATGATCGTACACAATCTTTAGCGGAAGCGTCTTCTGGGCTTTACCTGCCGTATCCCGTTCAAATAAGGGATTGGTGTTTTTGGAGGCGTAGCTTTTTTCAGACTTTGGCGAGAAATAGAGAAACCGGACTCTGCGGCGGTGACGGATGGCATGAAGGAGTGTGAACAGATGCGCTTCATCCAAAATCCGGGAGTAATAGTGATACTTATATAAAAATGGCTCGATCGCGTGCTGCTCAAATTCCCCCCGCAGAAGATGTTTCTTCAGCCCATCGCGCAGCAGATAGCCCTGAACGGAAGGCACCTGCGTGTTCGCCATCACATCCACAAAATCATACAAATCGATAAGCTCCTCTTCCGACAAGCTCCGGACCAGGTCATCTTGAATGCGATACCGGTAGGGGCGAGGCCCCGGCTCTTTAAGGATGACGCCAACCTCTTCCAGGTATTTGAGATCCGACCGAATGGTCTTCTCGTCAGGCAGCGGAAGGCCTGATGGCAGACTGTCACAGCACATATCCAAGAGTTCCATCGTAGTCAAAGCCTGCTCATTCATCGCGGCCAAAAGCAGCGAGATTCTTTGACTTTCGGATTCTTTTACGGATTTGGCACGAAACAGAAACAGCAGCAGTGGATCGGTAGAGTCGTAATAGCTGAAGCGAATCGTCTCGGATAATTCGGCGCTCTGTTCCTGCGGTAAATGCTGGTGCATGGAGCTAATCACGTCCTTGAGCCGCCGGATTGTTTTATCAAAGGTATGTACGGAAATGCCCAGTCGTTCTGCGAATTGCTGTCTGCTAAATGCGCCGCTTGTCAGCACAAGCATGCGTAAGAATTGGATCTCTTTATCAAAGCTCTCTTTAGCCAAAATAATCCCCCGTTCAAATGAGACCTCTTCATTCATTGTAGCAGGGGCGGGATTTGGGTCAAATGGAAAAGTTTATGTTCGGTCGTAATACTTTTACCATGTTCGTTCTGGTTAAAATGAGCGATTATAGAACCGTATTCATCATACATCGGTTCTTATTCGGACGGTCGTAACGAGGCGGGGATATCCAATTATCCCGCAGTACCGTGCATGGTATGTTGCGGTATCCTGGACGATCGGATCGGCAAGAAACCACTATTTGGGGTTCGATTCCCCAATCGCCTGTGACGCGATTCTGGCAGAATACTCGACTTTCAATCGAGCGAGAAATTGTACTAAGACCAAAGGATAGAATCCCTGGCGGCTAGTTTGAGCGCACTGCAGTAAGGCCTTGTAATCCGTGGATACCGATGGAGCGAATTTCCGGGAGGCTTTTTAGGATGGAAGAGGAAGAAGGATGGCTGAAGCAGGGTCACCCTCCTGAATCAAATGTCCTTAAAAATCCCTGGCCGATCGCTTATCTAAAACGAGATTCCGCCGGAACCGCAGTGGGATTCTAAATCCAATGGTTGAACCATTAAGGGGGTAACGAATATGTTTAAAAAAGTAACGATACAAGCTGACCAGCGCGGTTTGCTCTTTCATAAAGGAAGTTATGTGAAAAAGCTCAATCCGGGGACCTATCACTATTTATTGTGGGCACAAACCACAGTTGTGGTGATGAATATCGCGAAACCGTTCGTTATAGAGGGGAAAGATTTGCAGTTGTTCCTTCAGGATGAAGACCTCGTGCGAGAGCTCGATATTGTACGAGTACAAGACCACGAATACGTCCTGCATTACGAGGACAGTCAATTCGTACAACTGCTTAAGCCTGGTGTCTACGCCTATTGGAGCATACTCAAGAAACATACTTTTTTACATACGGATATCAGACAACCTGAATTGCCTGCCGAGGTAGACCGGTCGATCTTACCGAAGCTTACAGCCCATGTGCAGCCGTACGAAATCGCGAGTTATGAATCCGGATTTTTGTTTTATGATCACGTCTTACAACGAGAGCTTTCTCCTGGCAAGTACTACTTCTGGCGAGGTCCCGTTTCGGTTATGGTCAAGACGATTGATCTAAGACAACAACAAATGGATCTCATCGGCCAGGAAATCATGACGGAAGACAAAGTTACGCTGCGGTTGAATTTCGTTTGCCAATACAAGATCGTACAGCCATTACGTGCTTTGGAAATGAAATCGTTCGATGAGCAAATTCATATCCAGCTTCAACTGATGCTTCGGGAATATGTCGGAACTCTTAAATTAGACGATCTTTTGAAACGGAAAGAGGACGTTGCGTCGTTTATCCTGTCCCGTTTACGTGAGAAGGGTGAAGAGTTCGGAGTACAATTCCTTGGTGCGGGGGTTAAGGATGTTATTTTACCGGGTGAAATGAAAGATATCCTAAACACCGTCCTGCTGGCGGAGAAGAAGGCACAGGCGAATCTAATCACTCGTCGCGAAGAAACGGCATCGACCCGAAGTCTGCTTAACACCGCGAAGCTGATGGACGAGAATCAGACGTTATTCCGGCTGAAAGAGCTAGAGTTCCTGGAGAAAATTTGCGAGAAAATCGGGTCCATCTCTTTAACGGGCGGCGGAGACCTGTTGGAACGGTTGAGTTCACTTATTGGTGAGAAAAAGGCGGCAGGCAAATAACGAACCGTGCCCTAAGGAGGTTTTCATATGAGCAGTTACCATCAACATATCTTGACTGTGCTTGAGCGCATCGAGCGTGAAGAGAACGTTCGGATCCTGTATGCTTGCGAATCAGGTAGCCGCGCGTGGGGGTTCCCTTCAAAGGACAGCGACTACGACGTAAGATTTATCTATGTGCGGCCGGTAGATTGGTACTTATCAATCTTTGAGAAGCGGGATGTCATCGAACGGCCGATAAGTGACATGCTGGACATCAATGGCTGGGATCTGCGTAAAGCCTTAAACCTGTTCCGGAAGTCGAATCCGCCTCTGCTGGAGTGGCTCCAATCTCCGATTGTATACAGGGAGAACCACGGGATAACCGAGCAAATCCGGGGGATCGCATCCTTAACCTTTTCTCCAAAATCATGTATCCATCACTATCTGCATATGGCCAAGGGAAATTACCGCGACTACCTCCAGGGGGATCAGGTCAAGATCAAAAAGTACTTCTATGTTCTCCGCCCGATATTGGCATGTGAATGGATCGAGAGGTACAGCACCATGCCGCCTATAGAGTTTGATCGGCTTGTTGACGGTTTAGTACCTGGGGAAAGCGAGCTTAAGGCTGTGATTCTCGATTTGCTGGCCCGTAAAAGAGCGGGAGACGAGATAGATTTTGAACCAAGAATCAACCCGATCAATGATTATTTGGAAGAGAAAATAGCGTATTACGAGCGGACGGCTTCGGGAATGCGGCCCGGTGACGGTAACCAGGATCAGCGGCTTGACGATTTGTTCCGGTCGGTGCTGAAAGAAGTATGGGAAAAAGGGGATGAGTAAGATTGGAAAGGCATTCTTATAACAGGAGTGAAATAATGTTATGGCTTATCAGAATATAAACGGCGTACTTGTCTGGGGCAACCCCGACGAGGGTGCGCTTGCTCAAGCGAGGACTTGTTCGGAAACCGGTAATGTGGTCCAAACGCTGCTAATGGCGGATCATCATAAAGGGTACAGTCAACCGATCGGCGGAGTTGTTGTTTATGACCGGCAAATCTCCCCTTCCGGCGTTGGATATGATATTGCATGCGGGAATAAAGCGGTACGAACAAACTTGGCCGCCGGGGACATAAAGCCCAGATTGGCAAAGATTATGGATGAGATCGCCCGGAGGATTTCCTTCGGGGTGGGCCGTGTCAACCAGGAAAAAGTCGATCATGACCTTTTTGACGATCCCGATTGGGACGTTTACAAGACAGTAGGCAGGCAGGAACACGACAAGCTGAAGACATTGGCGCGTGATCAGCTGGGTACGGTCGGCAGCGGCAACCATTTTGTTGACTTGTTTGAGGAAGCCGGAACAGGCCGTGTGTGGATAGCAAATCATTTTGGGAGTAGAGGGTTTGGGCACAAAACGGCGAGCGGCTTTATTAATCTGGCGGGAGGTAGGGAGTTTCTAGCGAAAGCTCCCGGTGAGAAGATGGACCAGCCGCCTGTACTGCTTGATCTGAGCAGCGAGCTTGGCGATATGTATTATCGGGTGATGAAGCTGGCTGGACGTTACGCATATGCGGGACGGGATTATGTGATGAGGCAGGTCTTGGCGATTCTCGGAACGGAAGCAGACCTTGAAGTGCATAATCATCATAACTACGCCTGGAAAGAGACGCACAGCGGGAAGGAAGTCGTTGTCGTCCGTAAAGGAGCGACTCCGTCCGCGCCGGGCCAGACCGGATTTATCGGCGGGAGTATGGGGGACATATCCGTTATCGTAAAAGGCAAGGGCAGCATAGAGAACCGGGAGGCTTACTACAGCACCGTACATGGAGCCGGACGGATCATGAGCCGGACGCAAGCGGCAGGAAAAATGAACTGGAAGACTCGCACAAGAAGCGGTGGTCAAATCACTACGGAGCAAATGCTGGACGCCGTTCGGGCCTTCGGTGTAGAGTTGCGCGGCGCAGGAACGGATGAGAGTCCGTTTGTTTACCGGAAGCTTCAAGATGTGCTGGATGCGCATGCCGAAACGATTGAGGTTATGCATGTGCTTAAACCGATTGGTGTTTGTATGGCGGGAGCGGATGAGTTTGATCCGTATAAGGATTGAGCAATTGTTGCTTAAAACTGTTCAAAGGGCCAAGGAACTGGATAGATCGAAAAATGAATTAAGGACTCCACCTTTGCGTCCAATGATTGATGATCATGTTGCCGCTTTTCAAATTATCCCATCCGCTTAAGCCGTTTAATGTAATTAACATCCTCATGGAACACGCACCGATTCCAAAACTTCGAACAAGCTTATCACCGTTTTCGAATTTGATGCTTTGCCCCCTGTTTCTATACAAAACCAATATTCTCCAATCCCCAATATCCCCAGTGAAGTTCCGCTGATCTACCATACGCTTAGGATGTGAAAAAACACGAATTTCATGGTTTTTTCCATGCTCTGGCAGGTTTTTTCTGCAACTTTCTGCAATCGTAGATGAATCATATTAAATTCGAGGTATAATACCATACGAATCGGTTGTTTTATTTCACACAAAATTCATATAGTGTTTAGTTTGTGGTACGAAATATCACATACAAAAAGAAAAGTTAAGATGAGACGGTAGATTACATTACATTATAATAACATCTAAGGGGGTGCAGTGAGCGGGAAGGAGATGTTTAGCCGACGGCAATACGCATGCCGGGCATTTGGAGAATTCCGTGATTCCACAAGAAGGTCTTTGCTACCCCGAAACGGGCTTTACGTTACAGGACGCCGTGCGGCATTTACATAATTCAATCTCTATTAGCCGTCACCCTCATTTAACCGGCCCGGAAAGGATTCGTTAGGACAGGAATCGAGAGTTGAGGAGAGAAGCAGCAGCGTTTGCCATATAATCAGCCAACGATTAAGGATGGAGGTGGTTCTATGAGAAGAATGTGGATGAGCTTCTTATCCGTAAGCATGCTGCTCATGCTGATCGCTTGCGGCAATAATTCCGGTACTTCAAAGGCTGAACCTGCGGAAGGGAGCGGGACGGGGGAAACAAAGGCATCAACCGATAAACCAATTGAACTCAACTACGCTTTTTTTGCCCCGGCCAGTACGTTTCCGGCCAAACAGATGGAGAAGTGGAAGGAAGAACTGGAGAAGCGGACGAATGGCAAGGTATCCGTCAAGCTGTTTTTCGGGGGGACGCTCCTGACCGACAAGAACATGTACGATGGCGTCAAGAGCGGGGTGGCCGACATCGGCTCATCGGTAACGACCTACGAACCCGGTAAATTCCCCTTGCTGACGATTGCCGAAGCGCCCACTGTATTTCAGAACTCCAAGGTTGCGAGTCAGGTTATCTATAATCTGATCAAAGAATTTCCGCCGGATACGTTTAAGGACGTTAAGCTGATCACCGCATTCGCTTCCGAACCCTCCTTTATTCAAATGAAAGAGCCGGTGGCCAGCCTGAAGGATTTGAGAGGCAAGCAAGTGCGTATTCCGGGCGGCCTGGCCCCGGTATTAACAGAACTTGGCGCTTCTCCGGTCGGGATGTCACAGAGCGAGGCGGTTGAAGCGCTGCAGACCGGAGTGGTCGAGGGGTACGTCTCCTCACGCGAAGTACTGATGGATTTGAAATTTGCCGAGATGGTCAAGTACGTGACCGATTACCCGCTGACGGTATCCATTCATGCCGCGGTCATGAATATGGATACGTGGAACTCGCTGCCTCCCGATGTGCAGAAGGTTATCGACGAATTAGGCCCTGAGATGTCGGCCTGGACTGGAGACTATCTGGACAATCATGTGAAGGAATCGATGGATTGGTCGGTAAAAGAGCAGGGGTTGGAGGTCGTAACTCTTTCGCCTGAAGAAAAAGCGGTTTGGGATTCAAAAATGCATCCGCTTCAGGATAAAACAATTGCCGATCTGAAAGCAAAGGGTCTTCCCGCCGAACAATTCAAGAAACGACTTGATGAGCTGAAGGCGGAATACTCGAAATAATATCCGCGGACCCGTCCGTGATCGCCGGCGTTTCGAATCGGCGGCCATCACGGCGGAACTGCCGAAAGGGAAGGTGAGACGATTGGAGAGGGTGAATGAGCTTAAGGCGGTTCGGAAGGAAAGTATACGCAGCGATTGGAAAGTAGGTGCAGCCTCCATTTTGAATGCCCTGGAGAAAATCAGTCTCCGTGTCAATCAGTTTCTGGCCGTTATCGCAGGTTTGGCCATGTTGTTGATCGCGCTCCTGATCGTCGCCAATGTTATTATCCGGGTCTTTTACGTGCCGATTCCCGGTGTCGGGGAAATCTCCGGATGGCTGTCCGCGATCACGGCTGCATTCGCGCTGGGCTATACCCAAATTCATCGGGGTCATGTCGATATCGACGTTATTTTGGAGAAGTTTCCAGCCCGGATAAGAGGCCCTATTCAGGGGCTGATGCTGTTCATCAGCATGCTGTTTTTCGGTCTGATCTCTTACCGGCTCGCCATCTATGCCTACGAGACGATGAAAAGCGGCGGGCTTTCGGAAACGCTGGCCGTCATTTATTATCCGTATATTTACCTCCTCGCTATCGGGTTCTTCGGCTTAGCGCTATCCCTGTTAACCGATTCCCTCAAATACCTCATAAGGAGGGATCGCCGGTGAGCTTAACAGCCTACGCGCTGATCGGCATCGGCGTCATGTTCGTGCTCATGTTTTTGCGAATGCCCATCAGCTTCAGCATGTTTATTGTCGGTTTCCTCGGCTTGCTTGTCGTCGCCTCTCCCAATGCGGCTTATGCCGTCATCAGCGGCGATTTGTGGTCGCAGTTCTCCAGCTTTTCCCTTAGCGTCATTCCGATGTATGTCTTAATGGGAGAGATCGTCTACCGCTCCGGAATTACCGGAAAGCTGTTCCAGGCGGCCTACAAATGGGTCGGTCACTATAAAGGCGGCATGATCTGGACGGTGATATTGGCAAGCGCCGGCTTCGGATCGATCTGCGGTTCCAATTCGGCTACTTCGGCAACGATCGGCTCCATGGCGCTGCCGGAGCTGAAGAAATACCGCTACGACGATGAATTAAGCACCGGCAGCGTTGCCGGAGGCGGATCGCTCGGGATTATCATTCCGCCGAGCACCGTGCTCCTGGTCATTGCCATTCAGGCACAGCTCTCCATAAAAGATTTGTTCGTTGCCAGTATAATTCCCAGTATTTTATTGGTGGTGCTGTTCCTGCTCATCGTATGGTACATCTGCCAGCGAAACCCGAATATCGGCCCCGCGAGTGAGAATGCTGCCTTGGTGGAGAAGCTGAAGGCCATTAGCGGCGTTATGCCAACGCTTCTGCTTCTGGTGTTTGTTATCGGCGGTCTGTTTCTCGGATGGTTCACTCCTACCGAATCGGGGGCCGTCGGCGTAATCGGAGCTTTGGTGTATGCCTTGGCGACACGAAGTCTAAGCTGGGCGAACTTCAAACTGGCCGTCTCCGATTCGCTGCGGTCCTCCGCCATGGTCATCATGCTGGTCGTTGGCGCGTTGATATTCGGCCGCTTCCTGACGATTACCAGGCTTCCGTATGAAGTGGCGGATTGGGTGACGTCCTTGCCTTTGGAGCCTGTCTGGATTATGGCCGGGATCTTCATTGTATTTGCAATTGGCGGCGCGATTATGGACGCCTTCGGCTTCCTGATCATTTCCATCCCGATCTTTTTTCCGACGGCTCTTCAGCTCGGCTATGATCCGGTATGGTTTGCGCTTATGATGTGCATTATTACCAGCTTGGGAGCCATTACGCCCCCTGTCGGGATCAACGTGTTCGTTGTCAAAGGCCTTGCCCCTGATGTGCCAATTACCAAAATATTCAAAGGCTCCATGTATTATGTGTATGCCTATCTGATATGCATCATCCTGTTGACGGCATTTCCGGCTCTTATGACTTTTATTCTGTAAGCAGCAGAGAGGGCGGACAACGGCTGGCCCTATAGTGGAGGTGATATCGAAATGCGGCCCAAAGTATATATTGCCTGGCGCATCCCGGATGAAATCGAGGCTTACCTGGCTGAGCATTGCAGCCTTCGAAAGTGGAAGGGGGAAACTCCGATCCGGTACGAGGAGCTGAAAGATGAACTGAAGGATGCCGAAGGGCTGCTTCTCGGAGAGGGCAGAATCGACGCCGAATTATTAGAGCAGGCTCCCCATTTACGGGTCGTCAGCACGATTAGCAACGGATACAACAACCTGGATATCGAAGCGATGAAGCACCGCGGCGTAATCGGGACGAATAATCCCGGTATTTCGAACGAATCAGTCGCAGATCTGGTACTTGGATTAGCGCTTGCAGCCGCCAGAAAAATCGTCAAGCTGGACCGCTATGTAAAGGAAGGGTGCTGGACCCGGGGAATCGACTCGTCTTGGTACGGACTTGATGTCCATCATTCCACGATCGGAATCATCGGCATGGGCGGCATCGGGCAGGAGGTTGCCAAACGCGCCAAAGCCGGCTTCGACATGAAGGTGCTGTACTACAACCGCAGCCGAAGGCCTGAGGTCGAGCACCGGCTGGGCGCGGAGTATTGTTCCCTGGAGGAACTGCTGACACAGTCGGATTTTATCGTCGTGATGCTGCCGCTCACTGCACAAACGGAACATTTGATTGGCGACCGGCATTTCGACCTTATGAAGCCCTCCGCAGTCCTGATCAACGCTTCGCGCGGCAGCATTGTGAACGAGCGGGCGCTGGTCGAAGCGCTTCGGGCGCGCAAAATAAGCGCAGCCGCCCTGGACGTCTACGAGTTCGAACCGGTTAACCCCGATCACCCCCTTTTGAACATGGACAATGTGATCACACTTCCGCATGTTGGTTCGGCAACGGCAAAAACCCGCTTCAACATGGTCATGTCAGCAGCCCGAAACCTGGTGGCGGCTCTAAAAGGGGAAACCCCTCCGTTCTTAATCCGCGAATTTAAGGAAAGTGTACAGAACTAAAAGCACAAACCATAAATATCTGGAGGTATGGGATATGAGCACAGAATTGAGCACAAACCTGGAATTGATGCAGGATAAGTATCCGATGAAATTCGGCAGCTTTGAGGAAGAACGGCTGCACCGCAAGCAGCGGCTCGCCGCCTCTTTCCGTTTGTTTTCCCTGTTTGGCTTCGATGAAGGCGTTGCCGGTCATATTACCGCCCGGGACCCGGAATATCCGGATCATTTCTGGGTGAACCCGTTCGGCATGCATTTCAGCCAGGTTCGCGTTTCCGATTTGCTTCTGGTGAACGATGAAGGGAAGGTAGTCGAGGGCAACAGCAATATGCTCAACCGTGCGGCTTTCGCCATTCACTCAAGTGTCCATAAAGCCCGTCCCGACGCCGTTGCCGCCGCACATGCCCATTCCTTTTACGGAAAGACGTTCTCCAGCCTCGGCCGACTGCTCGACCCGCTTACCCAGGACGCCTGCATTTTTTACAACGATCACGGCCTGTACAACGACTATTCCGGCGTAGTGTACGAAACGGAAGAAGGGGAACGGATCGCGGAGTGCCTGGGCAGCAAGAAGGCGGTTATCCTGCAAAATCACGGTCTGTTGACTGTCGGGCATTCCGTGGAATCGGCGGCTTGGTGGTACATTACGATGGAGCGTTCCTGCCACGCCCAATTGCTTGCTGAAGGCGCGTCAACTTCCCCGATACCGGTTGCTCACGAAGCCGCCCTGGCGACCATGCAGCATGTCGGGTCCGAAACGGCCGGCTGGTGCTGCTTCCAGCCGCTGTGGGATAAAATTGTCCGGCTGCAGCCCGATTTTCTGGATTAGGCATTTCCAAAACAACGAGTGGAGGACACAGCATGGAAATTGCAGTGATAGGCGGAGGACACGGTTGTTATGCGGCAGCGGCGGACCTTTCCGACAAGGGCCACCATGTACGGCTGTGGAGGCGGGGTAAAGAAGCTTTTCAGCCTGTACTGGAAAGCCAGTCCCTAATATTGAAGGACGCCGGCGGCGTCCGCAAGGTAAGCTTGTCGCTCGCGAGCACGGATCTGTCCGCGGTCGTGAAGGGCGCCGCGCTGATTGTGCTCCCCCTGCCCGCTTTTGCCCAGGCTTCCGTAGCCTCAGAGCTTGCGCCTCACCTGCAGGACGGGCAGGTGATCTTCCTGCCCCCCGGAACCTTCGGCAGCTATGTGATGGCGAAGGCGCTGGCCGAAGCGGGCAGCCGGGCCAAGGTTGCGTTTGCCGAAACGGGCACGCTTCCCTATCTGGCCCGCAAACACGGAGCTGACACGGTAGCCGTCAGCGGACGGGCGACCCGCCTCCCGACCGGCGTATTTCCGGGCGAGCTGGCGGAGCAAGCTTTTGCCGTCCTGGAGGAAGCCTTTCCGGCAGTCGAACGGCTGCAGGACGCGCTGGACGGCGCGTTGATGAACGCGGGACCGATTATCCATCCGCCCCTTATTCTCATGAACGCCGGTCCGATCGAGCATTTTGAACACTGGGATATTCATAATGAAGGAACGCAGCCGTCTGTACGGAGGGTGCATAATGCGCTGGATGCTGAAAGAATTGCCGTCCGGGAAGCATTGGGCTACCGGGCGCCGCATTTTCCGCTCGCGGACCATTACAGCAAGGACGGCGATGAATGGATGTACGGAAATGCCGCCCATGAGAAGCTGGTGGACAGCTCGGATTGGCGTGAGCATCTGGATCTGATGACGCACCGGTACATGCGCGAAGATGTCGCCTGCGGTTTAGCCTTCCTCGTCTCTCTGGCGGATTGGGCGGGTATGCCCGCTCCTGTCGCCAAGGGGCTGCTCGCGATCGCCTCGGCCGTGACCGGCGAGGATTTGCGCGAGACGGGCAGGACGCTGGAAAACCTTCAGCTGAGCGGCCTGTCCGTTAATGGCATGCGAATGATGCTGCAGCAGGGTGTGCGGCAATGGGTATGAACAAGCCCGTAATCGCTGTTGTCGGCGCGGGTCGTATGGGAATTGGGATTGCCCATGTGTTTGCTTATGCGGGCCACAAGGTCGAACTGATCGACAGCAAAGAAAGAAGCAAGACGGAGACGGAACGGGTCCTGAAGGAAGCGGCCGGACAAATGGAGAACAATCTCTATTTTTTGGCGTCTCTCGAACTGTTCGATCCATCGCTCGCGGAGAAGATTCTCGGGCAAATCGATTACCATTCCCTGGATGAGATGGAAGCGGTGCTGCCCAGGGCGGATGTTGTGTTTGAAGCGGCTCCCGAAATTTTGGAGGTCAAAAAGGACACATTTGACCGGATCGGCGCTTCGGCCCGGGACGATGCCTGGATCGCCTCCACAACCTCGACGTTTATGGTGGATACGCTGGCTTCCTTTCTGGACAAGCCTAAGCGGTTCGTGAACACGCATTGGCTTAACCCTGCCTATCTTATCCCGCTGGTTGAAGTAAGTCCCGGCGCACAGACCGCTTCCGGAGTGCTGGCCGGTATGATGGAGCTGCTGTCCGGCGTTGGAAAAGTGCCGGTCCAGTGCGCCGCTTCGCCCGGATTCATTGTGCCGAGAATTCAGGCGCTGGCGATGAACGAGGCAGCCCGGCTCGTTCAGGAAGGGGTGGCTACACCCGAGGCGATCGACACTGCCTCCCGGGTGGGCTTCGGTCTTCGGTTTGCCGTTCTGGGGCTGCTGGAATTTATCGATTGGGGAGGCGGCGACATCCTCTATTACGCCGACCGCTATTTGGAGCAGGAGCTGTCTACGGATCGCTACGCTCCCCCGGACATTATCTCGGAGAATATGACGAACGGCCGGACCGGCATGAAATCCGGGAAGGGCTTTTACGATTTCAGTGGCAGGGACGTCACCGCCTACCAACGGGAAACGATGCGGAAATTCGTTGATCTGCTGCAGCACCTGGGGTATTGGTCGCCTCCGGGCGAGCCGTCTTTGCGGGGAATCAGCCCAAGCCTACATAAATAAATAACGGATGGAGAGAAGCTCATGAGAAGATTTTGGATTGGCGTCATGTCTGTGCTCATGGTTGTCGTGCTGGCTGCATGCGGAGGCAATGCGAACACCGCCAACGCGCCGGAAGAGACGGGCGCGGCCAATGCGGCGGCATCCAGTGATAAACCGATCGAGCTGAACTACGCGTTCTTTGCCCCGGCCAGCACATTTCCGGCGAAGCAGATGGAGAAATGGAAGGAAGAAGTGGAGAAACGGACGAACGGAAAGGTTGTGGTGAACCTATTCCCGGGCGGCACCCTGCTGGCCGCCAACAATATGTATGACGGGGTCAAAAGCAAGGTCGCGGACATCGGCCTGTCGGTTATGACATACGAGCCGGGAAAATTCCCCCTGCTTACGATCGCCGAGCTGCCTTCGGGATTTCCAAGCGGCAAGGTAGCCAGCCAGGTCATATTTGATCTGCTGAAGGAATACCCGCAGGATTCTTTTAAAGACCTGAAGGTCATCACCGCCTTTGCAACCGAACCGGCTTATATCCAGACCAAAGCCGCTGTCGCGTCCTTAAACGACATCAAAGGCAAACAGATCCGGATTTCCGGCGCGCTTGCGCCGCTGCTAAAGGAGTTGGGCGCCTCACCCGTCGGGATGTCGCAGGCGGAATCCGTCGAAGCGATGCAAACCGGCGTTATCGAAGGCTACGTGTCATCGCGCGAAGTGCTGATGGATTTGAAGCTTGCAGAAATGGCCAAATTTGTGACGGACTACCCGCTGAGCGTTTCGACCTTCGCCGCAGTAATGAACATGGATACCTGGAATTCGATTCCCCCGGACGTTCAGCAGGTGATCGAGGAGTTAGGGCCGGAGATGGCCGCCTGGGCCGGGGAATATCTCGATAATCATGTGAAGGAAGCCATGGACTGGTCCATGAAGGAAGAAGGGCTGAAGGTCATTACGCTGACGCCGGAGGAGAAACAGGCGTGGGATGCGAAGCTGAAGCCGCTTCAGGATCAAGCGGTCGCCGATCTCGAAGCACAGGGCTTGCCTGCCGAACAATTCAAGAAGCGGCTGGATGAATTGAAGGCCTCCTATTCGAAATAAATCAAAACTTCGATATAAAGTGTACCTATATTGCCCTGATGAACACGAGGAGCCGAAAATGTTCCTTGTTCACGGGGCTTTTATCATTCAACTTATGGTTGACTGGCTAACATGTTAAAATTTAAAATTGTTTCAAAGTAGTCATATTTCCATTCTGAAAAATCCTTTAGAACGCAGTCAAAGGAGGGACGGTCAGATGACAAAAGCGAGTACGATGTCACTGAAAGATTTGGTTCATTTCAGCAAGGAGGAAGGCGATTTTTTCCTGAGGGACCGGAGAATGATGCTGATCAGCTCAGATGCCTTTGGTATGCTGTGCAGGGATTTGATCGTCGCTCTCGGATTGGAAAGGGCGAAACGCTTTTTGCAGCGCTACGGATGGCAATTCGGCGTAAGCGAAGCGCGCTATCTGAACGATATGTTCAGCTGGGATGACGATCTGGAATGGATTTTGGCCGGGTCCAAAATGCACAATATTGCGGGGCGCGTGTTCTCGACCCCCATCCGGATGAACATCAACAAGAGTGAAGGCTTGTTCGATGTGGAAGGGTATTGGATCGATTCCAATGAAGCGAAGCAATTTTTGATGCATTTTAATAAACACCATGAGCCCGTATGCCATTTTTTGGTAGGTTATGCCAGCGGGTATTGCACGGAAACGGTAGGCACCAAAATTATTTTTAAAGAAGTAGAATGCGTTGCCAAAGGAGATCCAAGATGCAAGTATGTCGGCAAGACCCTGGAACAGTGGGGGGACGGCCTTCCTGAGGATCTTATCGATGATGGCCAGGAGAAGCTGGAAGATGAGCTCGACCGGGCTTATAAGCGGATTGAGAAACAGAAAGAAATATTGAACCGGGTAACGACGGTCAGCCAGGAACTCACCCGTATGATCCTGCAGGGTAAAGGGCTGGACGATATGGCCGAGATTCTCGGGAAAAGTCTGAACTGCAACGTTATTATCGAAAATCAGCACCTGGATATGATCACAGGCTACGGCCAGGTCTTGGACAGCTCGCTAAATAAAGTAATGGAGCATCTTGCTCACGATAAAGGAAATCAGCAATACAGCAAAATTAACACTATGCTCAAAGAACACTGCACGGTGCAATTTGAAATCCCCGAGCCATTTTTCTTTCCCCACGTTCGGCTCGTTACCCCCATTATGCTTCGCAATCAAGTGCTCGGCTATATTTCCATCCTCAAGCCGGAGGGCCAGTTCGGCGAGCTTGAATCGGTTCTGCTTGAGCGGTCAGCCAATATTTGCGCCATCCAGCTGCTGAACGAACGGACGGTTGTCGAGACGGAACAGCGCCTGAAGGGCGAACTGCTGGACGAGCTGTTTAATCCTTCCGCCGATATCTCCGCCGTATCCAGGCGGCTGGCCTATCTGGACCATGACCTCAGCCAGCCTCACTATGTTTTTGTTTTTCAATTCGAAACGTCTGGTAAAAAAGGGTCGATTCAGGATGCCCGTTCCACCGCCCTGCGTGAAAAAATCATGGACTGTTTAAAAAGGCGGGCCGAGCAAAACGGATTCCATATCCTGCTGTCCACCAAGCTGGAGCGCGTTCATGCCCTGATTCCGCAGGCCTATATCGAAAAGCTGAATATGAAGGTGCGGGATTACGGCGAATCCCTGATCGAAGGACTGGGCGACGAAGCCGTTACAACGGTGCTGGGAATCAGCGGCGTATGCCACAACCGCACCTCTTTTTCCAAGGCGTTCAATGAAGCGGTCAAAGCGATTGATATCGGAAGGATCAAAGGGAAGACCGAGCGGGTTGTCCTGTCCACGGATATCAAACATCTGTCGATTTTGCTGGACGCGAGACGCCCGGAAGAGCTGGAGCAGTACGCCTCTAATTTGCTCGGAGCGCTGCAGGAATACGACCAAAAGTACGCAACGGAGCTGCTGAAAACGATTTACTACTATTTCGACAATGAATGCAATCTGCATAAAACCGCCAGAACGATGAATATCTCCATCAGCGGTATGCGCTATCGCCTGGACCGGATTAAACAGCTGTCCGATTTCGATTTATCCAATTCGCTAACCCGGTTCGAGGTGCAATTGGCCTTGGAGATATTCCTCGTGCTCGGGAAGATCGATTATTAATAGCAGGATCTCGGGGAAACGCTAGGGTCCAAAAGTAGAATACTGCTGCTTAACAAGGCGGCTAAATAAAGAGGTAACCGAGTTTTGTGCTCCGCAGCATGCTTTTTGATCGGATTGTGGAAAGAAAAGCCACCTGGCAACGGCCTCATGCTCACTGTTCCAAGGCCTCGCAGGACTCGCGGCAGGACCGCCGGAATCCCCGGTTGTCCTTCATTACCTACAGACCCTTTCGAACGCGGCCTACCTCGGCCATCGCGCTCTACCTCCAGGCAGAGAGCGGATTGCCTTCCTTGCTGTTTTGTGTGCAGCAGACCCTGCGTTGAGAGAATGAAGAATGGAATAATTAGCAGCAGCAGCGGCGTTGTCGTTGAAGAAAAGCTTGCGGATGTGCAGGAATTTATAGGGATTATCGGTCGCTTTGAGAGAACTCCTGCGATTATGCAGTATTTTTAACGTATGGAGACTCACCACACTGATCGTGGCCGAAATTCCTGCATATTTGGAGGAATTCTTATGAGAGTAAGCCATCTGCCACTAATTGATGTACATTCGCAGGAATTTAGATAACTATTGAAGCGCGCAGCAGGAAATTTTATAAATGCCAAAGCGCACTAGGATGAAGTTCTGTGTGACAACCACCGCTTTTGGTCCAGTCCTTTACATGAGGCAAGTGCCCTGCTGCGGAGGAACCCCTGCCCGGATGTAATAACCCTTTTTGTTTCGCTCTTTTACACAAAGAACGGTTATTCTGCCTCTGGACTGCCTGGACCAGGGGAAGGTTCCGTCCATCCGAACGTCCGGACAGCGATACCGTCCAGCCCGTCCGGTCGATGGGGCGACTGGGCGAAGAAGACCTGCCGGGAAGGAAACAGGAAGGGGAGCGGAATCCGGAACATGCCTCTGCCGAGCGCTTCTATCCGGAACGTCTCCCCGGAGAAATCGGCGGGCGAACGCCCCGTGGACGATTCGTACACGGATTGAGTGATAAACGTGCAGCCGAACTCCCTCTCCGCCAATTGTTCCATCAGCTCAAGTGTATCGGTCTCAACGGCGATACACGGCTCGCCGCCGAACTCCTTCTCCATGATTCGGTCAATCATTTGCCGGACATGAATTCCCTGTTTAGGCAGGATCAGCGGCAGCTCGCGCAAGGCCTGAATAAAAGAGGCGCGGACATAAGAGACGGTTCTGTCCGCAAACGGAAGGAAAGCCGGAAGATATCTGTCGGAGGCGTAAAGATGAAAATCCTGCCGGTACAGGGGGATGGCGCTGATGTCCCCGGGTATGGATTCATACCCGAACAGGCCAAAATCCAGCGTTCCTTCCTGCAGCTTTCTCACGATTTCAGGCGAGCTTGACGTGACGATTTCCAGAGGCCCGCCGTGGGACTGGAAATACCCGGAGAACCGGTGCAGCTCCGATATCAAAGGCGAGGCGACTCCAAGTCTCGTCACTTTGCGTTCGGCGTTCTTCATCCGGGTCTGCTCGATCCCGGTTCTCAAGGTGTGCAGCGCGCTGCCCGCATACTGAATAAACAGCTGTCCGTCGGCTGTAAGCTCCACTCCCGCGGCTGTGCGATGAAACAGCGTAATCCCGTACTCATCTTCGATCAGTTGAATCTTCTTGCTGATGGCGGACTGCGACAAATGGACGAGCTTGGCCGCTTTCCGCATGCTTTTCGTTCTGGACACCGTCATGATGAGCTCCATATCGGACAAGTTCATTCCGTGAAACCTCCCTTAAGGGCCGTCAGCCGGACAGGCGTGATTCCTTTTTGCTATCACTTCACACCGCCAATTGTTCCTACAATTATATCATAATGGTTCTGGTTTAAGCGCTCCGGACCTGCTAAAAATTGACGGGAGGCAACCAAGATGCAGCCGCTTGAAGGATTGAAGGTTCTGGATTTAACCCGGGTTATGGCCGGGCCTTATTGTACGATGGTGCTTGGAGATCTGGGCGCGGAGGTGATCAAAATTGAAAAGATTCAGAGCGGAGACGATACCCGGTCTACGCCGCCATTTATTCACGGGGAAAGCGCCAATTTCATGCAGATCAACCGCAATAAGAAAAGCGTGACTCTGAACGTTAAGTCTGCAAGGGGCAAGGAAATCTTTTTCCAGCTGGCGGCGGAGTCGGATGTCATTGTCGAGAACTTCAAACCCGGTGTAATGAGTAAACTGGGTCTGGATTATGAAGCGGTCTGCCGAATCAATCCCGGCATTATTTACTGCTCGATTTCGGGATACGGACAAACGGGGCCTTACCGGGACAAAAGGGGCTTTGATATCGTCGCCCAGGGGATGACGGGTCTGATGAGCATGACCGGCGAACCCGGCGGGCGTCCGGTTAAGCTGGGCATAGCCATCAATGATCTAACGGGGGGCGTTACGGCGCTGTATTCAATCCTGGCGGCTTATGTGCATAAACTCAAAACCGGCGAAGGGCAGTATATCGATGTGTCCATCATGGAATCGGGACTGGCATGGACCTTTTGGGAAGCGGCGGCTTTTTTTGCGGACGGCACGGTTCCGAAGCCGAACGGTTCCCGGCACCGGGTCATGGCTCCATACCAGGCGTTCAGGGCGAAAGACGGCTATGTTCTGGTCGGCGGGGCCAATCAGAGGACCTGGGAACGATTCTGCACGGATGTGATCGATAAGCCCGAATGGATAGAGGACGAACGATTCGCCCGGCCGAAGGACCGCATTCACAATGTCGACATTCTGGAGCGATGCATTGAAGACATCTTTGTCTGTGAAACAAAGGATTACTGGGTCAGCAAGCTTGAGCAGGCAGGGGTGCCCGGCGGGCCCATCAATACATTCGATCAGGCGATGAACGATCCGCATGTCCTTGAGCGCGAAATGGTGCTTGAGGCGGAGCATCCCGTCGCGGGAAAGACCCGGATGCTTGGCATTCCGGCCAAAATGTCCAGAACGCCGGGAAAGATCCGGTCTGCCGCCCCTCTTTTGGGTGAACATACGGAAGAGGTCCTGGGCAGCTATTTGGGAATGTCCAAGGAAGAGATTGAAATGCTTCGCCGGCAAGATGTGATTTAGGGGGGATTGGATGCGGGAGGATCAACAGATATATGTTAGAAAAGATGGGGATATCGCCACAATCGTGCTCAACCGGCCCGAGCGGCGAAACGCCATTTCACTGGACATGTGGCACACCCTGTATGAGCGGCTGATCGAAGTGGAGAGGGACGAGGCGGTCAAAGCTGTTATTATCCGGAGCGATGACGACAAGGCGTTTTCGGCGGGAGCGGACATCGGTGAATTCACTTCCGTCCGGGCAAGCTCCGCGTCCGCCAAGCTGTACAACGCAGCGGCCCATCGGGCAGAGGACGTCCTGGCGCGGCTGAACAAGCCGACGATCGCGATGATTCGCGGGTACTGCATCGGGGCGGGCTGCGAGCTGTCCCTGGTCTGTGATTTCCGGTTTGCCGATACCTCGGCGGCGTTCGCCATTACGCCCGCCAAGCTGGGGATGGTCTATAATTTGTTCGGCATGAAATATCTGGTCCGGCAGGTCGGACCGTCGAATGCCAAGGATATTTTATATTCAGCCCGGAGGGTGGCGGCCGAGGAGGCGTTACGGATGCGCCTGATCGACCGTCTGTTTGAACCGGATCGGCTGGAGGATGAGGTCTATGCCTATGCCCGCATGCTGTCGCAAAATTCGCAGCTTTCCATTAAAGGAACAAAGAGAATCATTCACGAGATTATGGACGGAATGACTGAGGAAAATGAAGAAATCTCCGCGCTTGTCCTCTCATCCTTCGACGGCCCCGATTATATCGCGGGGATTGAAGCCTTTTTGAATAAAAAAGTACCGGAGGGCGAAAGGGGAAAAGAACGTGGACACTGAGCAAACGCCTTTATTCGCTCTCCTGGGATTTGCCGTTTCCTATGACGAGGACAACAAAGTATGCCGGATCGAATGCCCGGTCCAAACGCTCATGCTGAATCCGCTAGGCATTGTTCATGGAGGTATTCATGCTTATCTGGCCGATACGGCTTTCGGTTTTCTGACGATACAATTTAAGGATGTCCCTTATGTATCGCTGGAAACGAAAACCTCGTACATGAAGTCGGCCGCCGGCGGCCGGTTGATCGCCGATGCCCGCTTTGTAAAGGATGGATATAAAGCTCTGTTTCTGGAGTGCAGGGTGGAGAATGAGCAGCGGGAAGTGTTAAGTGTCACAACCGGAACGTTCCTTCGGGTTTCATCCGTTTTGTAGCATATAAAGGCCTGTGACCGGTCATCCATTGGGGATCTGAAGGTCACAGGCCTTTTAAGGTGTTACAGCAGTTCGGAAATATGCCGGGCGAGCCGCTCCGACCACGATTCAGAACGTTCGTACACGTCTCCGATAAGCAGGAGCTTGCGGTCGTCGAACGGCTTCCCAATGAGCTGCAGCCCTACCGGCAGCCGGTCTTCCACGAAACCGCAGGGAACGGATAGCGCCGGAAAGCCGAGAAAATTCGCCAGCGGCGCTTTGGCCAGGCGAAACATGTTGTGGATGGCCTGCTCCGGAGAGACCGAGCCAATAGGAAACGGCGGATTGTGATTCATCGGAGAGATCAGCGCGTCAACGGTTGCCATGGCCGCAGCCGTTGACGCGATAAATTTCCGGCGGAATTTTTGCGCCTGCAAATAATCGTCCGCGGACACCTGCCGCCCGAACTCGAGCCGGAAGCGCACATCTTCGCTGTATTGCCCGGACGCATGCTGAAGCATCGGTTTATGAAAGGAATAGCCCTCCGACTGGGCGATAATTCTCGCCGCCCCCTGAGCCTCGCTTAGACCGGGGATGCTGATTTCCCGTATCTCCGCCCCGAGGCTCTGTAAGCGTTCCATTGCCCGGTCCACGATCCCGGCGATCTCCGGATGCATGCCTTCAAAGAAATACTCCCTGCAGAGTCCAAGCCTAAAACCCTTTAAATCTTCCCGCTTCCCGATTGGGTCTGGCGCAAGCGGCCGCCGGGACGAGGCGGCATCCTTCGGGTCGAATCCGCTTATGGATTCGAACAGGATCGCGGTATCTTCAACGGTGCGCGCCATCGGGCCGACATGGTCCAGCGACCAACTGAAGGGGACGCAGCCGAAGCGGCTGACCGCCCCGTAAGTCGGCTTCAGGCCGACTGTTCCGCACAAGGCAGAGGGCAGCCGGATGGAGCCCGCCGTATCGGTGCCGAGCGCCCCAAAGCACATGCCGGCAGCCAAAGCCGCTGCGCTGCCGCCGCTGGAGCCGCCAGCGATTTTGTCCCGGTCCCAGGGATTCCGGGTCGTGCCGTAATGGGGGTTCTCCGTCGTAGCTCCCATGGCGAATTCGTGCAGATTCGCTTTCCCGATCACAATCGCCCCAGCCTGCTTGAGTCTGGCGACGGCGGTTGCGTCCTGATCGGGGATCCAGTGCTCCAGTACTTTGGAGCCGGCCGTTGTTGGGATTCCACCAGTCTGCAGCACGTCCTTGACGGCGACGGGAATGCCGTGCAGGGGACCGCGAATGTATCCCTGCACGGCCTCGGCCTCAAGCGTCCTGGACTGCTCCATCGCTTCCTCGGGCAGTACCCGGATAAAGGCGCGAAGCCCGGGCTCCAGTGATTCGATGCGCCGGAGCGTCTGCTCCGTCAGCCAGGCGGGCGAAATCTGCTTGTCCTTGATTAACGGGAACAGCGCAGAAAGCGTAAGGCTGTGAACCGACTCGTTCATTCGGCATCACCTTCTTCAAAGAGCGGGCCGATAAAGGCCGGTTCCTCCTCAAGCAGCGCGACTGCTTCCTCGCCGAACAGGCTTGCGATATATTCGCTTAAACTCATGGCGTCGATCAACCTCCCGGGTGAAGGAATATTAACCGGGTATAACCGGTGCTTTCTCATGAATGTGCGGCATAATACGCTCACTGAACAGCTGCTGGGTGCGAATTGTGCGCCAGTGCTCCATCCCGCCATAGGTACAGAGGAGGCTGATTTCCGTTAGTCCCGGGCATTCATCGACGATCTGCTGGACCTTTTCCTTAATCGTCTCCGGAGTGCCCACCCATACGTATTCCTCTTCCACAAGCGTCTTATAGGGGATTTTCACAAGCTCTTCCAACGCGCCGGACGCGTAGAATGCGAAATCCTTGGCCAGCATTTCTTCCCGGGAAGGCATCTCCTTGGTCGGAGAGACGTTGCCTGCCATAAACTGCTTGATGTAAGGTTCAGCCTCGCTGATTGCCCGCTGCTCGTCTTCATCCAGGTAGACTGCCTGGACGTATACGATATCCGGCTTGTTGCCGTACTTCTCGCAGGTTTCGCGGTAAATATCCAGGTGCTGCCTCACTTTGCTGAACGGCAGCATTGGAGTAATCAGGACGCCCCAGCCTTCCTTGCCGGCCAGCTCGTAGTTGTGGTTGCTTGCGCCGCCGGTATAAATTTTCGGATGCGGCAGCTGCACCGGCTTCGGAACGATCGAAACGTTCTTTACCTTGTAATACTCGCCGTCATAGGAGAAGGATTCCTGCGACCAGGCCAGCTTCAGAATTTCCAGCGATTCCATAAACCGGCCGCGGCTCTGCTCCAGCGGAATGGACGCTTTCGGGAATACCCACGAATGGCCTCGACCGAAGGCAACTTCGATCCGGCCGCCCGTTAGGATATCCGCGGCCGCCAGCTGACCGGCGAAGACCATCGGATTGTGAAGCGGAAGGACGTGGGAGCAGGTGCGGAAGCGGATATGGTTCGTCCGCTGCGCCGCCGCCGAATAAAGCGCCAGCGGATTCGCGGAGATGGAGAACTCTTCAAACCAGTGATGCTCAAGCGTAGAGAAGGAATTGAAGCCGTTCTTGTCGGCATGCTCAATCTGCTCCAGAACTTCGCGATATAACTGCGCGTGGGGCTTCGGGTTCGACTTCGGATTTTGCATTTCCACATAAATACCAAACTTCATCGTCATTACCTCCCGGGTATGAAATAATCAGGCTTCCAGCAAGAAAAAGGGGCGTCCGATAATCGCTTCAAGACGGAAATAACGGTCCAGTCCGGTCGCGCGAAAAGCGTGGGTCATGTTTGTTACGGTCTGCAGATCCGGAACGTCGTACAGAAAAAGGGCGTGAAAGCCTTTTTCTCCGGCATGTCCGGCGGTTAGAATGTCCCGGTCGATCGTGCCAAGAAGCGTAATTGCGTATTGCTTCCAGGCGGTGATGACCTCATTCAGGGCAGGCAGTACATGCTCCTTCTTCTCCTCTGGTGTCGTATCGAACCAGCCTGTCGATTCGAACATGATCAGGACGCGAAGCTTCTCGGGGATTTTCGGGGCTCCGTGCTCCATGGCCATAGCTATCACCTCATTCATAAAATTTGGTTCACGCAACTTACTGTTTAGCGCACGCGGACTACCGCATCAGCCTTCCGCCGTTAATGTCGAAGGTCGCTCCGGTGATGAAGCCGGTGGAACCGGCCGCCAAATAGTAGACGAGCTCCGCTACCTCTTCCGATTCTCCGACACGCCCCACGGGGATCGTCTCAACCATTTTTTCAATAAAGGCGGGGTCCATCTTGTCCATTTCCGGTGTCCTTACGGAAGCCGGAGCGACGGCGTTCACGGTTACGCTGTAAGGAGCGAGCTCGCGTGCGAATACCTTGGTTAACGCGAGCTGCCCGGCCTTGGAAGCGGAATAGGCCGCGCTCGAAGTCATGGGTCCGAACTGTCCGCCGAAGGAGGACATATTGATGATCCGGCCTTGGCTCTGCTGTTTCATAACGGGAGCAATAGCCTGGGAGAAGAAGAAGGTGCTTCCCAAATTAACGGACATGATACGGTTCCACTCTTCCGGCGTCGTATCGGCAATGGAGGTTCCTGTCCGGATGCCGGCATTGTTCACCAGCGCGTCGACTCGTCCCCAGCGCTCCATCACAACGCTCACGCATTCGGCGATCTTGGCGTTATCGGTAACATCCATTTCAAAAAACAAAGCCTCCCCGCTGTCCAGCTTCGCCTGAAACCGGGAACGGATTTGCTCCAGGTCCAAGCTGACAAATGCCACACGCCAGCCGTTATCAAGGAAATAGCCAGCGATGGCGAGCCCGATTCCCTGCGAGGAGCCGGTAACGATAACGGTCCGGTGTTCCGAGACATCCATATGTAGTCTCCTTTCTGGAAGTGTAGTTCCACCTCAGTCCCACAGCTGACGAAGGACGCGCAAGATGTTGCCGCCGGCTGCCTTGGCGATATCGCTGTCGGTGTATCCGTGCCGGATCAGCCACCGGATCATATTGGGCACTGCCTCCACCGGATTCTCGGCTCCCCTTACATAGTCCGCTTCGGTAAAATGCTCTCCGCTGTGCGACGCTCCGATCGAGAGCTGATTGTCTACCGCACGCTGCAGCGCCGTGTGATCGCCGAAGAACGTATCGGGTCCAAAGGCAACATGGTCGATTCCGACGAGATTTGCGACATATTCGAAATGCTCCATGACCGATTCCAGGCAGTGGTGCGGGTGGTTTCGCGTCATGGTCGTGTTCGGAGCGGCCAGGATTCCGATGAGGCCGCCCCGTTCCTTGCAGGCGAGCAGAATCTCGTCTGGCTTCATCCGGGGAGTATTCCACAGCGCTCTGGCTCCCGCGTGGGTAATCAGCACGGGCTGTTCGCTCGCCTCGATCACCTCCATGCTCGTGCGGTCGCCGCAGTGGGAAATGTCAATCGCCATGCGGAGGCGGTTCATGCGCTCCACTACCCGCCTGCCGAATCGGGTCAGTCCGCCGTCATGCGTCTCTGATAGTCCCGAACCGAGTGTATTCGCATCGTTATAGGTGATGCCCATACAGCGGATTCCGAAGCCATAGAGGATATCCACGCGTTCGATTTCGTTCTCAAGGGCGGTAGCCGCCTCAAGTGAAGGGATAATGGCGATTTGACCGGTTGCTTTGGCAGAGAGGATATCGTTCACACTTGAAGCGATGCGCACCGTATCCTGATGAGCCATATCACAGTACCGTATCCCGAGGTTCCACAGGACATCGTCCCATTTCAGTCCGGCTTTGGACGTCACATTCATGACGCCGTCCATGAAGTTTTCGAACAGGCCGTCAAGTCTGGACAATGCAAGGCCTTCATAGTCGAATGCGGTATACCCCTGACGGCAGTATGCGAGAATATCTTCACTGTGCTTAGGCATGGTGAAGCCGTGATCGCGCAGGGAGAGAATGGGGTGGCCGCTTATTAAGGCTTCATATCGTCTCCGCTCCGGTTTGGTCAGCGTTTCTTCACACGCTTTCCCCGGATCGGACCGCTCCGCGAGCGGATAGAACCGGTAATCGGCTTCTTGGCGAAGGTACTGAAATGACCGGTACCCGTCAAACCTTTTCATAGGAATGAGGGCCTTCGGTTTCTTCCGTAAAGCTTCCGTCCTTGTAGACAAACTCGCCGTCCAGCGGAATTACTTCACTCCATTTCCGGCCTTTGGGTCCTGTAAGTCCGCAGCTGTACAGTTTACCGAGGGGGCTATCCTGCAGCCGTATGGTGGGCTCTTCCCGCATATGCGCCTTCACATTATCGAGCAGCATGCGCCGCATCTGGATAATCGGGAGGTCGCTCGTCCCCAGATGCTCCCTGGAACGGTCCACAATCGGTCCCATCGTTTCGGTGACGGCATGATCCTGATTTGCGATCCCTTCGATCCCGGAATAGTTGGCGTAGGTCATCAATTCGCGGTTTTGCTTGTAGTTGTTCATCATATTGTTCAGCTTGCGGAACTGCTCGTCGACCAGGATGCCGCGCCGTTCGCGCTGGGCTTCCGCATCGATCTCGCTGTAATGGGCGAATTGTACGTCCCAGCTCCATGTACTGTGATCGTCCCTCGGGATAAAGGCGTGCCACATGCCGTCCTCGCCTTTCATTCTAGGAGGGTACGTATAAAAAGGGAAAATGTAGTGGATTTCCATAAACACATCGGTCGTCTCGTCCTCGCTGCCTACGGCGATGCAGCGTTTGCCGTAGCTGGTCGTTTCGACGGCCTGTTTGACCGGTGGATTCTTAACCAGGGGATGATCGGGATTAATGCCGAGCTTGCTGCTTAGCAGCCCGTCCTTGATGTTCTGCTTCTGAAGCGCCTTGTGCAGAAAAGCGGCGTGGACGTAATCCAGGTCATTCTCCATAACCTGCAAATAGTTGCATTCCTGCCATACTCGTTCGGATACGAGCCGGGAATCGGCCAAATTCATCCAGTAAAAGTCCGGAAAAGGAGGCTGATGCTCCTTAGGCCCCAGATACCCCCACACGATGCCGTTCTTCTCCGTCGTCTCGTAGGCTTTAAGGTGAATGCCTTTCTTGAGCTTGCTGTCCTTTGGCTCGGATGGCAGATCGATGCATTCCCCTTGAGTGTTGAACTTCCAGCCGTGGTAAATACAGGTCAATCCGCAGCCGCTGTTATTGCCAAGACTCAGGGAGGTGCCGCGGTGCGGACATTTCTCGTCGACTAAGCCGACCTTCCCATCCGTATCCCGGAAAGCCAGTAAATCTTCGCCGAGGATTTTGATTCTCTTCGGCTCCCCATCCGAAAGCAGTTCATCCGATTTCAGAACGGGAATCCAGTAACGCCGGAACATTTCGCCCATTGGGGTTCCCGGACCGGTACGCGTCAGCAATTCATTGTCTTCCGTCTTTAACATGCCTTCGTTCCTCCTTGTTTCAGTATCCGGATGGAATAGAAGCGGACTTTTGAACGTCGGATTATCCTGCCGGCCCCCGTATCGTTCAAAAAAAGTTAATAATTTATGTCATCTTATATTCCATGTGTCTACCATAACGGAATTAAAAAAGGTTGAATACATTCGAAACGGACGGTGTTTTTTAAGTTTACTGGGCGAACCGTACAGTTGATTTCACAATTACTTCACAAAAAAACAATCCATACTAGGCGAATCGAATAAGTTAGAACTTGAAAAGCGTACGATTCAGTCGTTTTCGTACCGGTTTGTTTCCGATATGTTGTTATTGTGTAAGATAAACTTACGTAAAAGAGCAAAGAGGAGCTGGGACTATGAAATCTTCTCCAAGAATCGCCGTTCTGGGAGCGGGCGCGATGGGAAGCCGGATCGGCGCCCACTTGTTTGAAGCGGGGTATGCGGTTGTTCTTTACGATTCCTGGAAAGACCACGTTGCTGAAATACAGCGAAATGGACTGCGCATTGTACACGAACATACAGCCCAAACACTTAGCATTATGGCGGCCAGCCGGCCGCTGCCCGGCGAAGTGTATGATTATGTCCTCCTCCTGACCAAAAGCGGCCAGACGGAAGAGGCCCTCGCCGGCTTCAGGGACATTATCGGGCCGGACACCTATGTGGTTTCCCTTCAGAACGGTATCGCCGGCATCGAAATTCTTCCCCGCTATATTCCGAAGGAACGTATTCTTGTCGGCGTCACTACGTACAGCTCCGATCTGCTCGGTCCGGGCGCCGTACAAATCGGCGGTTCAGGCATCACATATCTCTCCCGGTTGTCCGGCGGGAGTTCGCCTGCTGTTGATGCGCTAGGAGCTATTTTCAACGCGGCGGGATTTCAGACAGTGGTCTCAGAGGATGCGATGCAGGTGATTTGGGAAAAGCTGGCGTTTAATGCCTCGATCAATCCGGTTACGGCCTTGACCCGGCTAAACGCGGGAGAGGCGGGAACCCACCCGCTTGGCATAGAACTGATGAGTTCGATTGTGGGGGAAGTAGCGGCAGTGGGGCACCGGCTGGGTATCAATGTGAGAACCGATGAGGTCATGAGTCAATTGAGGCGGGCCTGCGAACCTGAGGCATGCGGCGATCATTTGCCCAGTATGCTGCAGGATGTACTGAAAGGGAGAAAGACAGAGATCGAGGCATTGAACGGAGCCGTCATCCGGTTAGCCGGTGACTTCGGGATGGACCTTCCCTACAGCAGAGCCGTATATCAAATGGTCAAAATGCTGGATGAGATCAAAGGGACTTAGCGAGAGCTTTTTTCGGTCATAAACGACTGCACCGGAGGAACTTCACAAGTGGAAGCTCCCGCCTTCGGAGGCGTCTCCCAACCGAATAACAAAACAAACAAACGCTTGACCATGATGGCCCAAGCGTTTGTATTTTACTCAGTGAAAAGAGAAAGCTAATATCTTACTGTCCCTTTAAAAACTCAGCAGCCTTAATACCCGCCTGTCGGCCGAAAATAATGATTTCGGCTACGGAGTTGCCGCCGATGCGGTTTTGGCCGTGCAGGCCGCCGGTGACTTCGCCTGCGGCGAAGAGGCCCGGGATCGGTTTGCCTTCTTTGTTCAGCACTTCGGTGTTCGTGTTGATCTTCACGCCGCCCATGGTGTAGTGGACTCCGGGGCCGATCTTGATGGCGTAGTAAGGCGCTGCGGACAGGTCGTTGTCCATTCCTGTCGTTCTGCCGAATTCGGCATCTTTTTTATTTTTCACACTGCTGTTCCAGGTGTCGAGTGTCGCTTTCAGCTGATCCGCCGGAACGTTGATTTCCTTAGCCAGCGCTTCGATGGTGTCGGCTGTTTTCACAAAGCCCATTTTTTCATACTGCTGAATTGCTTTAGCGCGGGATTTCACGCCGGAATCGAATACCAGATAAGCGGATTTTTCGGTAAGTGCATTGATGGCTGCCGTAACATTGTCGCGAGTATCCAGCTCGTTCACGAAACGTTTGCCGTCTTGGGCAACGAGGATGGCGCCTTCGCCGCGAACCGCTTCCCCGATGAGATAGGATTTTTCCTGCTGTACGGTCGGGTGAACCTGAATTTGATCCATATCCACGGTTGTACCGCCAACGCTGAGAATCATCTTAATGCCGTCGCCGGTGCTGCCTGCTTGGTTCGTGGTCACATATCCTTTGAGATCCGGTCTGACTTCTTCAATCATTTCCTTGTTGGCCCCGAATCCGCCGGTTGTCACAATGACAGCGTCGGAAGTAATGGTTTTTTCGTCGGCTTGGTTGAAGAGGACTTTCACGCCGTTAACTTTGCCGTCTGCTTGCGTAAGTTCCTTCACGTCGGCGTTAACAAAGAGAGGAATCCCTTGCTCTCTTACGTTCTTCACCAAACCTTTGACCAGGTATCCTCCGATTGCGGAGCCGTCTTCTGGACGGTGTGTGCGCTTTTCGTTCATTCCGCCGGTAATCGTGAGGTTGTTCAACCGGATGCCGATGGAATCCAGCCAATCGATAGCACTTGCGGAATTGTCAACGAAGAAACGAAGCATTTCTTTGTTGTTGGTGCCATGGCCGCCTTTTAAGGTCTCTTCATAAAATAAATCATTGCTGTCCTTAATGCCTTGCTCTTGTTGGAATTTCGTCTGCGAAGCGTTCATCCCCGAAGAGGATTTGGTTGTGTTGCCGCCGGCTACCGGCATTTTTTCAAAAATAACCGGGTTCTTGCCGTTCGCTTTGGCTTCAAGTGCGGCAGTCATACCGGCACCGCCCGCGCCCACAATGATGATATCGTATTTATCTTTCAGTTGATCGATCGGCGTATACTCGACTGTAGACGCTCCCGAAGTGGCTTCAGCTGTTGCTGTGGCGGTTGGTCCCGCAGTTGCTCCAGCAGCTTCTTTGTTTTCCGTGTTGTTGCCCGCATTCCCGCTGCCGCATCCCGCGATAACAAGCAGGACCGAGAGAATGAGAATAAGAGCCGGTAATACTTTCTTTTGCATTGGTTAACCCCCCAGATTTGAATCTCTTTTGTTTAAGATGAAAGAAAGAAGGAAGTGAAAAAACAAAGGCGTAACGGACGAATTGGGAAGTGAAGGAGCGCGAGCTTAGGCTTAATCTCGGACTTCAAATCTTGTTTCGAGTTACGTCCCCAGTCTCCAAAATGTTCCTCTTTACTTCATGATATTAAGTATACCATTACCCTTGTTTAGTTGTGAAGTATTTCACAAATATTTTGAAAGAACTTTTTGATAATTTTTCAGTGCACTTTTCAAAGTGATGTACACTTGGGGATTGCAGAATGGGGGATACTTCATGCTTGACTTCAGGTAACAATGATATACTTGATGGATACGGGCAAAGATGTGATAGACATAAATCCAAACAATATAAGATGAACTTTTAAATATGACATCAGGGTAAGGAGTAACGAAGGGGGAAGTTTGGAACTGTAGGAGCGATAGCGATCGCCCGAAAGCTTTCCGGAGGAAAGCTCGCTTCGAAAGCATAGGCTGTCTCCGGATTTCAACTCGAAGAGTGGATTAAATCAAGAAATCTGGAGATGGGCAGCGGCCGGAAGTCCAAACGTTCCTCGTAGTTACGACTGGGTTCTGATGGGAAAATCTTTAGTTCAGCTTATATAGCAGGGGGAATCTATGAATATGAATGTGGAGAAAAATGAATTTGATTCGGAGTTTTGTCATGTGGAATACATGCCTGAAGATAATATCGTATTTCTAACATGGAAAAAGTTTTGCAGCTATGACGACTATAGAACCCCTACATTATATGTTTTGGAACTGCTGAAGAGATATCCGGGCAGTAATTTTGTCGTAGATGCGAGAAACGGATTTGAGGATGAACAAGAGGATGTGGAATGGGGATTTTCCGTGCTGCTTCCGGCTATGGCCAATACAGATTGCGAACATGTTGTGTTCATCATGAATGAAGTTACCGAAATTGAAGACGAGATGGATATGTGGACAAAAGAGTTCATGAAGTATTTTACAGTGAAGAGAGTTAAAAGTTATTTAGCTGCAGTTAAGTATATCGTGAAAAAATGATCATCAATACGGGTAACAGGCAAAAAACTGCGTACAATGCAAAGAGAGCCGTGCTGCCAACACGACTCCCCGAGCAATAGCCGCTTTTAAGGGCGGCGGCTTAACAGGATAGGCCTCATGAAATAGACCGCTTCCTTGACCAGGGCGGTCTATTTCTTTTTGAGGTAACTGAGCCTCAACTCAAAATCCGCCCCAGCGTCTCGTCGCTATGCAGCAGCTGCTTCGCCTTCTCGCGCATCTCCGGCAGGTGCAGATACGTCCGGCGGGACGGCTTGATGGACGGGGCCAGGTCAATCGCCCGTTCGAAATCCTTGCGCTTCATGCCGAGCGTCGCGACGAAATCGAAGAATCCGGTTTCGCCCAGGAATTTGCGGACCCGCTCCACCCGGTGCTCCTGCACGAGACACATCAGGTAAGAGGCTACGCCCACCTGAATGCCATGCAGCTGCGGCCGCTCCACAAGCTGGTCCAGCGCGTGGGAGATCAGGTGCTCGCTGCCGCTAGCGGGCGCGCTGCTTCCGGCAATCTCCATGGCAATCCCGGAAAGCGTAAGGGAATCCACAATCTCTTTAATAAAAAAGAACTCGCGAATATCGGTGTAGGGCATGCGCACAATGCTGTTCACCGATTTCTTGGCCATCATCACCGCGAAGTCGTTCACGCGGGTAGCGCCGCGGGATTCCTCAAACCGCCAGTCGAAGACCGCCGGGATTTTGGAGAGGATATCGCCCAGTCCGCTGTACAGGAACTGAATCGGCGAACTCCGGACAAGGCCAAGGTCGACCAAAATGCCGTAAGGCATCCGGGCCGGAACCGAAGTACGGCGCCCGTCAACATAAAGGGAACAGCCGGAGCTGGCGAATCCGTCATGGGCGACTGAAGTCGGCACGCTGATAAACGGGAGTCCGTTTAAGAACGCCATATATTTTGCAATATCCAGCCCCTTACCTCCCCCGATGCCGACGATGGCCTCGGTGCGGGCCGGAAGCGTGAACGCGGTGCTCGCAATCACCTCCAGGCTGTTGTCGAGAACATCCCGGTTGTCCAGAATCTCCAGCTGCGTTTGCTCCGTCAGCGATTGCACGATTTGCGGCTCGCATAGCGGGCGGATGCCCTCACCGAAGCAGAGCACGATGCGCGAGAACCCGGCCTTGCCAAGCAGCTCTCCAAAATGGGAGAGCACCTGGTCGCCAACCTCTAGAAGCGCGGGGATGGATACTTCATGGGCGTGGCGCTTCATTCGGGCCACCCGTTGTTGTTCAAATAGCCGGAAATGGCGTGATAATCATCAACTGGTACATGACTTACGCCGTCCCGCTTTAGCAGCTCGCGGAGCTCCCCGCGGGCAAAAGCGATGTCGGCTGCTTTGGCCGCTTCCAGGTCCGGCTCGCTGTCCCCGGCAAATAAAACGGTGCGGTAGCGCCCCCGGATATCCTCGAGCACCTTGCGTTTGTCCAGCCCGAATACTTCCGAGAAGAAAGGGTTGGCAGTGTCGGGAGCAATCCGCAGCGCGCCGTTTTCGTGTACAGCCGGCATGGAGATAACCGTTACATTCGGGATTTCCAGCACCTGCAGCAGCCGCTCGATATACCAGGACGTACCCGCGCTTACGATATAGAAGTCGCCGCCCCGGGCCTGAACCTCGTTAACAAACTCAATGGCTCCTGGCGTGAGCGGAATTTTGCGGATCTCGTCAAGCAGCTGCTCCTCCGTAAGATTCAGCTTGCCAAAAATGATGTTCAGAAACTCCACGTTGATCTTTTTCGTTTTTTTCCAATCCTGATAGAATTGGTTCCCCCATTCCGGGAAGAACCGGTCGATCATCAGATGGTAGAAATCCCGCTGTGAAAGCGTGCCGTCAAAGTCAGAGAGAAAAGCAAATGGCTTCATTGGTATGGACCTCCCAGAATAAGAACAAATGGTATCTCCCCTTAAGATTACCATACTTTTCTTTATTATTTATGCAGCACTTCATTTCCGAACTCGCGCGCTGAAAATTTTCAGAAAAATATTTAAAATTTTATTGAATAATGCGCCGCCCTGACTTATAATGACGACATGAAACTGGTATACAAGTTGGTATTCAAGTCAAATGCTATACTCGCTGGAGCTGGCTGCACGTTATAGGGAGGGATGGGACAATGGATGGATGAGCTGTCGTTTACTAGTGTCGGCATCGACATCGGAACCAGCACGACCAAGCTGATTGTCAGCAGGCTTCGTTTGGAGAGGGTATCGGGCGCATTCCATTTGCCCCGCTATGAAATCGCCGAACGGGAGCTGCAGTATGCCAGTCCAATCTACTCTACGCCGCTGCTGTCCCAAGATGAAGTCGACATGGATGAAGTTGCCCGGATTCTGCAGGATGAATACGATCATATCGGTTTGAGCCTATCCGAGGTCAAATCGGGAGCCGTCATCATCACCGGAGAAACGGCAACGAAGACGAATGCTCGGCGGGTCGTGCATTACCTGGCGGAGCGTTCCGGGGATTTTGTTGTAGCTGCCGCTGGAGCGGACCTGGAAGGCCTGCTCGCAGGTAAGGGGTCCGGCGCCGAACAACGATCCAGGGAGATTCCGGGAGTTGTGGCCAATGTCGATATCGGGGGCGGGACGGCGAATGTCGCTTATTTCCGGAAAGGGAGAGCGATTGGTACGGTCACCTTCCATGTCGGGGGGCGGTTGATCCGACTGGATGATCAGGGTAATGTTCATTCGGTTTCTCCGCATATGCTGAAATGGCTGCAGGAACGCGGGACTCCGCTGGCGGCTGGAAGCAAGACGACCCCGGATCAGCTCCGAGGGATAGCCTCCGCGATGTGCGGCGAAATGCTGGCTTATTTGGCCAAGGGAGCGGTTGACTCATCCTTTCGGCATTTAATCGCCGGATCGCCGCCCGCCGGACCGTTACCGGAGATAGACGAACTTATGATTTCCGGCGGGATCAGCACCTTAATGGCGGACCGGGAAGTTCCGGAATCCATGGCCGCCATTGCCAGGTACGGAGACATCGGACCGCTTCTGGCCAGCTCGCTACGGCAGCAAGAAGACCGGTGGCCGTTCCGGATCGTAACCTCCGCACAAACCGTACGGGCGACCGTCATCGGCGCCGGTATGCAAAGCGTCGAAATCAGCGGCTCGACCGTACATATCGATCCGTCTTTGCTGCCGCTCCGCAATCTTCCGGTCCTCCATCTGGAGTACACGGAAGTACAGCCCGAGGATTGGACCCGGGAGGCCGGTGAAGCCATGCATGAGGCGGCAAGGTACGCTCTGCCGGAAGCCGAGGCTCCCTGCGCCATCGCTCTAAGCGGAGCCGTTATCCACTCGTACTCTGCACTGCAGACGGTGGCTCAAACACTGCTTGATACATTCACCATACATTTTCCTGATGCGAAAATAATGGCGGTTGTCTGTGAGCATGACATGGCCAAGGCGCTGGGCCAGGCTTTATCGATCCGCTGCGGGAAGTGTCTGGGCATCGTATGCATCGATCAAATCCGGGTGGAGCGCGGTGATTATATCGACATCGGGGAACCGCTGCCCGGCTTTCTCGTCCCTGTTGTGATCAAGACCTTGGCCTTTTCATAACCCATCATCAATGCGGAAAGGAGGCGAATGGATGATTAAGAGCATGAACATGCTCGGGCAGACCTACCGTTTTGACAGTCTCAAAGAAATACTGGCCAAAGCGAACGAGGAGAAGTCGGGAGACCAGCTGGCCGGAATCGGAGCAGCCGATGCCCGCGAACGGATCGCCGCCAAGTTTGTGCTGGCTGACCTGACGCTGAGTGAAATCAGGAATGATCCGCTGCTGCCGCCCGAAGAAGATGAAGTGTCAAGGGTGATCGAGGAGTCAGTCGACGAGACGGTGTATGACGGGATTCGGAACTGGAGCATTGCCGAGCTTCGCGAGTACATTTTGTCCCATAAGGCCGGTCCGGATGATCTGAAGCGGATCGGTACCGGGATGACCAGTGAAATGATTGCCGCGGTCGCCAAGTTGATGTCCAATCTCGATTTGATTGCGGCGGCTTCCAAAATCCGCACGGTTACCCGGTGCAGCACCGAAATCGGGCAGCGGGGCGTGCTGGCGACAAGGGCGCAGCCGAATCATCCCTCGGACAGCATTCCCGGCATTTTGGCCGCGATGTACGAAGCGCTCAGCTATGGCATCGGGGACGCGGTCATCGGGATCAATCCGGTGATTGATTCGGCGGAGAGCGTTCGGGCGATATTGTCCGCAACCAAAGAGGCGATGGACCGGTGGAGCATCCCGACCCAGAATTGCGTCTTGGCGCATGTGACGACCCAAATGAGAGCGATCGAGCAAGGAGCTCCGATGGATTTGCTGTTTCAAAGCCTGGCCGGAACCGAGCAGGGCAATAAGGGCTTCGGCGTGAATATCCGGCTGCTGGACGAAGCGGATGAGCTGATGCGCTTGAAGGGCGCTTCACAGGGGCCGAATCACTGGTATTTTGAAACCGGGCAGGGCTCGGAGCTGTCTTCATACGCTCATTTCGGGATTGACCAAGTGACGCTGGAGTCCAGATGCTACGGGCTGGCCCGGCAGTACAACCCGTTCCTCGTCAACACTGTTGTCGGTTTTATCGGACCGGAATACCTGTATGACAGCAAGCAGGTCATTCGGGCCGGATTAGAAGACCATTTTATGGGCAAAATGCATGGGCTTCCGATGGGTGTGGACGTATGCTATACGAACCACATGAAGGCGGAGCAGAACGATATGGAGAACCTGGGCGTGCTGCTGACATCAGCAGGCGTCAACTTTCTCATCGGCGTGGCGATGGCGGACGATTGTATGCTCAACTACCAGTCGCTCAGCTTTCACGATCTCGCCTCCCTGCGGGAAACCTTTGGTTTGCGACCGGCACCGGCGTTCGAAGAATGGCTCGTCAAGATGGGGATTATGACGGGCGGGCGGCTGACGGAAGCGGCCGGCGATCCGACCCTTTTTATGGGATAAACTACATTTGCGGAGGTGCGCCATGGAAGACCACGAGAAATTTGAGGCGTTAAAGAAGAGCACTCCGGCACGGATCGGGGTGGGGCGCGCGGGAACCCGGCCGCTGACGTATACGATGCTGCAATTCCGGAGGGACCATGCCGCCGCCGTGGATGCCGTGTACGGTGAAGTGGACGAGACGATCCTCCGGCAGCTTGGATTATTCACTGTAGAGACCTGTTACGGGAACAAGGAGACCTATTTGAAACGCCCGGATCTTGGACGCATTCTTACAGACGAGGGCGTGGCTGTCATACGGGAGAAATGCGTCAAGCAGCCGCAAATCCAGATTGTCGTATCCGACGGTTTGAGCGCCGACGCGATTAACGCGAACCTCCCCGATGTGTATCCGGCCCTGCTTGATTCCTTGAGCGTCAATGATCTGAACTGGGGAACCTCATTTTATGTGAAAGGGGGGAGGGTCGCCTGCATGGACCACATCGGGGAGGTGCTGCAGCCGGATGCGCTGGTGCTCCTGATCGGCGAACGGCCCGGGCTGGTATCCGCCCAATCGATGAGCGCTTATATGTGCTACAAGCCCCGCAAAGGCATGATCGAATCGGACCGGAACGTCATCTCGAACATTCACAGGGGCGGGACGCCTCCTTTGGAGGCGGCGGCGCATATCGGCACGATGCTTAAAGGGATGCTGGAGCGTCAGACGAGCGGCACGAATTTTTTCTAAAAAGAGAGGAGGAAGCCGCATGCATGTGGTGGAGCGTGACCAATTCGTATTCAGTTTCTCCGGGAATCACTCGCCGGTATTGACTGTGCAGAGCGGAGAGCGGATTGTTTTACGGACGAACGACTGCTTCTCGGGGCAAATCCGGGGGGATCAGGATCTCGTTACTTCCATCGACTATGGAAAAATCAATCCGGCGACCGGCCCGGTCTTCGTGGAGGACGCGCAGCCGGGGGACGTACTGAGGGCGGAGATTATCCGCATCTCACTTGACGATCAAGGCGTGATCACGACGCTTCCGGACATCGGGACGTTAATTCACCATTCGGAGATCCGGTCGAAATTGGTTCAGATCAGAGAAGGAAGGCGCGTGCAGTTCTCCGAAAAGATCCAGTTCGAGTGTAACCCGATGGTTGGGGTTATAGGCGTGGCCCCATCAGAAGGCGAAGTCGCCTGCGGACATCCCGGCCGGCACGGCGGGAATCTGGACTCGAGCTGTATCGCGGAAGGCGCAAGCGTGTATCTGCCGGTGTTCGTTCCTGGCGCCCTGTTTGGTCTTGGCGATCTTCACGCCCGCATGGGCGACGGGGAAATGTGCGGAACCGGAGTGGAAATCGCCGGAGAAGTCGAGGTTCGCCTGACCGTACTGAAGGGTATACCGCTTGCCGCTCCTGTAGTCGAAACAAAGGATTCCTGGCATTCGATCGCAAGCGATCACGATGTTCTGGCGGCAATAAGGCAAGCGAGTGAAGACATGCAGAGCATGATTGTCCAGCGCTGGGAGCTGACGCCGACGGATGCCTACCTGCTGATGGGGGCGGTTAGCGACGTGCAAATGAGCCAATGCTGTAAGCCTTGTCCGGTAGAGACGGTCGTTCGCGTACGTATGCCCAGGCTGGATGGAATGCCTGGATTGGCCGGATAGATAAAATTTTAAATACCCCATTGAAAAGGAGGGGCGGTTATTTTATATTAAACCTGTATACAACTTGGTATACAAGTATCGCGTGCCAATCGCATGCCGCAAAGGGTGAATTCTGTTGATAGAGAAAAACGATAAGGTTCTTTTAAAAGACACCGCATACGAGAAGATCAAAGAAAAAATGATCCGGGGAGATGAGGAATATACCTCGGAAAATACGCTGGTTCAGGAGTTAAGCATGAGCCGCACCCCCATCCGCGAAGCATTAAACCGTCTTCAATACGAAGGATTCCTGAAAATATTACCCAATCGGGGCATCGTCTTCACCGAGCTGTCCGCCGAGGAACGCAACGAGCTGATCGATATGAGGATCGCCATTGAGACGTATTCGCTGAGGCAAGCCGCTGACCGGATTACTGACAACGACATTCAGGAGCTTACCCGCATCATCGGCATGCAGGAAGAAGCATATCACGCCGGGGATTTTGCCGAACTGGTTGAGAAGGACGCGCTGTTCCATCATTACCTGCTGGAGATCGTCGGGAACTCGCAATTCATCAAGATGTACCGTCACGCGAGGGAGCGGCAGTTCACGGTACGGGCCGGAAAATGGCTCAAGCATCAGCCGGATGTACTGCAGACCTTTATAGAAGAGCACAGAACCATTTTGAACGCGATCATCCGGAAGGATTTCCCCGCTGCGGTTCAACATCTGGTGGAGCATTTGGAAAAAGGGAAGCTGTAACGCTTGAAACGACAGGAGGCGGCATTGCTTTGAAATTTCGAGTAGTCATGGCGCAGCTGGAATCGACATCGGACAAGCAAGTGAACTATGAAAAAGCGGCAAAGGCAGTCCGGGAAGCCGCTTGCAGCCACTTCGCCCAAATGGTTGTTTTTCCCGAAATATTTATGAGCTTTTTCCCCGCACACACTCCAAAGTATATCATCGTGGATGACGCCGAGACACTGGAGGGTCCGTTTGTCACCGGCATGAGGAAGCTGGCGGCCGAGTATGGCGTATGGCTGATATTCGGAATGAAGGAATTGACGGATGAGCATAAGGCGGACCGGGTGTACAACACGGTAGTCATTGTTGATAGCGGCGGCTCGATCGCCGGATCGTACCGGAAGACTCATCTGTATGACGCTTTCGGGCTGAAGGAATCCGACACGATCATGCCCGGCGACCGTCTCTTCGAGCCGATTCAGACCCCATTTGGCAAGCTCGGATTGTTCGTCTGTTATGAGCTTCGCTTCCCCGAGATTGCCCGCTATCAGGCGGCCCGGGGAGCGGAAATCATTATTGTCCCTTCCGGCTGGGTCCGCGGGCCGATGAAGGAGCAGCATTGGAGCCACTTGATCACGGTTCGGGCATTGGAAAATACGGTGTTCATGGTTGCCTGTAACCAGGTGAGCGATTTCTACAGCGGACAAAGCCTTGTCGCCGATCCGATGGGCGTCCTGATGGCCGCCGGACCGGAGAACGAAGCGCTGATCGCTTGTGAACTCGATCTTTCCCGAATCGGAAGCGTACGTTCCAAGCTGCCATCGTATGAACAGCGAAGACCCGAGCTGTATTCATCACTGATTTGAATCCCGGAAGGAGCTGATTGTAATGAATAAATTGAGCAAGCTGCTGCATAATCAACAGTCCGCCTACGGGATGATCGTAACGCTGAAGGACCCTGCCGTCGTCGAGATGCTGGGACATACCGGGTATGATTTTGCCATCATTGATATGGAGCATACGACGATGGACTTCGGGCTGGTGGAGCATATGATCCGGGCAGCGGAATGCGTGAAGGTGTCCTCTGTGGTTCGAACCCCTCAGAATGACTATGGCGCCATGCTGCGTGTGCTCGAAGCGGGAGCCGATGCCATCATGGTTCCTCATCTCACAACGCGGGAACAGGCCGAACGAATCGTCGGCACCGCCAAATACCGTCCAATCGGCTCCCGGGGACTCGACGGCTCCTCAAGAATCGCGCAGTATGGCACTACTCCTTTCCAGCAGCATCTTAAACGCCAAAATGAACGGGTCACCGTGATCGGCATGATTGAAGACGAATCGGCTTTAACCAATCTGGACGATATTGTCAGTGTCGCCGGACTGGATTTGCTCTTTGTCGGTCCTGCGGATTTGGCCGCTTCCTTTGGCTGCCAGGAGCAATTCGATCATCCCATCGTTATGGAGGCTATCGAAGCAATTGTCCGAACGGCGCGCGAGGCCGGGCTTGGCGTCGGCATTCCGGCTTTTACGGCGGAGGAGGTGGACAAGTACTCCAGGTGGGGAGCCAATTTTTTCACAATTCCTCCGATTGATACGCTCCTCTTCAGCCGGGCAATGACTGCCCATCTAAGCGGCGTGAAGCAGAATGAAAGGTTGTCCATGATGTAGGCCGAAGGATGCTTGTCGTTCATATGACCAAATCTAAGGAGGAAAATAAGTATGCGATGGAATCAGGCTGGTAAAGCAGTGGGACTTATGTTGATTGTGTTGTCTATGCTCTTGTCTGCGTGCGGTTCGAATCAAGGGGCGGCGAATGGGACGAAGGCGGAGACAGAAACGAAAACAGAAGCCAAGGGCATGGTTATCACCTTGAAAGGTGACCCTGTCGGCTTCGATCCCCAAAATACGACCGACACCATTTCCAGCCTTATCAATTATCAAATCTACGACAGGCTGGTTACCTTCAACGAGAATATGGAGATTGTCCCCCAATTGGCCAAAAGCTGGACAACCTCCGAGGACGGCAAAACCTGGGCCTTCGAGCTTAACAAGGGCATCACCTTCACCGATGGCACTCCGTTTAATGCGGAAGCGGTAAAGACGAGCTTCGAGCGGGTAGCCGACGAAGGCAAAAATTTAAGTCAGCATTCGCTGGTGGGTTCCTTTATCGATAACATTACCACGAACGGCGAGACCGAGGTTGTCTTCCACTTGAAAGCCCCGCAGGGAGCCTTTTTGGGGAACCTGGCTTCCGTTTCCAGCAGTATCCTCAGTCCCAAGTCCATTAAAGAGAACGAGGAAGGCATCGCCAAAAGCCCGGTGGGAACCGGCCCGTTCAAATTGAAAAAGTTTACGACCGGGGATGCGGTGGTGCTTGAAGCCAATAAGGATTATTGGGGCGGAGCGCCAAAGCTCAGCACCGTCACCTTTAAAAATGTTCCCGAAACCGCCTCCCGGGTCATCATGCTCGAAAATGGGGAATCCGACCTGATGGAAGGCGTTCCGATTACGGAAATCGAACGGCTGAAGCAGAACAGCGAGCTGGTCATCAATCCGATCAAGGCTAACCGGATCGCGTACATCGGGTTCAATACGACGGTCAAGCCTTTTGATCAACCGGCGGTACGCCAGGCGCTGAACTATGCGATTGACAAAGAAACACTGGTGAACAAGCTGTATGACGGCCGGGTTACCGTGGCCACCTCCGCCATCGCGTCGAGAACGATCGGGTACAGCAATGTAGGCTCCTACCCTTTTGATATGGACAAAGCGAAGCAAATGCTGAAAGATGCGGGGGTCGTACCGGGGAATTACACGTTCCGGTTAATTCTGGCCGCCAATGTCGTCCAGGACAAGCCGGCCGCCGAATTTGTCCAGAACAGTCTACAGCAGTTGGGATTCAACATTGAACTGCAAACGCTGGAGCTTGGTACTTACTTGGAGACGCTTAAAGACCCCGGCAAATACGATTTGTTCGTCAGAGGCGCGCTTGCGACCACCGGCGATGCGGACCCCTTGTTCCGGGATGCCCTGTTATCGACCAGCGCTACGAATTATGCCCATTACAACAATCCGGAGGTCGACAAATTGATACTCGCGGGGCAAGCGCAATTCGACCCGAAGCAGCGTCTGGAAAGCTACGCGAAGGTGCTGGAGCTGGTCAAGACCGACGCGCCGTGGATTTTCCTACATGAGGATATGGCTCGCTACGGTATGTCCAAGAAGGTTGAAGGAATCACCTTCCTCCCTACGTATGTCTATGATTTGCGCAAGGCGGTCAAGAATTAACGAATATTGAATTGAAGGAGGAATCCTTTTGTTAAGCTATGTCGTCAAACGGGTGCTGCAAATGATTCCGACCTTGCTGGGCGTATCCCTCCTCTGCTTCATCATCATCCACTCGGTTCCGGGGGATCCGGCGCATTTGATCGCGGGAGTCGATGCGACGGACGAGCAGGTGCAGAGCGTCAGGGAGCAACTGGGTCTGGACAGGCCGTTAATGGAGCAGTATTTCAGCTACGTGTCCAATCTGGCCAAGGGCGATCTGGGCGAGTCGATGCAATCCGAGCGTCCGGTTCTGGAGGAAATAATGACACGGTTCCCCAACACGATCCTGCTGACGGTGTTCTCCGTTTTCATTATGGTGATCGTCGGTCTGTTTGCGGGCATCCTCTCCGCGACGAAGCCGAACAGCATCAGGGATAATGTAACGATGATGTTCTCGCTGTTCGGCATATCGATGCCGGTGTTCTGGTTCGGCACGATGCTCATTCTGTTATTCTCTTACTACTGGCCCCTGCTTCCTTCCGGAGGAAGCAGCGGGTTCCGGCATTTCATTCTTCCGTCTATCGTCCTGGGGCTGTCCTCCTCCGGTGTGCTGGCCAGGTTAACCCGCTCCAGCATTCTGGAGGTGATTCATCAGGATTTTATCCGTACCGCGCGCGCCAAAGGGGTTAAGGAAAGACTGGTCGTCTACAAGCACACCTTGAAAAATGCGCTCATTCCGATCATTACGATCATCGGCCTGGAGTTTGGCACTTTACTCGGCGGAGCCGTTCTGACGGAGACGGTGTTCTCGATGAACGGACTTGGCCGGTTTATTATTCAATCCATCCAGTTCCGGGATTATCCGGCGGTTCAGGGCTGCATTCTGTTCGTGGCTACGATGTTCGTCGTTGTCAATCTTGTCGTTGATCTGTGTTACAGCGCTGTGGATCCGAGAATCCGATATGAATAGGAGGGAGCGTAAGCAATGAGCAAGACTTCGATCCTTCTGATGTCCCAGGAAGCAGGGGAACCGGCATATGAGCGGCGCTCGCCATGGATGCTGATGATTCAGAGGTTCAAAAAAAATAAACGCGCCAATGTAGGCTTATGGATGGTTTTGATTTTTGTCTTTGTCGCAATTTTCGCGAGGTGGCTGGCGCCGTATGATCCGATTGCGCAAAATATGCAGATCATATTGAACGCTCCTTCGCTGAGCCATCCGTTCGGGACGGATGAATACGGCCGGGACATTTTATCGCGGGTGATTTACGGAGCGCAAATCTCTTTGATGGTTGGAGTTGTCGGGGTGCTGATTTCCATCGTATTCGGCGTCGCTCTCGGCACAGTCTCCGGTTATTTCGGCGGAAAAGCCGACATTTTGATTATGCGGATTATGGATGTGTTTATGGCGTTTCCAAGCTTCCTGCTTGCGCTCGCTATTGTCAGCGTACTCGGCCCGGGTATGGTGAATGTGATGATCGCGATCGGCATCTTCTCGATTCCCGCCTTTGCGAGAATTTCCCGCAGTTCGGTCATGTCCGTAAACAGCAAGGAATATATCGAGGCGGCAAAATCGATGGGCTCCAGTCATATGCGCATCATATTCAAGCATGTCATTCCGAACAGCATTGCGCCGATTATCGTCTTGTCCACGATGCGTATAGCGACGGCCATTCTAACAGCCTCCGGACTAAGCTTCCTCGGAATGGGTGCCCAGCCGCCGACGCCGGAGCTCGGGGCGATGCTGAGCTCGGGCAGGGACTATTTAAGATCCGATCCTTATGTCAGCACGATCCCCGGCCTGGCTATCATGTTTATGGTGCTGGCCTTCAATATGCTGGGAGACGGGATCCGGGACGCGCTCGATCCGAAAATGAAGCTGTAAATGCCGTACACAAGGAGGAGGGGAAGCATTGGAACGTGAACTGCTGGCGATAAAAGGGCTCAAGACTTATTTTTATACGGATGAAGGGGTGGTCCCGGCTGTTGACGGTGTGGACATCACCATCCGGGAAGGTCAGACCGTTGGAGTTGTCGGAGAGTCCGGCTCCGGAAAAAGCGTTACCTCCTTAACGGCGATGCGCTTAACCCCGGGGAAAGTGATGGAGGGCTCCATTCAGTTTGACGGCAAAGATCTGCTCACTCTGTCCGAGCAGCAAATGCAGGATATCCGGGGCAATGAGATGGCGATGATCTTTCAAGAGCCGATGACTTCGCTGAATCCGGTGTTTACGGTCGGACAGCAGATCGGGGAAGCGGTGCGGATTCATTTAAAGTACGGCAAGAAGCAGGCGAGAGCCCGTTCCATCGAGATGCTGAAGCTTGTCGGGATTCCCAGACCGGAACAGATTGTAGACGAGTATCCCCATCGTTTATCGGGAGGGATGAGGCAGAGGGTGATGATTGCGATGGCCATGGCGTGCAATCCTAAGCTGCTGATCGCCGATGAGCCGACAACCGCGCTCGATGTAACGATTCAGGCGCAAATTCTGGACTTGATGAAAGAGCTGAAATCGGCGCACGGTACGGCGATTCTGCTCATTACGCATGATCTTGGCGTCGTAGCGGAAATGTGCGACCGTGTGGTGGTCATGTACGGAGGCAAGGTTGTAGAAGAGAGCGACGTGATTACGCTCTTTACCGAGCCGAAGCATCCGTATACGCAAGGGCTGATGAAGTCGATGCCGACGTTAGACTCGGAGGAGAAACGGCTCTACTCGATCAAGGGAAGCGTGCCGGCTCCCGGCAGCTTGCGGGAAGGGTGTTATTTTGCGCCCCGCTGCGAATTCGCGATGGAGGTCTGCCGCAGACAAGCGCCGCAGCTTACGGAAATCGGGCAGGGACACTTCACAAGATGCTGGCTCCATGCACCCGGGGAAGGAGAGGAATCGCCATGAGGCAGTCTTTGGTTGAGGTCAGAAACTTAAAGAAGTATTTTCCGATTAAAAAAGGGATCTTTGGACGGACCGCAGGCCATGTAAGAGCGGTGGACGGACTGGATTTCACGATTTATAAGGGGGAAACTCTCGGTCTTGTAGGGGAAAGCGGCTGCGGCAAGTCGACGACGGGAAGAACGCTTCTCCAGCTGCTCCATCCGACGGAAGGCCAGGTCTATTATCAGGGAAGAAATCTGGTGGGCCTGTCTCCGGCCGAACTAAGGAAGGTCCGCAAGGATATGCAGATGGTATTTCAGGACCCGTACGCTTCCCTCGATCCCCGCCTCACGGTCTTCGATATTATCGCTGAGCCGCTGGAGATCCACAACGCTGCCCAAGGAAAGGAAAAAATACGGCGGGTCGAGGAACTGCTGAACACCGTCGGCTTAAGCGGCTACCATGCCAAGCGGTATGTGCATGAGTTCAGCGGTGGACAGCGGCAGCGGATCGGGATTGCCCGGGCGCTTGCACTAAACCCCATGCTGATTGTCGCCGACGAGCCGGTATCCGCCCTGGACGTATCCATTCAGTCCCAGGTCATCAATCTGATGCAGGATCTGCAGGAGCAATTTGATCTGACGTATTTATTTATCGCCCATGATTTAAGTGTGGTGAAGCATATCAGCACCCGGATCGGCGTGATGTACTTGGGAAGGCTGGTGGAGCTGGCGGACAAGCAGGACCTGTTCGATTCCCCCAAGCATCCGTATACCCGGGCTTTACTGTCAGCCGTCCCGTCGCCGAGTCCGTTGATCAAAAAGGAGCGGATTGTGCTGCAAGGGGATGTTCCAAGCCCGGCCAATCCTCCCTCGGGCTGCACGTTCCATCCGAGATGCAGCGAATGCATGGAGATATGCAAGACGGACAAGCCGGAGCTTATGAAAGTGGAGGGGCGCTACGTCGCCTGTCATTTGTACTCTTAAATGCGAAAGTGAGGCGGACTAGCCTGGGCCGGAGTATATCGCCGGACGAAATCAACGTAAGCGGAGGAGAGCAGGCCATGAGATTGAACGGGAAGCCATCGATAACGCCAGCAAGCGGCGCAACTTCGTTATATGCCTGCCAATACGATCAAAGGTTTTCTTACTGCGCCTATATTCCAGGCCCATCTGCCGAAACCGGCCCGGAGCGGCGCCCGCTGCTCGTCGTGATTCACGGGACGGACCGTTCCGCGCAGCGGTACAGGGACGCATTCCAGGATTTTGCCGACAGCACCGGCACCGTTGTCCTCGCTCCGCTCTTTCCGGCAGGCATCGGAGAACCGGGAGAGCTGAATTCATACAAGATGATGAAGTACCGTGATATTCGTTTCGACCGCGTATTGTTGGCGATTATTGAAGAGTTTACGGCCCGATATGGAATTTCGCAGCGGCAATTCCTGCTGTTCGGCTTTTCCGGCGGCGGACAATTTGTTCACCGTTTCTTTTACCTTCATCCTGACCGGCTGCTGGGGGTATCGGTTGCCGCACCGGGCAACGTTACGCTGCTTGATCCCTCTATGGATTGGTTTACAGGAACCCGCGATTTTAAGGAACAATTCGGCACAGATCTCCGGATGGAGGAGATGCGCCGTGTTCCGGCCCAATTGGTCATTGGAAGCGAAGATAACAACATTCTGCCAAGCGGCAAGGATAATCCGTTTTGGCTACCGGGCGTTGAGATTGCCGGTAATACGAGGCTGGAACGAATCCGGTCGCTGAGGGATAATTGGACATCAAATGGGATTCGCGTCCGGTATGATGAAGTTTCAGGCGCTGCCCATGAAGGCATCAAGCTGCTGTCTCCTGTGAAAGATTTTCTGGCGGAAACATTGAAGGCGAATGACAACCATCTCAAATGAAAAAGGAAGGGATTATATGCAGGTTAGAAAAGTAATCCTCAACATTCATCTGACTCTAAGCTTGTTGGCCGGGCTGTTCATTGTCGTTCTCTCCTTGACGGGCACCGTTCTCGTATTTAAAAATGAGCTTACCCAAGCCCTGTATCCGGAGCTGTTTAAAGTGACCCAAGGGGAGCGGATTTCTTATCAAGATGCTCAAAAGTCCATTTTGTCCCAATATCCCGAAGCGCAGTTTCTGAGAATTTACACTCCTGATGAACCGGTTACAAATGGCTCGTTCCTGTTCTGGATCAATAATGACGGCGAAAGGGTGTATGTATACATGGACCCTGCCACCGGGAACATACTCGGAACGCTGGATGAGAGCGCCTTTCCCAATAAGCTAAGCGTGTTTCATCGCAATTTACTGCTGGAAAAATATCACGGGTTTGAAATTGTCGGGATCGTCGGTTTCATGTTCACGTTCATTCTCATATCGGGTCTTTACCTGTGGTGGCCGGGAATCAAAAGTATGGCGCAGGGCTTCAGACGAAGAAAGGCCACGAATCCGTATATTAAAAAGAATGACCTTCACCGGCTGATTGGAATATATTCCATCCCTGTCCTCTTGATCATCGCATTCACCGGCGCCGTCTATCCGTTTAGCGAGAAGATATTAGGCTGGTTCGGCACAGGCTGGACGCCGCCGGCCCAGAAGCTTGCAGTTCAAGTTAAGCCTGAAGGCAGGCTGCCTGTGGACGAGCTGGTCCGGCTTGCCGAACAGACCACGCCAAGCAGCAAAGCAACCCTGATTATTCTGCCTGCCAAACCGGAGAAGAACATTGACATTCGTCTAACCCGTTCCTATGACCCCGGAGCCGGACATACCGGAAATGTGAAGGTGTGGATGGACCCGTACAACGGGCAGGTGCTGGAGAAATGGGACCCCAAAATCAATAACGTCTTTTACCAAACGTGGGTATTTCCTCTGCACACCGGCGCTTATGGAGGGATCATCACCAAAGTCTTGTATTCCATCGTCGGTTTGATGCCTTCCATATTGATGTTTACCGGTATCTATATCTGGCAGTATAAAAAAAGACGGAGGAAAAAACAGCAGGCCGAGGTTCAGCTGAACGCGTCGTAAATAAATCATCTTCCTTAACGGTTGTAGAACCCTCTTCCTTTCAGTAAGCTGAATATATAAGGGGGAAGACTGAAATGACGATACGACTGCGCGGGCACCATCTGCTCTGCCTGCTGGGATACCGCGGGATGGGATATTCCGCGGATTTTTGCGTGAACATGACGGGGATTTATGAGACCCTTCGAACGAAGCCGGATACCCGGATCGAAATTGTCACAGGAGTAGACGACATTTGCCGTGCGTATCCGCCGGACCAAGATAATCATTGTGATGGAACTGTGCATGAACTGGACCAGGCGGTATTAACCAAGCTCGGACTTGCGCCCGGCTACCTTGGAGAGTGGCGGGAGGTGTGCGGGTACGTAGCCCGGCAGGTGGAGCCGTCCGACATCGAGAATTTATGCGTAACCTGTCCGTGGAAATCCTATGGGGTATGCCAGGAGGGCGTGCAGCTGGTCAGGGAAGGCCGGCCGCTGCCGGAGGTTAAAGCGCAGGCGTAACTACCAGTAATATCGGCCTAAGGATGCTAAATGACCGGAAAGCATGAGCAGGGCTGGGGCGGATATCAGAGCGTTTCAGGAGGCTTATTCCCATCAAGCCACAGTCACAATCATTGAAAGCCCGCGTCAAAGGCTTTCAGAGCTTTGCTCCAACAGGAAGGCACATCGTAAAACATTTACGGGGCCTTCCTTTTTTGTGTCCGCCTGAGATTTGTTGATGTAATTTTTCTGGATTTGGTTTAGCATATAGAGAAGAACGTAAACGCTTACTCTGGAAGCTGCACGGTTCGTTTTTATTAGAGGGTGAGGGATAGACGTGAGGATTAAAACGAATACATTAGGCTTTCGGCTCATACTTCTTTTTGCCGCCATAACGATTCCTCTTCTGGCCGTGCTTTTTGCGGCGGGCTACTATGCCAAGGATGTCGTGCTCGCGCAGGTGTCCAAATCGTATCAGAATCTGGTCAACTCCAATCTTCAAATGATCGAAAAGAGTCTGGATGACATCACGACAAATATGATTGACATGGTCGATCATGACGAGAACTTCCAGAAGTTCGGGCGGCCGGGCCTTTCGGACTCCGATTATTATTTTGCCCAGATGGGGCTGATACAGCGAAACCAGGCTTATCAGGCCTATTACCATACCGTCGATATGTTCTATGCCTACTCCAAACCGAATGATGTGCTGGTCACCTCCAACATCCTCGGCTCTACGGAAAGCTATATGGACAATATCAAAAACTGGATTACCGGCTCCATTCAACATCCCGAATCGTTGGAGAAGCTGCTGTATAAATGGTCGATCGTCCGGATCGGAGACGAGTATTTTCTGAACCGCATCCTCAGTGACGATCTCACCAACAACGCCTATATCGGGGCCTTGATTAATGTCAATTCGTTAAAGTCTGCTCTCGGGAGTCTCAATCTGCAGGCAGGGGGAGACATCCTCTTTGTCGGCAACGACGGAGTCGTGCTGTCCTCTCCTTCCGCATCTCTCGGGGAGGGCTTTCGGCTGCCGGCGGATAAGATGAGCAAGAACTCTTCCTTCTCGTTAACGGCGGGACATAAGCGGCTCTTTGTCATTTCAAGCCAATCTCCTGATATTGGAATCAATATGGCGATTGTCCTCCCCAATTCCGAGCTGCTTCAGGGGCTGAATGATTTTCAGACGCTGGTGAATCTGCTGCCGCTGTTTGTCTTGCTGATTCTGCTTCTGTGTCTGTATATTTTCCGCCGGATGGTGATCCGGCCCATTCTGAAGCTGCTCAGCGCCATTCACCGGATTCGGGGCGGAGCGATGGAGACGAAGCTGCCGGATTCCAAATTGGTCGAATTTCAAAGCATCAATCACGCTTTTAACAGTATGGTGGAGGAAATTCAATACCTGAAGATCGATGTGTACGAGGAGAGGCTGAATGCCCAGAACGCCGAGCTCAAGCATTTGCAGTCACAGATCAATCCCCATTTTTTCCTCAACACGCTGAACATCATCTATCAACTGGCGGATTTGCAGCGGTATGAGCTCGTGAAGAAGACCGTCCGCCATTTGGTGCAGTATTTCCGGTTTATGCTGCAGTCGCAGAGAGACACGATCACGCTCAACCAGGAGCTGGAGCATATCCGCAACTATCTGGAAATTCAGAAGATGCGCTATCAGGATTCCTTTGATTTTGAGATCCGGATTCCGGATGAGTGGCTTGGCGCCTGCATTCCGCCCCTGCTCATACAGCCTTTTGTGGAGAATGCCATGATTCACGGCATGAGTCTGAGAGGAGAGACCTTTATGCTTCAGATTACGGTGAGTCCGCATGAGGACAAGGAAGGGCTGATGCGCATTGATGTGCGGGACAACGGCAAAGGCATGCCGGATGAGAAGCTGGAGGAGCTGAACGCCCCCGAATATGCCCCGGCATCCGAGGACAAGCATATCGGGATTTGGAATGTAAAAAGGCGGATCGCGATGCGTTATGGAGAACAGGCCAGGATCGATCTCAGCCATAACGAGCCGAAGGGCCTCCGGGTGACGATGATTCTGCCGGCCGAATATTTCTGAAGGAGTGAGAACATCATGGAGATGCTGATTGTGGACGATGAGAAATTTGCGGTGGAAGGAATCTACCGCTGCAACGACTGGCAGGCGCTTGGAATCGACGAGGTGCATACCGCCAATCACGCCGATGAGGCAAGGGAGATTATGCATGACCGCCGGATCGACATTCTCGTATGCGATATTGAAATGCCCGACGAAGACGGATTGTCTCTGGTCCGGTGGGTGAAAGAGTACTCGCCGCACACGGAGTCTTTGTTCCTGACCTGCCATTCGGAGTTTGATTATGCGAAGCAAGCGATCAATCTCGGAAGCTCCGATTATCTGCTCAAGCCGGTGGACGGGGAGGAATTGGCCGGAGCGGTCACCCGTATGCTGCAAGCGATCAGGGAAAAAGAGGAGAACGAGCGCTACACCGAGATGTACCGTAAATATTATTCGTTGTGGAAAAAGCAGAAGCCGCGCCTGGTCGAACGCTTCTGGCAGGATTTGCTGTCCAGAAGGCTGCTTTCCTTCGGCGATTTTCTGGAACGCGCGCTTCAGGATGCGCAGATCGACCTGCATCCTGACGACAGGGTGCTGCCGATTCTGATCAGCATCGAGGAATGGAACAAGCCGATGGATTCCCGGAACCAGGAAATCATGGAGTATGCGGTCAAGAAGGCCGCGGAGGAGATATGGCTCGGCGGTCAGCCCGGAGAAGTCATTACAGACAAAACGGGCGTGATGTTTGCCATCGTCTATGATTCCGCTGGAGGAGAATCCGCCGCGGCAAGCGGGCCGGATTCCGGCCTGGACCGGTGGGTTCAGACAGGCAGCCGGTTCATTAACGTGTGCCGGGAGTATTTTTATTGCTCCGTAACCTGCTATGTGGGCAAATATGCCCTCCTTCAGGAATTGCCCGGTCTATGCGAGAGTCTGAAAAATATGGAGCGTGATAATATCACCCGCACGCAATCCGTTCTGCTGTATGCTCCCCAGTCGCTTCAGGCCCTGCCATCCGCCGGTCCGGGGGAGATTCATATCTCGGAATGGGCGAACTATATGCTGAATGGAGACAAAGATACGATGATCCGGCTGATTCACCGGATTGTCAGCCGGCTGGAAGCGATGCCGAATGTTCAGGGCAAGCATTTGTTGACCCTCCATCAGGATACGCTGCAGATTATCTATCATTTTCTTCAGGTTAAAGGGATCAGCGCCAATCATGTTCCGCAGTTCTCCATGTGGGCATCGGCCCAAATCCGCAGCCTGCGCCATTATATGCATTGGGCGGAGAGTCTGGTCTCCGCCGTGATGGAGGCGGCATTCGAGCCGGTTGAACGGGACGGCGTCATCCAGAAATCCATCCGCTATATCCACCATAACGTGGAGGAGGACCTCTCGCGGGAGGATGTGGCTGCGCACGTCGGCCTGAATCCCGCTTACCTGTCCCGGCTGTTCAAGAAGGAGACCGGCCAGAACCTCATCGACTTCCTGATTGAAGCCAAGATGAATCGGGCGAAGGAGCTGCTCGATACAACCGGCATGACGGTCAGCGCCATTGCGCAGCAGGTGGGATATAGCAATTTTTCTCATTTTACGAAGATGTTCCGCAAGCAGTTTGACGTTAACCCGCACGAATACCGGAATGTCACAAAACGAATGGACTGAGGTTACAAAAACGGTGGGGCCTTGTCTCTGCCGAACGTATAATGAAGCCATAACAAATCAAAGAGGGTGGAGTTATGGCTTCGGTAGAGGTCCTGGAAGCAAAGGCTTCCATTACGCGAAGTAAGACAAGAAAAGGAAAGCTGTGGAAGTACCGGTCCCTGATTATTCTGGCCTTGCCCGGAATCCTGCTGATGTTAATCAACAACTATTTGCCGATGTTCGGTATTTTCCTGGCATTCAAGGATCTGAACTACACCGAAGGCATCTGGGCCAGCAAGTGGGTAGGGCTGGACAACTTCAAGTTTCTGTTCGCTTCCAACGATGCCTGGGTGATTATCCGGCATACGATTTTTTACAATCTGGCCTTTCTGATCATCAACACCGTACTTGCGATATTGCTGGCGATCTTGCTGAACGAAGTCAAGAACAAGGTGATGTCCAAGTTCTTTCAAAGCACAGTTATTCTGCCGAATTTCATCTCCATGGTTATTGTCGGTTATCTTGTATACGGTTTCCTCAATCCGGATCTCGGTTTCGTTAACAAGTTCATTATGGAGCCGATGGGGTGGGAGCCGGTTAACTGGTACGCAACGCCGGAGCATTGGCCTTATATTTTAACGATTGTCAACACCTGGAAAAATGTCGGCTATGCGGCCGTTGTTTATCTGGCGGCGATTATCGGCATCGATCAGGAATATTATGAAGCCGCTGTCATTGACGGCGCGAGCAGATGGAAGCAGATGACGAATATTACGATTCCGCTTATCGCTCCGGTCATTATCATCCTGACGGTGCTGGCGATCGGCAGAATCTTCAATGCGGACTTCGGTTTGTTCTATCAGGCAACGATGGCGTCGGGCATGCTGAAGTCGACAACGGATGTTATCGACACTTATGTGTACAACGCGCTGATGGTTACGGGCGATACCGGACTGGCCTCGTCGGCAGGCTTGCTTCAGTCGGTGGTCGGCTTCATCCTGGTCGTGTCGGTGAATCTGATCGTACGTAAATTCAGCAAAGATAACGCCTTATTTTAGGAGGAAAATATGTCGACACAAAAAAGGACTCACCCGCTGATCATTGCGGTTCTGTCACTCTTCAGCCTGGCCTGCCTGATTCCGTTCTGGCTCGTGCTGATGATATCGATTGCCGATGAGAAAGAAGTATTGAAGCACGGATACAGCTTCTGGCCCCAGAAATTCAGCTTTGTCGCTTATCAATTTCTGGCGCAGGACGCCGAGAAGATTCTGAGAGCGTACGGGGTATCCATCTTCGTTACGGTGGTGGGCGTCGTCGTCAGCTTGTTCGTCACTTCGGCGATGGCGTTCTCCATGTCCCGCAAGGACTTTCCGCTAAGAGGCGCACTCAGCATTTACATTCTGATCACGATGCTGTTCTCGGGCGGCCTGCTTCCCTGGTATCTGGTGTACACGCGATTCCTTCATGTGCAGGATACGCTGCTTGCCCTGATTATCCCCGGCCTGATCGGCGGCTTTAATGTCATCATCATGCGGACCTTCTTTACGAACAGTATTCCGCCGTCGCTGATTGACTCCGCCCAGATTGATGGAGCGAGCGAATACAGAACCTATTTCAGCATTATTCTTCCGCTTTCGCTGCCGGTGCTTGCAACGATCGGCCTCTTTATTACCGTATCGTACTGGAACGACTGGTTCACAAGCCTGGTCTTTATCCAGAATGAGAAGCTGTTCTCTCTGCAGTATTTGCTGAACAAAACGCTGATGAATGCTTCGTTTCTCCAGAGTATCGCCAATAAGGCTTACAGCACGACGGCGCAGGTTACCCAGCCTCTGGAATCGATCCGCATGGCTATGGCTATGATTGCGATCGGACCTTTGGTGCTCGTATTCCCGTTCTTGCAAAAGTATTTTGTGAAAGGGCTTACGGTAGGGGCAGTGAAAGGCTAATACCGGGACAACCCGGATTAGTATATAGAAACATGAGACGAACTAGGGAGGCTGCAATATGAAATGGTTAAAGAAAGGTTCGGTCATTCTCTCTTCACTTATGCTGACGGTTGCTATGACGGCAACAGGGTGTTCCAGCAGCAATAACGGCAGTAACAATTCACCTCAGGCATCCAGCGGCGGAGACAGTGCAGCTGGCGGGCTCAAGCCGTATGAAGTGGTTATGGTCTTCCCCGACGCGCCGCAGAAGGATAATGAGCTGGTTCAGAACGCAATGAACGATTATCTGAAAAAGACCTATCCGGACATGAACGTGACGGTCAAGCTGAATCCGATCGATTGGGGCGCCTGGAGCGACAAGACGAATCTGATGATGGCTTCCGGGGACAAGTTCGACCTGCTGTTTACCGCGGACTGGCTCGGATTCCAGCAGCAGGTAACCAAGGGTGCGCTGCTTCCTCTGGATGACCTGCTTGCCAAATACGGCCCGGACATCGAAGCGGTCGAAAAAAATTATCATGATCCGGCGAAGCGCGGAGGAAAGCTGTACGGCATTCATACCCATCAAGAGCTGGGCGGCGCGCAGGGCGTGTACCTTGATAAAGCGCTGGTCGACAAATACAAATTTGACCTCAGCGGATTTAAATCAGGCAATGTAGAAGCGCTTGAGCCTATGCTGAAGACGATCAAAGAGAACGAGCCCGGAATCACTCCGCTCGTTATGCCAAGCTTCCCGCTGGACGCTTACTACTCCTCCGGCACGCTTGATCAAATCGGCAACCTGGCCGCTATCAATGTGAAGGGTACGGCGGCCGATGATTTCACTGTCATTAACATGTACAACACTCCACGCTTTCTGGAACTGGCCAAGATGACCAACAAATGGTACAAGGCGGGATACACCAACAAGGATGCGCTGACTCCGGGTCTGGATGCCTGGAAGAAGATTCAGGCGGGTCAAGCCTTCGCTCTGGTAGGAGATATGGATATCCTGGCGAACATGGAGATCGGCTCGGTATCGAAATCGCCGAACGGCTCCCTCAAGGCCGGAAGAGATATGCTGCAGATTCCGCTTAATGTGGACAGACTGCAAACAGGTAAAATGACGGCAACAATGCAGGCTATTTCCAAAACATCGAAGGACCCGGAACGCGCGATGATGCTGTTGAACCTGTTCTTCAAGGATAAAAATCTGCTGACCCTGTTCAACTTCGGTATTGAAGGAACACACTATGTGCTGAAAGACGGACAAGTTGCCCTGCCTGATGGCAAAACGAATAACGATGTCGGATACTACCACGATAATATGTGGCAAATCGGGAACCAAATGCTGAACTATACCCGTGTGGGCGAAGATCCGAACAAATATAAGAACTACGAGAAGTTTAACGAAATGATCACCAAGAATCCTTCCCGGATCTTCGGATTCGTCTTTGACCCGGAACCGGTAAAGAATGAAATGATCACCATCGACAATGCCAACAAAGCATTCGTAGACGGTATCAAGTCCGGCCAGCTCGATCCGGAAGAAAATCTTCCGAAGCTGCTTGAGAAGCAAAAAGCGGCGGGCGCGGATAAAGTCATCGCCGAAGCGCAAAAGCAGCTTGACGCATGGCGCGCGGCAAACGGCAAGTAAGAAGAGAAACATATGAGGATCGGAAAGGGCATAATCTCTAGGGATTATGCTCTTTTTTCGTGTATTGCGAAATGGACAAATAGGGAGGGTCGGGGCTGTTTAAAAGCTGCCGGTCGGATACGGCCTGAAGGGTTTTCGCCCTGTTATAAAAGTCGTTATTGTACAAATAGAGTCTGTATCCGACATTCTCATTCATCCTTTCAGACCCTATACTGGTTAAAGAATTAACGCTAAAAGAAGGGCAGTTGATCTATGTTTCCGTTTAAACTATCTTTAAACGCATCGACCCTGTTTCCATTCGGGTTAGGCATTAAGGAACAGCTTCGCATTGCTGCCGAAGCGGGATATGAAGGCTTCGAAATCTGGATTCGCGACCTGGAAGCCCATGTGACGAACGGCGGTTCCATTCGGGAGCTGAAGCGGTATATCGCCGACACCGGAATCGTGGTTGTGAATGCAATCGCTTTCTTTAAATGGTCCGATCAATCGCCGGAGGTCAGGGAAGAAGGATTAAGGCAGGCCGAGCGCGAGATGAGCATGCTTGCCGAGCTGGGTTGTCCTGCCGTTGCGGCGCCGCCTTTCGGCGAGGTGGGGCAGGTCACGCTGGATGAAATGGCCGTGAACTATGCACGGCTGGCAGAACTCGGCGATCAAACCGGGGTCGTGCCTTACCTGGAGTTTTGGGGAAGGGCGAAGAAGCTGGCGAGGCTCAGCGAAGCGATCTATGTCGCAGCGGAAAGCGGGCGGGCGGACACCCGGATTTTGCTCGACCCGTTCCATATGCACACCGGAGGAAGCCGGCTGGAGGGTCTGTCCTGCCTGAACGGAAACCGAATCGGCATTGTCCATGTGAACGACTATCCGGCGTCGTCCGATCCGCTGCTCGTTACCGATGAGGAGCGTTTGTTCCCGGGTGACGGTGCCGCACCATCCTCCCGGCTCAGCGAATTGCTGCGGCAAATCGGGTATACCGGCTATTTGTCGCTGGAGCTTTTTACCCAAGATTATGGCGATATGTCTGCCGTGGAGGTGGCTTCACACGGAATCAAGAAAATCAAGAAGGCCTACGGGGTATAAGGAAGAAGGCGTGTGACATGAACAGGAACCAGGCAGGGAGCTTGTCCCTGTGGGCCATTTCCTGGCCGATATTTATCGAATCCGCCTTACAGGTGCTCCTTCGGACGACGGATACGCTGATGCTGAGCAAGGTTTCGGACGAAGCGGTTGCCTCTGTCGGCGTGTCGAACCAGATTATCATGTTCGCCCTGCTGACCTTCAATTTTATCGCGCTGGGCTCAACCGTCGTCGTCACCCAGTATCTCGGCTCCCGCCGGACGGGAGAAATCGAGAAGATCGTCGCCTCATCGCTTGGAGTCAATTTTATATTTGGCCTCTTGATGAGTGTGGTTGTCGTGCTGCTTGGCGGAAAGCTTCTGCATATATTCAATCTGGGGCCGGGTCTGTTCGACATGGCCCGCACGTACTTGCTGATAACCGGCGGAGCGCTGGTGATCCAGGCTTTAAACACGGTGACGGTCGCGATTATTCAATCCCACGGGCTAACCCGGCACACGATGATGGTAGCTGTCGGGATGAATCTGCTGCACGTCTTCGGCAACTACCTGTTCATTTTCGGTCCGATGGGGTTTCCCAAGCTTGGCGTGACGGGTGTCGCGATCTCGACGAATGTCAGCCAACTGATCGGCTTAGCCATCAATCTGTTTATTCTCGTGCGGGTGGTCCGGGTACCCGTTCGGTGGTTCAATCTGATTCACTGGGACCGCGAGCTTGTGTCCAAGGTGCTGCAGGTCGGCATCCCCTCTTCAGCGGTCAATTTGTCGTACAACGTAAGCCAGATCGTGATCACCTCCTTTATTACATCGCTTGGCCCCATGATGCTGACCACCAAGATTTACACACAGAACATCTCGTTCATCGTCATGATCATCGCCATATCGATCGGAAGGGGCATCCAAATCATCGTAGGGCATCTGATAGGGGCGGGAGAGCGGGAGGAAGCCTTCAAGCAGGTGCTCCGCAATGTGTTCCGCAGTATGCTGATTACGCTTACGGCCGTCACCGTCATCATCTTCTTCCGCACTCCGATGCTTGAAATGTTCACCGAGTCGAAGGAGATTATCCGGATGGGGTCGGCTCTACTGCTGCTGGGCTTCCTGCTCGAGCCGGGGAGGAACTTCAACATCATCTTCGAGCGCTCCCTGCAGGCGGCGGGCGATGCACGGTTCGCGATGAAATCGGCCATCCTCATTATGTGGCTGTTCAGCATGCCGCTGATGTATTTGCTCGGGATTCATTTGGGCTATGGCCTGTACGGCATATGGGCCGGATTTATTATTGACGAGTGGGTGCGGGGGCTGGTTCTCTATACGCGCTGGAGAAGCAGAGCGTGGGAACGCAAGGCGCTGATGCCCTGCGCGGAGGAGGTTTCGGTCTGACGAAATGACATTCGCGGAAGCATTTCTTTCGGTAAATGGGCTTAAAAATAGGGTGCCGGGACAATGGCTGTCCGGGCACCCTTTTTCAATATATATAATCGCGGTTAGCTGAGGACGATGTTCTCCCGCAAAGGTTCAATGGGGGCTACGCGGCCGTACGCTACCTTCGCTCCTTGCGTCGGAGCGGCCCAGTGTACGGCATTCTTGATCACTCGCAGCACCTCCGGCTGATGATAGATCGGGAAGGTCTCATGCCCCGGCCGGAAATAGAAGAGCTTGCCTTTGCCCCTGCGGTAGCAGCAGCCGCTGCGGAATACTTCGCCGCCCTCGAACCAGGAGATGAAAATCAATTCGTCCGGCGCCGGAATTTCAAAACGCTCCCCGTACATTTCCTCCTTCGGAATTTCGATATACTCTCCCAGTCCGTCGGTGATGGGGTGGCCGTGCTCGATGACCCACAGCCGCTCCTTTTCGCCGTCGTCCCGCCATTTGAGTGCGCCCGTCTTGGTACCCAGCAGCCGCTCGAACACCTTGGAGCCGTGTCCCGAATGAAGAACGATGAGGCCCATGCCTTGAAGTACGCGGTCTCTTACCTTATCCGCGATATCATCCCGCACTTCATGATGCGCCATGTGGCCCCACCAGATGAGCACGTCGGTATTGTCCAGTACTTCCTCCGTCAGCCCGTGCTCCGGTTCATCGAGTGTTGCGGTCGTTACTTCCAATACGTCATCGGTTTTCAGATAGCCTGCAATAGCGTTATGGATACCTTCAGGGTAGATGGCCGCCACCTGCGGGTTGCTTTTTTCGTGACGATATTCATTCCATACGGTTACTTTAAGCGTACTCATTTGTGAGAACCTCCTGTTTGATGGATACCCATTTTTGTTCGGTAAAAGATTCGACGATAGCGTCTACAGCGAGCTGGTTGATATATCCGTCCGCCATTGTGGCGTTCTTGCCGTCACCTCGTCCGTTCAGCAGATTGAAAAAGGCCTGCATTTGGCCCAGCTTGAACGAATCGGGAGTCTGCACCTCACGGAACTCTGTATCGCCTTCATCGGCGAATTTGACCTGGAGCGTATCTTCTTCATCCAGACTGTACACAAGAGCGCCCTTGGTGCCGTAAATCTCAATCCGCTGGTAATTCCCGCGGCCATAAGCAAATCTCGAGATGGTCATGGTGGAGGAGATTCCGCCTTCCATTCGGGAGAGGACGTGGCAGTAATCATCGACGTCAACTTCTCCTGTGCCGGGTCCCTCCAGAAGCTTCCGCTCATGAATGATCGTTCCAGCATCGGCCAGGACGCGCTCCGTATCGCCGACCAGAAAGCGGGTCAGATCGAGAATGTGGCAGCCGAGATCGCCCATGGCCCCGGAGCCCGTCAGCTCCTTCTGGAATCTCCACACCAGCGGTACGTCCTCGTTAATGCCCCAGCTCTGAAGATACTGGCTGTATACATGATGGATGGTTCCAAGCTTTCCTTCTTCGATCAGCCATTTGGCGTACCGCGCGGCCGTTTTGTAGCGATAAGAGAAACAGATCATATGCGGGAGCGGATCGCGCTCCAGCGTTTCCTTGAGAACCGCCGCCTCTTTGGCCGTGAGGGTGACTGGTTTTTCGAGGGCGAAGGGCTTGCGGTGCTCGATTGCAGCTAGTGCAATGGCAAAATGATTGTAGTTCGGCGTGCCGATCGTTACGGCATCAATTTCCGGGTCCTTCAGCAGATCGGTGTAGTTCAAATAGGTGCGTGAATCCGGAATATTCCACTCCTTGCTTCGGGCCGCCAGCCGTTCTTCATTGCAGTCGCAAATGGACCAGATTTCCGCGTCTTCGCTCTCCAGAATCCCTTTTCCGTGGAAATCTGCGATTCCACCTAGTCCGATCATACCGATTTTTAATTTCCCCATTGTCATCATCATCCTAACGGTTAAGATTGGTGGAGACTCCTTTGTCAGTATAGTCTGTGATAGAATGAATGAGGATGGCGAATCTAGACTCTTTTTGTACAATAGCGACTTTTGGAATGATTTAAGCTGATGGGGGTGCTTTCGCTTGCTGGCTGTAAATATCGATCTCGTTCCCCGTATTACATGGATGGGGTTCGTTTCCTATAAGAGTCCGTGGGTTCATTTCAAGCGCAATGTGAACGAGTACATTATGTATCTGATCAAGAGCGGCGAGCTCCATATGGTGGAGGACGGGAAGGAATATATTTTGAAAAAAGGGGATGTGCTGTTACTTGAACCCAATTTGGATCATGAGGGGCTGGAGAAGCATACGTGCGACTACTATTACATTCATTTTAAGCACCCGGATATGGCCCCTGTTAATGTGGAGGACCCGGAGTCCTTTGCCAAAAGGTTTATTTTTGAGGATCAGGGCGCCGAAGAGGACGTCAAATGCTGCTTTCCGAAGCACTTCACCATTACCGACAAATCGGTTCTGTCCCAGATTTACAACAGCCTGAATGAAATGCTGCAGCTGTACCGGCGCAAAAATTACAACCGGAGCCTGACCGCGCTGAAGCTGTCCGAGCTGTTCATCCTGCTCTCGCGAGAGAGTCTTCTGGAGGAGCTTCAGAACAGCCGGAAAAGGACGACAAAAGCAATTGTCAAGGCTCACGGACTGCTGGACTACATTCATACGCACTATCAGAGCAAAATCACGAGCCGGGATATCGAAGCCCTGTTCGAATGCAATTTCGACTACCTGAACCGGACCTTCAACAAACTGACCGGCCACTCGATCACCCATTATATCAACAAGGTAAGAATCGACCAGGCTCAGGAGCTGCTGCAGGCGACGCACCTAAGCATCGGTGAAATCGCCTACCTTGTCGGCTTCGGGGACATCTATTATTTCAGTAAAGTATTCAAAAAATATGCAGGGCTATCGCCCGCCGCTTACTACAAGAAGATACGGGAAGAGGAGTAGCTTATCTCCCGGCAGCTGATCTATATAAGATGAACTTGAAAAAATGATATCAGCGAAAGAAGGAACGAAGGGGAAGTTTGGAACTGTAGGAGCGATAGCGATCGCCTTTGTCTCCGGATTTCATCCGTGAAGAGCGGTATAATCAAGAAATCTGGAGACAACAGCGGCCGGAAGTCCAAACATTCCTCGTAGTTACGACTAATATCTGATGAAAAATCTTAAGTTCATCTTATATAGTGGATGGTCTCCGCTTCGGATTCATAAAAACTGAATTCCAACGGGTTTCTATCCACAAATCTTGGATAGCGATACTTCGGGCTGCCTACCATAACGGCGCCTGTTATTTTCTTTCCTACAGGAATATTGAATAATTTCAGCATGGGGGAATGATCCTTGAGCGCAATCCTCTCAAATATTCCGGCCCAGCATGAACCTAATCCGAGCGTTGGCGCATACAGCTCCAAATAGGTCAGGGAAAGAATCGAGTTTTCTCTGCCTCTTGGGAAATTCTCATCAGCAATGGCCAGAACAAGAGCGGGGGCTCCCCGTAAAATCGTGTCGATCCCTTGCTCATGATAAGGCTTGAAAAAGTTATCCCGTCCCTTACTGAGCTGGGTATCTTTTTCCAATTCTTCGACGGTCATAGCGACAGCACGGTTAATGACATCCTTATTGTCAATTATTATGTAGGAGACGCCCTGCAGATTGCTTCCCGAAGGGGCATAGTGAGCGATATTAACAAGCTGTATCAGCTTTTCTCTTGGAACGGGAGCGGCTTTATAGGACCGGATGGACCGTCTGGAGCGAAGGAAGTTTTCCGCTTCCTCGGGGCTTAATTTAGGCAGCTTTTTTGAACTTTCTTGATTGGCAAGCGGTGTTTTCTCGTTATCGATAGCTTCTCTGGGACAGACGGCCACACAATGGCCGCAGGCAATACAGTTCTGCGGATAAACTTCTTCCGGACCATTCGCTCCAAGCTTCAATGCCTGTTCCGGACACTCGTTTACGCAAATTCCGCACTTCGCACATTTGTCTTCATCTACCATGATCAAACTCATCATTCTTCCTCCTTCAGGAAATCGCATTCCGAGTCACCCTATCCGGGTGGAGTAAGCATTGTCGTTTGATGTCTGGTTCCGATGATACAATAAAACATGACATAAATAAAATGAATATTTGTTATATGTTTCATATCAAAATCGGTATGTTAAATGCTTATCTGGAGACTTTGGCAGATGAGAAAAAGGTAAGCAGACAGCTCGTCGAGCCGCTGGCGGCCGATCAACAGAACCGTGAAGTTACATGCTATTTTCGCGCATATACCATGAACAGCGAGGAGGTCACACTCCGGGAAATGGTGGAGTATCTCGCATCGGTGTTGGCCTCGTCTCTGATCCGCCGGATGATATCCAGATCCATCTCGATATATTTCATGCCGAGCGAGATCAGCACTTCCGCGTCCCACTGCGGGCGTGCCTTATCACAGATGTATAAGGACTTGGCAATGGCATTGCGTTCCCTGAGCTGTTCGGCGGTTTGGGTGGGATGGCATAGCTGCTCTCCTTTTTCATCGGCCTCCTTAAAAGATTGACCATAGTTGGCGTCAAAATTTAATATCCCGCCACCGGGAGCAAGCACGCGGCACATCTCGCTGTACGCTTTATAAGGATCGGGGAGCGTCCAGGTGACATTGCGGGTGATGATGAAATCAAAGCTCTCATCCGGGAAGAGCAGTTCCTGGGCGTCCATTTGCCGGTATACAATCCCGGAATACCCCAGATCGGCGGCGTTGGCCTCGGCCTTGGCCAGCATCGCGCTTGAATAATCAATACCGGTCACTGTACAACCCAGATCCTTCATGATAAAGGAGAAGAACCCGGCCCCCGTCCCCAGATCCAATACTCTCGGCGAATCCAGTTTCGGCAGATGATCCTTGATGATCTCGGTATATCTCGCGCGCAGACCGCTGTGAAAGTCATGCAGACGCAGCTCGCTAAAATCCTCGGCCCGATTCGTCCAATAGTTGTTAATTCGTTCCCGCACTATACTCAACTCCTATTATTAGTCCACTCTAATTAACCTTGCGAAAAATAAAATCACTGCCGCGAGATGCGCTAACATTTCGGGTACAGTGACCTTAAATGACTATTCTTTAAAATCAATGCCGTAGAAGGTTTGGTAGAAATGCTGAACCATTGCATTCAGATCCACATCTTTAAACGCATCGGGGTATAAGGTTTTGGCCAGCCAAATTTCGCCAAGAGCCATGGATTCCGGCGTAGGATTGCCCCAGGGCTTCGTATAATCCGGTGCGATGATCAGCTTATTATTCTTGACGGCATCGATTTCGGACCAGGCTTTGTCGCCGCGTATTTCATCCAGTACCGATGCGTAGCGGCTCTGCACAAAGATGACTTCCGGATTCCACTTCGCTACCTGTTCCAAGTTGACCTGCTTGTACCCTTTAATCGTCTCCGCGACGTTGCGGGCGCCCGCCTTGGCCATGGCTACACCGACATATTTGCCTGTGCCGTAAGTGTACATGTTTTCGTTGGCCATATAGACCTTGATCCGGTCCTGCTCCGGCACTTCGCTTAGATGCTTGGATACGATGGCCCGGTTGCTGACGACATAATCCCATAATTCCGCGGCTTTATCCTCAGTTCCCGTAATTTGGCCGATCAGTTGGATCGCCTGCTTGAGCCCCTCGGTATAAGCCTCGTCCGGATTGACAAGATCGGGGTGAATGGTTGATGCCTGCTCTTTATCCGCCACGTACAAAGTAATTCCCACAACAGGGATACCAAGCTGTTCAAGCTGCGTCAGCGACTGCTTCGGAACCTGGTTGGATACGAACACAACATCCGGCTTGAGGCTCGCGACAGCCTCCACGTTCAATTCGGAGATTTTTCCCGGAGTCGGCAGATCTTTGATTCCCGGATACACATCGGCCACATAGCCTCCGAGCAGACTCTCCCAATCGCTTAATACGCCAACAAGCTTGTCCTGGGCATGAAGCTCAAGCATAATATCGAGCGTGTGATGCTGAAGGGCAACGATTCGTTCCACTTTCTTGGGTATTTCCACCGTGCGTCCCAATTGGTCGACAATGGTATAGGTCGCCGGTTCGGCGGGTAGAGCGGACGGCTGTTCCGTGGCCTGGGTATTGCTCGCCGCCGTGTCCGCTGCCTTCCCGCAGCCGTAGAGCGGCAGCGCCAGCAGAAGCATACACAGCATCAGTGTGAATAAGACTCGCCTGTTTTTCATTCAGTTCCCCCTGATTCCAAATGTGTTTGAAACATTGTTTGATTTGTTTTAGTTAATATTAGCGATCATTATATAAGAGCAATATCTATAAATCAATGAATTAATTATGTCTAAAATATATCAATTAAATCTTATATATACTAAATATAATTTAAAGATATATACAAGCTTCCGATGATTATTCAGGTATGCCGGAAGATCCACTCCTTCCTTGACCTCTCCCATAAAGCGGCGTTAAAATGGTTCTACCAGTATTGGTATAACCATTTTGTATGCAGAGGAGCAGACCCTATGCCGCCGGCGGAGAAACAGAACATCAGAGAATACGTGATTCAGCATATTCTGGAAAGAATTGAGAACGACGAATTGAAATCCGGCGATAAGCTGACCAATGAGCGCGAGCTGTCGGAACGGCTGGGCGTCAGCCGGGTGCCGCTGCGCGAAGCGATTTCCGCGTTGTCGACGCTGGGAATTCTGGAAGCCCGTCAGGGCGGAGGCACGTTCGTTAGCGAGTATAACCCCGGAGTGATTGGCAAAATCATCCGGACGTACCGTTTGTTCGATCGTTCGCTGATCGAGGAGATTTTCGAAGCGAGGGTACTGCTGGAGGCCGACGCGGCCAGCCTGGCCGCCATAAACCGCACCGATGAGGATTTAAGCACAATCAAAGAGGCCATTCGCAGGCACGAAGATACGGTCCGCCTGTACGCGGAGGACAAGGCCGATATCGCAGCCGTTCTGGAATGCGACAACGGGGTTCATTTGGGGATCGCCGCCGCCGCTCATAACAATTTCTTTCTGCAGATCATCGATACCGTTCGCCATGCGGGGCAGAGCCGCCGTATTTTTGACGGGAAATATACGGTGAACCCGCTCCACTTCGAGGAATCGGTCGCTTATCACGACAGCATTGTCCGTGCCATCGAGCAGCGGGACAGCGAGGCCGCCTACCGGGCGATGAGAGAGCATATTCTGCACATTCGGGAAGCCCTCGACGTGGACAAGCTGAAAGAGGATTTCGACGGCAAAAGGGAATAAGCATCGAGCATCAGCCTCCCTTTGTGGGGCTATCTTATGCGGAAAGGAGTCTCTTGGTCATGAAAAGAATACAGGGTGCCGGGCTGCTTGTGCCGGCGCTTCTTCTTGTGCTGCTGGAGACGGCTTGCGGCGGGAGCGGTCTGGCATCAGGCAGCCGGGAGGCAAATGCACAGACGGGGACGGCGGCTGGCTCATCGCTGGCTGCATCCACGGGCAGCCGCTCGGCTGCCGGGCAGCAGGCTGCCGGGTCAGCTAAGGCAGGAGGATCGGCACGGAAGCTGGAAATCTTCTTTCCTTTCGTCCGTCAGGACGGAATCGCGACCAATCAGTTCGCCGTATGGATTGAGGACGGCAAAGGCCGATATGTCACGACGCTATACGCCACCCGGTTTATCTCTACCGGCGGGTACAAGCTGCGGCCGGAGGCCATTCTGACCTGGGTGAAGCATTCGGGGCTTTCGAAGGCTTCGCCGGAAGAGGTGGACGCATTCTCGGGAGCGACGCTTTCCAGCGGCCAGCTGAAGTTCGCCTGGGACTGTAAGGACCGGAAAGGAAATCCTGTTCCCGCAGGGAATTACCGGTTCTACGTGGAGGGAACGACGCGCTGGGAGAACCGGATCTTGTACGAAGGAACGATTGCGGTCGGCAAAAAACGGGCAACGGCGAAAGCCGCTGTGAAGTATACGACCGATGAAGCGACGCAGAGCGGCATGATTGGAAAGGTGACCGCCGTATTTACGCCTTAAATGAAGGAGGAAGATGTACAGATGGGAAAGAGTTACCGTTCGGAGCTTGTCGGGGCCTTCGGCTGCCCGATTGACGAGAATCCTACCGGAGTCATGGAGGAAGCGGCTTTTCAGGCGAAAGGTCTTGACTACCGGTATTTGACGATCAAGGTAAACGAGGGCGACCTGGAGGATGCCATGAAGGCGGTGCGCGCCTTTAACATGCGCGGAATCAACCTGACCATTCCCCACAAGGTCGAGGTGCTTCGCTATCTGGATGAGCTGTCGGAAGCGGCGGAATTGATTGGCGCCGTCAATATGGTTGTGAACCAGGACGGCAAGCTGTGGGGAGAGAATACCGACGGCAAGGGCTTCCTGACCTCTCTTCGGGAAGAAGGAATTACGGTTGAGGGGAAGGCGGCCACGGTGCTCGGGGCGGGAGGCGCGGCGCGGGCGATCAGCGTGGAATGTGCGCTGGCCGGCGCGGCCAAGGTGAACATCGCCAATCGCGACGCCGAGCGCGGAACAGAGCTGGCGGGGCTCATCAATGAGCGCACCGACGCGGACGCTTCGTTTCTCCCATGGGATACGAAGCTTAAAGTGCCGGCGGACACCGATATCTTGATCAACGCCACTTCGGTGGGGCTGTATCCGAACGTCAATTATAAGCCCGATGTGGACTACGATACGATCAAACCTGAAATGACGGTCAGTGACGTGATCTTTAACGACCCCCACACCTTGTTCTTGTGGGAGGCGGCGCGGCGCGGGGCGAAGACGATTAACGGACTGGGCATGCTGGTTAATCAGGGGGCGCTTAATTTTACCTTGTGGACCGGCGTCGAGGCTCCTGTTGATGTCATGACGCAGACACTGAAAAATGAATTTGGACTCAAATGAAATCATTCATAGATATCCTTCCTGCCTATTCGTGAATGGGATAAGGGGAACGGCACGACAATCCGAGTAAGCCTTAACCGGGCGGACTCGGTTTTTTTTCTGCGATAAATATATTGATTGAAAACGATTTCTTTGGTATATTGTTACCATAAAGTTTACTAGTTGTTAAGTAAAAATATTAGTTAAATCAGTGGGAGTGATGAGCAGATGGTAAGAATTAAGGACGTTGCCGAGTCAGCCAATGTCTCAACGGCCACGGTATCCCGGATATTGAACAATGATCCCTCCCTTTCGGTTTCGGGCGAAACGAGGAGAAGGGTTCTGGAAGTGGTCAATGAATTGAACTACAAGCCCGGAAGAAGAAAGAAGACCAAAGCGTTTCAGGAACAAGGCTCCTTCAGCATCGGCCTCGTGTTGACGAATGATGAAGCCATCGATCCTTACTTCATGTCCATCAGACAGGGTGTGGAGAGCTTATGCGATCAGTATTCGGTTAAGATCGCTACCGTCTTCCATATCGGTAAAAGCCAGTTTTCATCGGGCAGCATGAATGAGCTTGACGGCCTTATCGTTCTGGGGGATGTCAACAGCGAGGAACTGAAGGGGGTGTATAGCCACAACCCCAATATTGTATTTGTGGATTTTGTGCCCGAGGAAGTCAATGTGGATGTGGTGATTTCCGATTTTGAAACCGCTACTCTCAAGATTTTGGATCACCTGTTCAGTAAAGGCCACAGCCGGATTGCGTACATCGGTGGCAAAGGCTTAATCCGGAGCATTCATAACGAAAGAGAGATTGAGAAAGAAGATGTCCGGCTGAGCACCTTTGAGAGAAGGATGAAGGAGAAAGGGCTTTTTGAAGCGGACAACGTTCTGGTAGGGGAATTCGGCCCGCTGAGCGGATATATGCTGATGAAACAGCTGATTGGCAAGCCGTCCTTTCCGAGCGCGGTTGTGGTGGCCAGCGACCCGATGGCAATCGGAGCGATGAAGGCGCTGCATGAGGCGGGCCTGAAGGTTCCCGGCGATATTTCCATTTTTAGCTTTGACGATATTGAAGCTTCCGCCTTTTTGAATCCGACACTGTCTACAGTGAAAGTCCACACGGAAGAGATGGGGAGGACCGCAGTCAAGCTGCTGGTTGACCGGATGAAGAACGGCAGGGAACTGCCGCTCAAAGTCATTTTGCCGACGGAACTCGTCGTGAGAGAAAGCAGCGGGCCTTTATTATAATAAAAATCAAAGTAGGAGTGATCTTTTCTCAATGGGAGTACATTTTGATGCAGTGAACCGACTCTTTCATTTGCAAGCCAAAGATACGAGCTATGTCATCGGCATTGTCCGGGATGAATACCTGCTGCACCTGTATTGGGGAAGACGAATCGCCGCATACCATCATACCAACAAGATTCAGCTGCTGGACCGGGGATTTTCCGGAAATCCCTACAACCACAAAGAGGACCGCGCTTTCTCGCTCGATACGCTTCCGCAGGAATACCCCCAGTACGGAAATACCGATTACCACAAGCCCGCCTATCAGGTTCAGCTGGAGAACGGATCGACGGTCTCTGATTTGCGCTACCGGTCGCATACCATTGTGAAAGGCAAACCGGGCCTAACAGGCCTTCCGGCGGTTTATGTAGAGGATGAACGGGAAGCGGAAACGCTTGAGATCGTCATGGAAGATCAAGTCACCGGACTAGAGGTGCTGCTAAGCTATACCGTGTTTGAACAGTTCAATGTCATTACCCGGTCGGTCCGGTTCGCGAATAAAGGGTCCGAGTCCCTGAAGCTGCTGAGAGCCTTGAGCCTGAGCGTCGATTTTCAGGATGCTGACTTCGATTTCCTTCATTTGTACGGAGCCCATGTCAAAGAAAGACATATCGCCAGACAGCCGCTCAGACACGGAATCCAGTCCGTCGAAAGCGCACGAGGCGCCAGCAGCCACCAGCACAACCCGTTCATCGCCCTGCTGAGACCCGGAACAACTGAAGCGTACGGCGAGGTCTATGCTTTTAACTTTGTATACAGCGGAAATTTCCTGGCTCAGGCTGAGGTGGATCAATTCCGCAATACCAGAGTGACGATGGGGATCAATCCCTTCGACTTTAGCTGGAAGCTTGATCCCGGCGAAGAATTCCAGGCGCCCGAGGCGGTTATGGTCTACTCTTCGGAGGGCCTTGGGGAGATGTCGAGAACCTTCCATGATTTATACCGCACCCGGCTGACAAGAGGAAGCTACCGCGACAAGGAGCGGCCGATATTGGTCAACAACTGGGAAGCGACCTATTTCGATTTCAACGCGGAGAAAATACTCGATATTGCAAGCGTCGGGAAGGAGCTCGGGATTGAGCTGTTTGTCCTTGACGACGGCTGGTTTGAGAAAAGAAACGGCGACAAGTCCTCACTCGGCGACTGGTTCGTGGACCGCGAGAAGCTGCCGGACGGGCTGGACCATTTGGCCGAACGGGTCAATGAAATGGGGCTGCAGTTCGGACTCTGGTTCGAGCCGGAAATGATCTCGGTGGACAGCGATTTGTACCGCGAGCATCCGGACTGGTGCCTGCATGTGCCGAATCGTTCAAGGTCGGAGAGCCGCAATCAGCTCGTCCTTGATTTTTCGAGGGAAGACGTATGTGAAGAAATTACCAAGAGGGTCAGCGCGATTCTGGAGACGGTTCCGGTATCTTACGTGAAGTGGGATATGAACCGCCATATGACCGAGATCGGCTCAGCAATCCTGCCGGCGGACAGACAGCGGGAAACGGCGCACCGTTACATGCTTGGCCTGTATAAAGTGATGGATGCGATCACCTCTTCTTTTCCGGAAGTGCTGTTCGAGAGCTGCTCGGGCGGCGGGGGAAGATTCGATCCGGGTATCCTGTATTACATGCCGCAGACGTGGACAAGCGATAACACAGACGCCGTGTCCCGATTAAAAATCCAGTACGGCACAAGCCTCGTCTACCCGATTATTACGATGGGCTCCCATGTATCCGCGGTTCCGAATCACCAGGTTCACCGGATTACTTCAATGGAGATGCGGGGCGATGTGGCCATGTCCGGTAATCTGGGCTATGAGCTCGATTTGACCAAGCTGACGAATGAGGAAAAAGAGACGGTCAAACAGCAGGTAGCCAAGTACAAGGAGATCCGAAGCCTCATTCAATTCGGCGATTTCTACCGCCTGCTCAGCCCGTTTGAGGGCAACGAAACCGCATGGCTGTTCGCGGACAAGGAGAAGAAAGAAGTCATGGCCTTCTTCTTCAATGTGGTGGCTGAACCGGCGGCCCCGTTAAAACACCTGAAGCTGCACGGAATTGACGTGACCAAGAAGTATCGGCTGTCCGGTACGGATGAGGTATACGGCGGGGACGAGCTTGCGTATGTCGGGTTGAGTGTTCCGGCGGAGGCGGAGCGGGATTTCCACAGTTACGTTTGGCATTTTACTGAAGCTTAAATCGCATAACGCAATCATTCTGCAGCCTTTCCTTTTTCCGGGAGAGGCTGTTTCACTGCCATCGAACCGGGTTATTTAGTTAATAAACTAGTAAACATTATGGTTTAACTGCTTGTTTTCGTGATTATTCGCTTTATTGTCAATAATACCATTGTTATTTTATAGAAAATGGGAAAAATACAATTACTCTATTGAATGTATGCGTTATCTTTGTTATACTCGGTTTAGTAAATTAATCTTCTAATTAACTAGTTAACTTTTAGAAAGCGGTTTACTCGGTGCTTAAAAGAAAGAATTTAAGGAGGAGAATGAATTGAGAACGCTTAACAGAAATTATTGGATTTTTGGAGTTTTCTTTATGCTTTACTTCTTCATTTGGGCTGCTTGCACCATGTTCTTGTCTTTATGGCTGACCCAGGAGGGCGGACTTAATTCCACCAAGACGGGAATTATCTTTTCCGTCATATCGATCGCGGCGATGTGCTTTCAGCCTTTTTTCGGAGTTATATCGGACAAACTGGGACTCAAGAAGAGCTTGCTCTGGCTGTTTATTGGACTGCTGGTGTTCATCGGACCGTTCTTTGTTTACTTGTTTCCGGCTTTGCTGAAGACGAATATCATTCTGGCGGCTGTAATTGGCGGCGCTTACCTGGGAGCTATTTTCAATGGTGGCGTCGGCGCAATCGAAGCTTATATCGAAAGAATCAGTCATCTGAACGGATTTGAATACGGCCGGGTCCGGGTATTCGGGAACATTGGCGCCGCGGCAAGCACCTTTGTAACAGGGCATTTGTTCAATACCAACCCGGATCTCGTCTTCTGGATCGGCACTGGCATGGCGCTGCTGCTGGCTGTTGTGTTCTCCTTCGCCAAGACGGGGACAGCCGACACCCAAGCCGTTCATACGGAGAAAGCGGAGGCTCTTCCTAAAGGCTCAACGATAGCCCTTTTTAAGAATCGAAAGTTCTGGATGCTCATGCTGTATGTTCTTGGAGTTGGGTGCATTTACGATGTTTACGATCAGCAGTTTGCCGTTTACTTTACCCATTTCTTCTCCACGCCGGAGAAGGGAACGCAGGTCTTTGGCAATCTCGTCACCTTCCAAATCTTCTTGGAAGCGATTGTAATGGTACTGGCACCGTTTATTATCAACAAAATCGGAGCGAAGAACGCGCTGCTCTACGCCGGCTTCATTATGTCCTTACGGATGGTGGGATCAAGTCTGGCGGACGGAGCGGTCGCTATCAGCCTGGTGAAATTAATGCATGCCATTGAAGTTCCGATTCTGCTGGTGGCCATCTTCAAGTACATCTCGGCGAACTTCGATATGAGATTGTCCGCGACGATCTATCTGATCGGCTTCCAGTTTTCAAAGCAGGTCGGAGCGATCTTCCTGTCGACCATCGCGGGCAATATGTACGATACGGTTGGATTTAAAAGCGCATACTTGCTGCTTGGTTCCATTGCGCTGATCTTCACCCTGATTTCAATCTTTACCTTGTCCGGCAGCAAGCTGCTTCTTGTGAAGAATGTAAGCGCTCAAAAGGCGAGTTGAAGGAAGCTGTGAAAAATAGAAGAACCCGGACAGATCGTGTCCGGGTTCTTTGCCGTAATTGACCGGGGATGGCTTCGGCGGGCGAGGATATCCTTAGATCCCCGGCTAGGGGCAATGCTGCTTTTCCGCCTTACAGGGCGTGCGGTTTGAGGCTTAACGTCACCTTATCGTGCAGCCGGAACGGCCGGGAGGAGACGGCCTCCAGATGATCGGAGCCGCTGCGGATATGATAGTGGTACTCACGGCCCTGGAACTGGACGTTGACGATTTCTCCGCTTATTCCGGCTTGACCTTCCGATGATATCTGAAATTGATCGGGCCGTACCGGATAAATCCGGTTCAGCTTAAAGCTGCTGCTCGTACTCTCACAAGGCCAGGAGGTATCGATGCTGTTCTCCGGAATAAACCGGTTGTTGATCCAGCGGCCTTTGACGAGATTGGCTTTCGATACGAATTGGGCGACAAAAATAGTCTGCGGATGCAAATACACCTCAGACGGGGTGCCAACCTGCTCGATCTTGCCGTCCTTCATGACAACGATACGGTCCGCCATCGCCAAGGCCTCGCCCTGATCATGGGTGACATACACGACCGATGAGGAGGTCTCCCGGTGAACCTTCTGGATTTCGCGGCGCAAGTCCATGCGGAGCATGGCATCCAGGCTGCTGAGCGGTTCGTCCATGAGCAGAAGTGAAGGCTCCGAAGCGATGGCGCGTGCGATGGATACCCGCTGCTTCTGTCCGCCCGACAGCTCATGCGGCATGCGGGAAGCGAACGGGGCCAGACCGACAAGGTCAAGCACCTGCTCTATGCGCTCCCGCTCCTTCCGCTTGATATGCGCGGGCGTTTCTTTATGCGCGCGAATCGGAAAGCGGATATGCTCCGCTACGTTCATATGAGGCCATAAGGCGAAGGATTGGAACACCATGCCGATTCTTCTTTTCTCCGGGGGCACCAGAACGCCGCTGCCGGCGACAACCCGGCCGTCGATGAGGATTCGCCCGGACGTGGGCTGCTCAAATCCGGCCAGCATGCGCAGAAGGGTTGTTTTTCCGCAGCCGGAGGGTCCGAGAATCGCCACGAACTCGCCGCCGCCAATCATCAGATCGATGGAACGGAGCGCGTCGAAGCGGCCAAACGATTTGCAGACGGCATGCATTTCAATACTCATGACTGTGACCTCCTTCTCCTTGGCGTGAATTCCATTTGCGGATGAGCAGCAGCACCGCTCCTCCCGCCCCGATGAGGGCGACGATCAGACTGGACAGCGCGGTAGAATAGAGGGTATCCCCTGCCTGCTCGAAGCTGAAAATCGTGACGCCGATCGTTTGGGAACCGGACGCGTACAGCAGCGCCGATACCGTCAGCTCCGTTAGCGACATGAGAAAGACCAGAATTCCTCCGGTCAGTAGTCCCGGCAGGACGAGCGGCAGCAGAACCGCTGTCCATCTTCGCCGGATGCCTGCACCGGATACCCGCGCCGCCTCCTCTATGGAAGCATCAATCTGCATAAACGCGGTCACGCCCGTACGAATTTGAAGAATGAGGAATCTGCAGATATAAGCGATGAACAAGATCGACATCGTTCCGTAGATGCCGGGATTCCAACCGGGGATGGGCTCCATCCAGACGAGAATCATTGACAGGGCGAACACGATGCCCGGCAGCGTGTAGGGAACGGATGCGGCAATTTCGGCGGCTTTTGTCCAGGGAGACGGCTTGCGGACGCGAAGATAGGCGAACAGGGAACCGGCCGCGAGACAGACCAGCATGGTAACAAGCGAGAGTATGAGACTATTTTGGATGGATGTCCACACCCGCGGATTCTCAAACAGAATGTAACGGTAGTTATCGAAAGTCAGATTCGAAGCCGTCAGGCCGAGGCCGTAGGCTCTCTTTAACGACAGGGATATCATGGAGGACACAGGAACTGCCGTAATCAGCAGCAAAAACGCCCATAACGCGGCTGACACCGGCTTCCTGAACTTTCCCAAGGAATAGCGCGGAACGGAGTCCGGCTGAACCGCATCCGGCGCATGGCTTTTGCGGAGCAGCATCCATTGAAGCAAGCTTCCCAGCACGGCGGCAGTCCCGAGCAGAACGGACAGGGAAGCGCCTCTGGCGAAGGCCGATGGTCCAAACCCGACGATTTCTTCATAAATCAGCGTACTGAGGACGGAGATATTCACCGGAGTTCCCAGAAAGGCCGGAATGCCGAAATTGTCCAGCGATGCCAGAAACACCAGAAGCCCCCCGGCGGTTAAACCCGGAAGCGCCAAAGGCAGCGTAATCCGGCAGAATGTTTTGAATTTACCCAAGCCTCCCGCTCGGGCGGCCCATTCGAGATCACGCGGGATTTTTCGGAACACGTCCAGCGTTAACATATAGACCAGCGGGAAATGATGAATTCCCATCACGAAAATAATCCCGCCCATACTGTACATGCTCCAAGGAGTAAGTCCGGGGTTAATCCACTGCAGAAGCTGGGAAACCCAGCCCTGCGGCCCTATGAAAGAGGACCACGAGAGGGTTAGTACATATGAAGGCAAAATAAAACAAAGTAGAATGGCCGGATGCAGCATCCTTTTTCGACCGATATCGGTATAGGCGACGAACCACGCGAACACGGTTCCGAGCAGCAGAGAAAGCGCGGTGGAGCCGAGAACGACGGTAACGGTACTCTGCAGCGTGATCCAAAACCGCTCCTGGTGGATCAGTTCGCGGTAATGCGCAAGCGTAATGCCCGCATCGCTCTGAAAGCTTAGCCATACTAATTTGGCGACAGGGAATACAAAAAGCAGCAGAACGGCAGGTACCCCCAGAAGTCTGGCTGCCCAGCCGCCCCGGAACCTGCGAACAAACTGGGGAAGGATCGAATGATCCTTCCCTTTGTACTGTACGGATACGGAATGTGGGTGTATTTCGCTCATATCAGCAGACTCCATTCCTCTATTGGCCGAACATGTCAATAAATTTCTGTTTATCACTTTCGCGCTCATCGGTCAGCTTGGCAAGATCTCCGGAAAGTATCTTCATTTCCGAGATGCTTTTCAGCCCTTGAGGCGCCGAAATCCCCTTGCGGATCGGCGAATAGCCAATCTCTGCGGCAAGCTTCTGTCCGTCCTCGGAGAGGACGAAATCGACAAACGCCTGTGCTGCCGCCGTATTTTTCGCATCCTTCATGATGCCAATCGGCTCGGTAATAATCGGCACGCCCTCCTCAGGATAGGTCAGTTCCACAGGTGAGCCTTTCGCTTTTTCGCGGGCAACCATGAAGTCGACGACCATGCCGTAGGATTTTTCCCCGCTGGCCACCGCCTTCATCACGGCTCCGTTCCCCTTGATAACCGCCATCCCGTTATCCTTCACAGCCTGCAGGAATTCCCATCCGAAGCCGTCCGTACGGCTCAATACGCCGATGTTGTAGGCCGCCGCTCCCGAATACAGCGGACTGGGCATAATGCCGGTATCCTTGGCAGCCGCCTCCGTCAGTACTTTCCAAGACGTCGGAGCGGTCTTTACCTTCTGGGTGTTGGTCGCAAGCACGGTCGCCATGACCTTCGTTCCAGTGTACATCCCGTCCGGGTCGGCCAGTTCGGCAGGAATTTCCCCAAGCTCCGGGGATTTGTAGGCCTGCAGGAGATCCTGTTTTTTCAAGCTCTCAAAGGTTACTGAATCGGCGAGCAGCAGCACATCCGCCTGAATCTGGCCGGCCTGCTTCTCCGCTTGAAGCTTGGCCGTTACTTCCTCGGTTCCCGAACGAAAGATCGCGACGTCGACACCCGGATATTTTTGATTGAAGGCTGCCGCGAGCTTGGTTGCATCTTCCTCAGGCTGTGAAGTATAGAAGGAAAGTTTACCGGAAATGCTGGCCCCGTTCCCGCTGCCGCTTTGCGCCTGCGAAGCCTGTCCTTTATCGGAGCATCCGCTGAATACGAGCATGGCCGCCAGAGCGGATAAGATCAAACCACTTTTTACCGTTCTCAAAACTCATCTCTCCCTTAGTGTAATGATGTTCAGCTTATGAGGTCTGGAGATTGCAGGGGCTGCTGATCATGAATCCGAACAGTTACTATTCTGAACAGGCTATGTTATTTGGGTGTTGGGATAATGTTAAAAGCATATGAAATAAAGAAACGGAAGATTATGTAAAAAATAATTAACAGCGGGATGATGCGGGGATAACAGACTTCTTACATTTTATTGCTAATTTAATATTTAGATATTTAAGGAAATTAAGAAACTATTACTGGGAACGGAGATGCAGAGCCATTGAAAAGAAGAATGCTTAAAAAGCTGGCGTTACATGCTTCAATTGCCGGCTTGCTGTCCGGCTTGCTGGCGCCATACGGTGCGGGCATGGCGAGTGCCAACGCGATTGTTGACGGAATCGATTCCACGAACATTCCCAAGCTGTTGATCACGGAACTAGTGCCGGACAGTTCGAATGTATCTGGGAAATCCGTAGACGCCTATGAATTCATTGAGGTCTATAACAATTCAAGCCAATCGGTTTCGTTAAAAGATTTCAGTCTGCATTACCACTATGTTAACTCCGGCGGAGATTCGGATACGGTCTGGCCGTTGGCTTCTTCGGCGGATAATCCGATAATCGGACCCCAACAATCGGTTGTGCTATGGATTATGAATAACGACAATACGACATTGACGGCCGCCGATTTCAACGGCAATTACCTCACCTCGCTAACCGAAGGCGTGAACCTGTTCCGTGTTTCGGGCGGAGGAGGCATGAGCAACAGCGCTCCGCGGGATTTGATCTTTAAAGACGGCGGCGGAAATGTTGTCGTATCGGCTTCCTACCAGAACGATGACCAGACCCAGAAAGACAAAGGCATCTTTTATGCCTATCCGGCGGACGGAAGCACGGCCATGCAGATGGTGACGACAGGCGATTATGCGGCCGGTCTGCACGCGGCAACGCCGGGAACGGTTGAAAGCCAATTTATACCTGGACAAGCATCCGACGAAACCGGCACAACGCTGGCCATTCAGCACGTCCCCGTTACGGATGCGACCGACGACAGCGATTTGCAGCTGGCGGCTGACGTTACGGCGAATGTTTACGGCGACTCGGGGAACGTAACCGCAGCCGTATACTACAAGCTGGACTCCGAAGCTGCGTTTACCCGGCTGCCGATGAGCATCAACGCAGGGAGATCGGCAGACGACAATGTTGCTTTTGAGTCTGCAATTCCGAAGGAACGGCTGACGGAGGACAAGCTGCAGTATTACATAGAGGCTAATGACGGATGGGCCACGAAGGATACGGATGTCTACACAGTCCAGGTGAACCTGCCCGATTTCGATCCGTCCAAGGTTCCGCCGCTGCTGGTAACCGAGCTTGCTCCCAATACAACCAATGTCAATGGAGCGGATGGATACGAATTTATTGAAATTTACAACAATACGGACAAGATCATTAATCTGAAGGATTATAAAATCTATTACCGGTACACGGACTCCGGACCGGATGCGGATCTAGTCTGGCCGACCGACCGGGAGGACATGATGATTGGCCCCGGCAAGACGCTTGTCTTCTGGGTCATTAATAACGGCAATGGCAGCAAGGCGGTTGCCGACTTCAACGCGAATTTCCATACCAATCTGGTGGAAAATCAGGATATCTTCAAAATCTATTCCGACGGTATGGCCAATGGCTCCAAGCGCGGCGTAGCGATTGGCACCAACACGCATGCGGACATTTCCGCCGCGTACTACGACGGAGCTTTGACCAATGAAACGGCCGAAAATAAGGGCATTCAATATAAGTACCCGGCCAACGGCAGCAACACGATGATTAAGCTGAGTTCCGGTGTTGAGAACGCGTCGCCGGGTAGCGTCAGTCCGGCTCAGGTGCCTGAAGTGCCCGTATCGGCAGCGGATGACGCCGAGCCGCCAACGATTGCGGATATGACGGGCAAGAGCAGCATCGACCAATCGCAGAACCTGGCGATCGTGGGCGACGCACAGGACGATCAAAGCGTCAAATCGGTGAAGCTGTATTATAAGACCGATCAGCAGAGCGAGTATTTCAACCGCTATTTGTACGTGGATTACAATGACACAATGTATCATTTTACTCTCTATTCACCGGATCTGATCGGCAAATCCTCCGTGCAATACTACTACGTAGTATCGGACGGAACGCATGAGGTCACTTCGGATATTTACACCGTCCAGATTACCGGCGGCCCGGATCGCAGCGAGCTTCGCCTCAATATCAAGGACGGCGATTTGATTCGCGGAACAAGGACGGTCAAAGGAACGGCGGAGCAGGCCGGGCCGGATACCCTGCAGCTTAACATCGACGGCAAACCGCTGACCAGCGGAACGTATCACGCAGTTGAGCAGGACGCGTTCTTCGCCTTTGACGCCAATTCGGTCAACTATTATTTCAAGAACGGCGTAACGATCGGCGATGAAATTTTATATACGTTTATGGACCCGATCAACACCTATATGACACTCTCCGTGCCGATTGCCGCCACCCGTCTGAAGGCGGGCGACAACGTGATCTCGGTCCGCGCGGGAACGAAATCCTCGCCGTTCGACGATCGTCCGGAAGAGAATAAAGACGATTTTACGGTGAAAAATATCCGGCTTGTGTTTGCGGACGGCACCTTTGTTTATGATCCGGTCTACGCGAATCCGGCTAAAGAGATCAAAATGGGAGACAGCGCGGGCAGATTCCCGGCGGTTGATTTTCATTTCAATCTGCCGGACGGGCAGCTGAAATCCAAGGCGTATGACCTGGATACGACCAAGCTAGCGGATGGCCCGCACCAAGTCACCGTGCAGAGCGCGGTATATGGGCATAAGACGGTCCATTTTACGGTAGACAACACCGCTCCAGCCATTGTTCCGAGCGTCGAGGACGGCAAAACGTATCGCGGCGAGTTAGCGCTGAACGCAGAAATCACGGATGCCCTTGCGGGCGTCGAATCCACGGAAGCGGTTCTGGACGGTGAGAAGATCGAACTGCCCTATGCCACCTCTTCGTCTAAGCTGAAGCCGGGCAATCACACCTTGACCATCAAGGCGGCAGACAAAATCGGCAATGCTGCGGACAAGACCATCACCTTCAATGTGCCGAATGAAAATCCGCTGAAGCCGGAGCTTGTATCTCCCGTGAGTGAGCAGTCTGGCGCCACAGGCGACCTGACGGTGAAGGTGCAGGACCCGACGAACGATTCGCTGAAGGTGAGCTTCTATAAAGGCTATCTCTTCGATGGCGCGCATCGTAAGGGATTCGCCGCTTACAAGAACGCATCGGACGTGGAGCCTCCGGGACAGCTGAAGCCGGAAGGCGAGCAGGCCTTTACGCAGGAAGAGTACAGCCTGATCGGCACCGCCGACGGGCAATATCTGAACAATGATTCGGACGAGAAATTCCCGTATCACCGGTTTGAAGTCAAGCTTGATCCTTCGGTCAAACAGGCGGATTCGGTGGAGATCGATTGGCAGGGTAAATCGCTGGAGGGACGGCAGGTCAGCATGTACGCCTGGAGCCCGTCATTGGATGCGTGGAAGAAGCTGGACGGCCGGGTTGCGGGAAAAGAGGATTTTGCCTTGACCGCTGAGGTGCAGGCCGGGGACTATGCCGTTGACGGAACCATTCATGTCATTGTGCAGGACCAGATTCCGGTTAACCAGGACCCTTACGATTTCAGCTTCGTCTGGATGTCGGATACGCAGTATTATTCGGAAAGCTATCCGGAAATATATGAAGGCAACGTGAAGTGGATTGTGGATCATAAGGATGACATGAACATCAAATATGTCATTCATACCGGCGATGTCGTGGACGAGGCCGATAAGGAATACCAATGGCAGGAAGCCGACAAGGACATGAAGGCGTTGGAGGATGCCCAAATTCCTTATGGCGTGCTTGCGGGCAACCATGACGTGTCGCACCAGAGCTCCGACTATACCAAGTTCTATCAATATTTTGGCGAACAGCGCTTCAAGAGCCAGCCGACGTTTGGCGGTTCCTATCTTAATAACAGAGGGCATTACGATCTGATTTCCGCAGGCGGCAATGATTTTGTCGTTGTCTATATGGGCTGGGATATTCGCGACGAAGACATCCAGTGGGTGAACGATGTGGTAAAAATGTACCCGGACCGCAAGGCGATCCTCAATTTCCATGAGTATTTGCTTGTATCCGGGAACCGCGCTCCGATTGCGGACAAAATTTATGAACGCGTCGTTGTGCCTAACCCGAATGTCATTGCCGTGCTGAGTGGGCATTATCACGACGCCGAAGAACTGATCGACCCGATTGACGATAACGGCGACGGAGTGCCGGACCGCCAGGTATACCAAATGCTGGCCGACTATCAAGGAGCTGAAAAAGGCGGCCTCGGCTACATTCGTCTCCTGCAGTTCGATCTCAAGAATAACAAGATACATGTGAAGACCTACTCGCCATATCTGGACGATTATAACTACTATGATCCAGCTTCGTATCCGGGCAAGGATGAATTTGATCTCGATATCGACCTTCAGCCGATGAAGAAACGGGTAGCCACCGACTATTTCGGAGTAAAGGTGTACACTGGGGAGAAGCTTGGCGAACAGAGTGATATCGCCAGCGGAAGCAATGCGAGCATTCATTGGGACGGCTTGAAGACGGGCGGCTACTATCAATGGTACGCCGTGGCCCAAGACGCGTACAGCGGCTCGGCCCGTTCCGACATTTGGGGCTTCACAGCGGGGGGAGTCGCGGAGGTACCGACACCGACGCCGACGCCGACACCGACGCCGAGTGAGACACCAACACCGACGCCGACACCAACGCCGAGCGTATCACCGGAACCGACGCCGAGCGAAGCACCGACACCGAGTGAAGCACCGACACCAACAGCAACGCCAACACCAACGCCTACGCCGACACCAACGCTAACAGCGAAGCCTGCTGCACCGTCACCAGCTGCTTCGGCTGAGGTTCCGTTCAAAGATGTGGGCGTGAAGTACGATTGGGCGAAGGAGGCCATCGGAGTTCTTACCGAAAAAGGAATCATCCAGGGTTCCTCGGACATCTCGTTTGAACCGGCGAAGCCTGTGACGAGAGCCGATTTCATGGTGCTGCTGGTTCGGATGCTCGATCTGAAAGCCGATTTCAATTCCAACTTCAGCGATGTCCGCGCCACCGATTATTACTATGAGGCTTTAGGCATTGTCAAGCAGCTAGGCATCGCAAATGGAGCGGGGGAAGGGAAGTTCAATCCGAAAGAGACTTTATCCAGACAGGATATGATGGTGCTGTTAATGCGTGCCTTGGAGGCAACGGGCAGCCTGAAACTTTCGGGTACAGCAGCCGATCTTAACGGGTTCCGGGATCAATCCAAGATCGCCTCATATGCGAAGGAGGCCGTAGCGGCCATGGTTAACGCCGGTATTGTACAAGGGAGCGGTTCGGGCTTGAACCCGACCGGTACGGCAACAAGAGCGGAAACCGCTCAGATCCTCTACCGGGTATACAATAAGGTGAATTAACATATTGAGCTTTTCGGCAAATAGCACAAGAAAGCAATAATTCGCAGCCGTTTCCCGCTTTGGGGAACGGCTGTTTTCATTCATGCTCATTGAAAATATCACTGTCTTTCAGTAATGTTATTTATATACAGAACAGGGGAGGACGTCCGAATTGCAATCTTTAACTCCGCAAGCTTACTGGAATCAAGTGTTTAATCGGATACAAGGAGAAGGATTTGAGAATGCTTCATCCTGGCTGCGGAGGTACGAACCGTATCTTAATAAGATGCATGGTAAGCTAATTCTCGAAATCGGCTGCGGAGGCGGTAGCGATACGCGGGTTCTTGTGGAACATGGTTATCAAGTGACCGCCACCGACTTCTCGGAAGCGGCATTTGCCCTTGTCAGGGATAGGCTGCCGGAAGCGAACCTTGTCTTGCATGACACACGGTATCCGTTTCCTTTTGCGGACAAGTCCTTTGATGCGGTTATATCGAGTCTGTCCTTGCACTATTTTGAAAAGGATGCCATGACCCGGATCATCGGAGAAATCGGACGCATGCTGAAGCCTGGAGGTTTGTTTTTCGTTCGCCTGAATTCGGTAAACGATGCCGAAGCGACGAAGCAGCAACCGATTGAACGTTATTATTACAGTCTGGAATCCTGTAGAGAATTGTTTACGGATTGGAATGAAAGGAGTCTGCACGAAGTTACCGAAGATTACCATGGAAGACCGAAAGTAATAATTGAAGGAATGTTCGAGCTAGTTTGTTATATAAGATGAACTTGAAAAATGTAATCAGTTAAGGAGTAACGAAGGGGAAGTTTGGAACTGTAGGAGCGATAGCGATCGCCTTTGTCTCCGGATTTCTACCGCGAAGAGCGGTTAATCGAGAAATCTGGAGACGGGCAGCGGCCGGAAGTCCAAACGTTCCTCGTAGTTGCGAATGGTATCTGATAGGAAAATCTTAAGTTCAGCTTATATAGAGATAAAATTCCCCAGATAATCAAAAACGGCGGAAAGGTACCCCGCACTAGAATATTGGAGGTTTTTCATTAAAGGAGAGTCATAGACATCTCCTGATACTGAACCCCAAATCCCGGACAGGTTACTCCCAAATCGATCACTTTGTCATTTCGCCGTACGGACTATTTGTCATCGAAACCAAAAATTATAACGGCGAGATCAAAGGTGGAAGAAAAGATAAATACTGGAGCGTCAACAGCCGTTATAAAATGTATAATCCTCTTTTGCAAAATGAAGGACACATCAAGGCGCTTGCCTCTTATTTAGGTGAGTCTAAAGCGGCCAAGTATATTTCGATGATTTCTTTTACAATGAGATGCCGCTTCAGCATTGATCCAGCGCTCCGTAAGATCGGTTCGGATGAGCTGATCGTCTATGATGTGGAGTTATCCGAGTTCATTCAGCGAAAAACAACCCGATTAAAGGCGGAGCTTCCCGCTCCGATCTTTACACCTGAACAAATGAACGCCATCCACTCAAAAGTAAATGTCTTGAACATCACTGATCCCCACACCAGAGCATAGCATGTCCGGAAGCTTCAATGGAGGAAAAATAATGGGCAGCAAGGAAAGGAGCGCCATGAACGATCACAATAAGGAGCTTGCGGGCCTTGAGCGGCTCGAATCGCAGGAACGGTTGAGCGCAATGGCTCCCGAGCGGCTGCTTGACCTTGCCGGGGTAGGGAACGAGGACGTTGTGCTGGATATCGGCGCGGGTGGAGGCTATTTTACATTTCCCGCGGCGGAGCGGACGAAGGGACGCGTGTATGCGGTGGAGGCTTCGCCTGTGATGCTTGAAGTGCTGCGCGGCCGGGCGCTTGATCTGGGCAAAGCCAATGTTATACCGGCCAAAGGCTCGGCGGAGCGGCTCCCGTTGGAGGATGGCTCGGTAGATGTGGCTATTGCGTCGCTGCTTCTGCATATTTTGCCCTCTCCCGAAGAGGGCTTGAAGGAAATGTGCCGGATCTTAAAGCCTGAAGGCAGAGGACTGGTTGTAGAGTGGCTGCATCCCCGGGAGGACGGCAAGCCGGGCCACCGCGTTCCTTTGGAGACAATGAAGCTTTATCTAGAGGCATGCGAGGCTGAGGTGGTCCATGAGGACATTTGGGCGGATACGTACTATTCGATTGTTTTTCGAAAAAGCCCCCGCAGGTAGATGAGGCAGGCCGAACGTCTCACTTTTGCTATAAAGTATTGGCAGACGCAAGAATTACCTGTATGGTAAAGGAAGAGGCCTTTTTCCTGAACTTGGATTTAATATGTGAATGTATCAATCGTTCCAAGAATCTACTGCCCAGCAATTTGCAGGCCTTTGGTATCAAGTTACAGGTGCGCGTTTGGCAGAAAACGGAGTGAATGAAGATGTCTTTCGAACATTTATCGGGTAAAAAAGTGAAATTCGACATTGTGAACAAAAATGGCGCGGTGCTGGTGCCCGCAGATTCGGTCCTTAACTCGGATACGCTCCGTTTGCTTCAGCAGCATGAGGTCAACCCTTTCGACGTTGTTGTACATGCTGAAAAAGAGGCTCCTGCCCATGAATCTCCTTCGAAGTTGATCCAAGAGGCTGCTCAATATTCCAAACATTTGTTTGACCGGCTGAATTACGACCGGAAGGTGCCCCTGATCGAAATCAAGAACCAGTTTATCCCCGTGGTGCGCCAAATCTCCAGGCACCCCGATCTATTCGAACTGTTCGAGTCCGTCAAAGCCAAGGATGAATACACGCATCAGCATAACATCGGCGTAGGCGTGCTATCTACTATGATCGGGCAGTGGCTGAATCTGGAGGAATCGGAACTGGCGCTGCTGTCGCTGGCGGCCACCCTTCACGATATTGGCAAGGTCAGGATTCCGCAAGAGCTTCTGCTACGGCCGGGAAAGCTGACCAAAGAAGAATTCGAGGAAATGAAGCGGCATACGATCTACGGATACGAAATACTCAAAGGCACGATCGGGTTAAGTCCGCGGGTAATGCTTGTCGCTCTGCAGCATCATGAACGGCTCGACGGTTCCGGGTATCCTTTGCATCTGAAAAAAGGGGAGATCGATTTTTTCAGCCAGATCGTCGCGGTTGCGGATGTGTTCCACGCGATTTCGTCCAGGCGGCCGTATCATGATCCAATGCCTTTTTACAAGGTTGTCACCTTGATGCGCCAAGGCTCGTTTGGAGAGCTGAATCCGGAAATTGTATCCCTTCTACTGGATAAATTCATCTATGCCATGCTGGGAAGACAAGTGCTGCTGTCGGACGGCCGGGTGGCGGAAGTGATTCATATTAACTCTTTTGACGACTTGCACCCCTTGGTTAAAATAGAAGATTCCCTGCTTGATCTAAGCCGGAACCGGGACATTCAAATCGTGCAAATCCTGGGATAAGGAATCAGCGGGCCGATATATGGGTGATAGATAATGAGCGCGTAAATACGCAGGTGCCTTAAGGCTGCGGACAAGCGCGCGGCTCAACCTTTTGGGAAAGGAGCATCTGTTGCGCCATGATCAAGACACTGGAATGCCCTTACTGCGGGCAGTTGAATCATGTGGAGACGGATCGGTTCGGGGAAGCCCGGTGCGGCTCGTGCAAGCGAAGCTTCAGCAGCGCGGCTCTGCCGCAGGCAGCATCCATAGCGGAGCTTGCTTCCGGCGCGGAAACCGTTTCGGAGCCTTCCGGGAAGGAGGCGCCGGACATTCGCGGCTGGATCTCCAGGATTGGCGGCGAGGACAAGCAAGAGGAGTATGTGAAGCAAGGCTTTTTGCAGAAGATCAAGAAGAATGCGGCGAAAATCCCCTTTGCAAGCGAGGCGGTGGCCATGTATTATTGCGCGATGGACCGGCAGACGCCGATTACAGCTAAGCTTACGGCCATCGGAGCGCTGGCCTACATTGTTCTTCCGGTTGACGCGATTCCGGACCTTATCCCCCTGCTTGGATTCACGGACGACGCGGCCGCGTTCTGGGCGGCATATAAGAGCATCAGCATGCATGTGAAAGACGAACACCGCGAGAAGGCAAGAGAATGGTTTGAACAGTAAAAAAATATGGAATCATGGATAGGGAAACGGCTGCCGTTCTTTAGAAAGAGACGCAGCCGTTTCTTTTTTGTAAACGGTGCCTGACCGGCGATGGCTTTCCTTCCTGCATCATGGTATAGTGGACACGAAAAAAGCAAAGAGAATGGAGAACCTTCATGAACGAACACAAACGTTCCTCAAAGGGAACATCAATATATAAGGAACGAACGGGGGCCTTGCGAGCCGGAGCTGGTAAAGACCGGTTGAAAAATACGAAGGGCCATACTTCCGAAACAGGGAAGGTACCGGGAGAGCGGAGCCGTCGTCCGCGTCCGGACAAGCCCTTGGCGGGCGGCAAGCCGGGAAGAGGCGGCAAGGCTTCTAATCCTGCAGGCCGGGAGCACGCCGAAGAGCTTCGCACCGGCGACCGTATTGTGGTAACGGTCAAACGGATCGGCATTAATGGCGAGGGCATCGGATATTACCGGCGCAAGGCCGTGTTTATTGACGGGGCGCTGCCGGAAGAAGTCGTGAAAGCCGAGGTAACAGAGCTTCAGCCGAAGTTCATCAAGGCGCAGCTGCTGGAGGTGGAGAAGAGATCACCCGACCGGATCGAGCCTCCCTGCCCGGTATTCGGCATTTGCGGCGGCTGCCAGATACAGCATATCTCGTATGAGGGCCAGCTTCGGGCCAAGACGGAGCTGGTGCGCGAGGCGTTCTCCCGTTATGCGGGTCTGGAGCAAGTCAAGATCAAGCCGATGCTCGGCATGGAGCATCCCTGGAACTACCGCAACAAGGCTCAGCTTCAATTGAAGCGGAAGGGGAATGAGATTGTGGCCGGTCTGTATGAGGCGGGCAGCCACGAGATTGTCGACATCAGCGGCTGTCCGATTCAGCATCCCAAGGTCAACAGCGCAGTGGAAAAAGTAAAATCCGTGCTGGAAGAGCTGCGGATTCCGCTTCACAAGGAGAATGGCGCCAAAGACGGCGTGCGGACGATCGTGGTCCGGCACGGCTTCCAGTCCGGCCATCTGCAGGTGACGCTTGTCGCGGCCAGCGCGAGACTGCCCCGCCAGGACGACCTGGTCCGTATGCTCCGGTTGACGCTGCCGGAAGTGACCGGAATCGCCCTGAACGTCAATCCGAAGAAGACCCCGCTCATCTTCGGGGAGCGGACGATGACGCTATGGGGCGAAGGCACGATGGAGGAATCGCTGGGCGATTTGCAATTTTCGCTGTCGCCGCGCGCCTTCTTTCAGCTCAACCCGCAGCAGACGGTCAAACTGTATGAATCGGTGCGCGCGGCTGCCGGTTTGACCGGCAGAGAGACGGTGGTCGATGCCTACTGCGGCACAGGCACGATTGGGTTGTGGCTGGCGCCGTATGCCAAGGAAGTGCGCGGCATCGAGACGATCCCGGAGGCGGTCGAGGATGCGAAGCAGAACGCGGCGCGTAACGGCCGCAGCAACGTCAGCTTCCACACCGGAGCTGCAGAGGAGCTGCTGCCGCGCTGGGCCAAGGCTGGCCTGACCCCGGACGTCATCGTCGCCGACCCGCCCCGGACGGGGCTTGACCCCCGGTTCCTGGAGGCGGTGCTCCGCACCAAGCCGAACCGGTTCGTCTATGTCTCCTGCAACCCTTCGACCCTGGCGAAGGACTGCAAGGTGCTGCTGGACGGCGGCTATGCCATCGAGTGGGTCCAGCCCGTCGATATGTTCCCGCAGACGAGTCATGTGGAGGTTACAGTAAGACTTGAAAGAAAAGATACAGCCCGATAGACTGTACCTTAGTTGATGGCGTAAGGATTAGAAAGGTTATAGTGAATCTTAATTCTTTCGCCTTCAAACACTTCGATTTTGTGGATTAACCGTTGTAAGACTTGTTTCATTACTTGCTCGTCGTCGAAGTCAAGCGTAATGAAACGTCCTACTTCTTTTTTGAATGCATGTAACTGTTGATCGAAATTCTGTTTTGATTCCAACGCCAATATTAGCTCTGCCTTTTTGTTTGCAAGGTCTTCTTGCTGTTGGGTCGTACTCCGCCGTATTGAATTGCAAGAAAACCGCCTTTTACGTCGTCGAGATCGACGTAAGGATAGACGAAGCCCTTATCGTATGGACGGACGACAACGCCGAAGAATGGGCGTGCATGAACGATATGAAACGATGGATTGACGTCGAATAATCGGCGTCTTTTTTGGTTTGAATATTAATATTCAAAGACAATCAAGAAGGGCTGCATGTGGAAGAGGGAACTGGTGTAAGAAAATTCCAGGACTCTATCGACAAAAAGATTCTACTACAGTAGAATGTTAATATGTGATTCTACAGCAGTAGAATATATATGGACGAGGTGTTTTCATTTGGTTATGAAGTTATTCGATAGCGAGCTTAATATTATGGAAATCTTGTGGAAAGAAGGCGATATCCCAGCAAAGAGAATTGCAGAAATTGCAAAAGAAAAAGTAGGTTGGAGTAAAACGACAACGTATACCATCATCAAGAGATGCCTTGATAAAGGGGCGATCGAGCGGCAGGAACCTAACTTCGTTTGCCATGCGCTTGTTACACGAGAGCAAGCGCAAGAACACGAAACAACAGAATTAATAAATAAAATGTATGATGGCGCCCCCGATAGACTGATTGCGTCATTATTGGGGCAGAAACGGCTATCGACGGAAGAAATTAACCGCTTAAAACGTCTAATCGATAGTTTGGAATGAGGTGGGGGAATGTCGTTACTTCAAATAAGTATCTCGGCTTCTGTCTTTATTCTTACAGTTATTTTCTTACGTTCCTTGCTTATTCACAAGCTGCCCAAAATGACCTTTATGTTTCTTTGGGGTGTTGCACTAATTCAATTGCTTGTACCTGTTTCAGTTCAATCGCAATTTAGCATTTTTACGGCAGTGGAACATTTAAGCAGAATGTTTACAGTGGCAAAATTGATTCCCACGCCAGAAAGTTCAACATTTATTAATGGAACTACGGTAATCATGCCACCAATTACAGAACATGTGACCGCGCCGATTATGCCATTGAAGACGGCTTCACAAATATCGCCTATTGTATGGGTGTGGTTAGTTGGTTTTACGTTATGTGCTTTATTTTTAATCATTCCGCATTTAAGGTATCGCAAAATCTACAAAATGGCTGTGCCTATTAGAAACGATTTTATAAGAAAATGGCAGCATTCAAATTTGTTATGGCGAGATGTTCAAATCAGGCAACTAGATAATATTTCAACTCCGCTTACATACGGTATTTTTCGGCCTGTTGTACTCTTGCCGAAAAATTTAGACTATGACGAAGAGAAACAACTTGCGCTCATCCTGACCCACGAATTTACGCACATCAAGCGATTCGACACACTAAAAAAATGGATTCTTGCCACTAGCGTATGCGTCCATTGGTTCAACCCTTTTGTATGGATTATGTATATCTTTGCTAATCGTGATATTGAGTTATTCTGTGATGAAACGGTCATACGGAAATTTGGGGAAAACATGAAACCTACTTATGCTAGGGCACTTGTACGTTTGGAAGAAAAGAAAATCGGTTTGTCGCCGATGATCAGTAGCTTTTCCAAAAACTCGACCGAAGAAAGGATTATATCGATCATGAAAACCAAGAGAATCACTATTACCACGACGCTGCTCGCTATTGGGCTTGTAGTCTGTGTTGTTGTCATCTTTGCGACTTCTGCATTGGACAAAACGGAATCTGCTTCGGGTGTCGACAATCCTAATTCCGAGCCTATAGCCGAAATTGTGCCCGCATTATATCAAGGTGCTACCACTACAGATTTAATGCCGCACGATTTAACATTCAACAAGAAATATGATGTACCGAAGTTGATAGACAGCCTTATGGCTTCAAAGTATCGTGCAGTTTATATGGACAACGAAATATATCTTCGTGTCATGATGGATAACACAATACAGATAAGTAAAGATAATGGCGCGGTTTGGAAAAAATATGATACAGATGAAATCGATGCAAAAGATTTTGCAAAATGGCTGCTGATAAATGATCCGATTCCGGGCTATTCAATGAAAGAAGTTCAGAGTCGCTTGGCAAACGGGGCAGAAGTAAAACATTTAGTGTTTGAAAATGTGAAGGAGATGTATTTCATAATCGACAGGAACGGCGTACAGATTGAACTTGTACAGCCTGAAAAAATATCTTCTGTTCTGATCGACGGTCAAAGAATGATGATCACTTCCGCTATATCAGCCGAGATGCTGAAATCATTTTATGACTTGTTAGTGTCGAACAATATACTTTCGGAAACTCATGCAAAACAAGATTATTCGGAAAGAATTAAGTATCTTGAAAAAAATCTCCCTAACTTTATCGTGACGAAATAAAGGTGGGTTGCCGTTTTTTAAGAACTAATCGGCGTCAGTCTAAATGATCGACGTCTATTCGTTTTTGAAACTGAAATTCAAACATAATCGCAAAGGGGTACATCGGGGGAACGGGTGTATGTCGGCGCCACAAAAGGCGTACTTAATTTACGCGCAATTTTTCGAAATGTCGTGTTCCATATTGTGACATGCCTGGCTATACTTAACTTATCGTTTTGGGCGATAAACCCCTCTTTTTTCATGTCATCTTGATTCAATACATAAACATTTCAAGCCCTTACCTCTTAATGATTGCCCGATAAAAAAATTTAGGTAGTGCGGATTGGCGCCGCCACCGTGATTTTTGTCCCTTAGCAACAGGAACAGTAAGTAACCGATGAAGCCATTCTAAATTCAATGTCTTCCAAACAGGTGGTGTAGGCTTTACCTTGCCTGCGATTACGTCAAGGCTCCCCCCAACGCCAAAAACAACCTTTACACCATCAAGTTTATGTTTGTTCTTATAAATCCACTTATCAGTGTAGGGTGCTCCCATTGCAATTATTAGTACATTGGGTTTGGACTGCTGAATTTCATTAAGTATATGTTTTTCTTTGTCTTCGGAGAAGAAACCGTTATGCCGACCTGCGACCACTACATTTGGATAGCGACTGCGTACCTCTTCAACAGCTTTAAGGTTCGTCTTTTCATCTGTTCCAAGAAAATAGAAACTCCAACCTTGCTCGTTTCCTCTTTCTAATAGTCTAAGAAGTAAGTCAAAACCTGTGACACGTTCTGAAATTGGTTCACCTTTTCTTTTAGAAGCAATTACAATGCCTACCCCATCCGGTGTAATCAAATCTGCCTCTTGTATGATTGTTTGAAGCATCTTATCTGTTTGGTGGGCTATTGTAATCTCAGGGTTCGCTGTGATTAAATGAAACAACTTCGACTGTTCTTTTTGGATATGTTCGCCCAGTAGATGCACCGTTTCATTAAGCGTTAATTTGGAAAAGGGAACTCCTAATATATTTATTGAGGCTGTCATATACTCCCTTTCAGCATGCAGAATATAGAGCAATTTTAACACACATGGTGAGGCTTTTTGAAATTTATTCCACTGTCAGCGTCAATTTACAGCAAACGAGTAATCAAAAAAATTTTAGGCGTGTCAAACAGCCATAAACTCTTTTATCTGTTTGCTCAGTTTTAGCAGCGACCAATTTCATAAGGGGATTATGGAACTTCGTGCCATATGGCAAAAGGCTTGGAGTTCGACCATGTGATCGTGCCGTTTGTTGACGTATCGAATTATAAGACGGATATAGACAGAAGCCTGCTGTATATTGCGTGCACGAGAGCCATGCACGCATTGACGCTAACCTTCCATGGAGAACAATCCTCGTTTATTTCGAATATCGGAGCGTGAAGAAATGTCAATGACTAAACCGAATATAGGCTTGATCTCGATTCTATTTCGAGGTATACAGGGCTTGGGCGCAGGAGCTTTAATGCCGATTACCTTTGCGATTGTTGGAGATATTTATCCTCCTGAAATACGAGGGAAGTTTATGGTCGGTATTCATAGCTCACGAACACGTCCAAAACGGGTAATGAATCAATGTGCGTACATTGTTTTAATCTATCTTAAAGGAAAGTATGCAAACACATGGAACAGTAATCCGTCTTAGACAAAATGAAATTTCGAGCAAGGCAATTAAAGTCTAATTTAATCATTCTGAATCTGTCTTACAGCGACCCTAGGGTCAAATGGTATGCAAAACTGTTTACACTGTGCGTTGTAGCTTATGCGTTTAGCCCCATCGACCTAATTCCTGACTTCATCCCTATTTTGGGATATTTAGACGATTTAATCATCGTCCCCTTAGGAATATTTCTTGCCCTTAAAATGCTTCCCAAAGATGTAATTGAAGAAAACAGAGCAGGAAATAAAAAGCAAGCCCAAGAACTGGTTTACGGCAACATTGTTCATCGCTGTTTGGGTGCTTCTTGCCATTTGGGTTTCTATGTTTATCTATACGAGATTCTTTTGATACAATGAATTAAAGTTGTTTTCACTACTACTCAATACAGTGGAGTGTTGCTCACTGTTAGTGCGGAAGGATATTGTAAAGCTTCAATGATTTAGTTAGTAAGAGATTCAAAGAGTCCTCTATTTTTGAGGATAGATAGCGGGAAAGAATTAGAAAGGGAGTAGGAAGCGATGACGAGAGATCGTTTAGCAGAAGCTATTCGTTTGCGAGAAGAGGGACGGGCCAAGCAAGACCAGGCGATCCTAAAGGAAGCCAGAACGCTGCTTTTAGACTTGGCCGCTGTTTACCCCGATGACGCGGAGATTGTCTTTCAGACAGGAGTGGCCCATGACAATTCCGGATTAGGATCAGAGGCTATACCATATTATGTGCGTTCCCTCGAATTGGGGCTCTCCGGACCGGATCTTGAGAGATGCCTGCTAGGCCTGGGAAGCACTTATCGTTATTTGGGATATTACCAGCAAGCGGAGGAAGTACTGCGTCGAGGTGTGAAAGAGTTTCCTCATAACCGGGCTATCCAGGTCTTGCATGCGATGTCTCTGTATAACACGCAGTATTATAAGGAAGCGATGGAAATCGTTTTGACCCATTTGCTGGAGACAACTACTGATGAGAAGCTTCAGTATTTCAAACGAGGTCTTATGTACTACGCGACTCATCTTGATGAAACCTCGAGTTGAGCGGATAAGTTTGCAACTTGTACTCCCTGTCACCTCGTCACATGTGGAGTGTGTAGTAAGACTACAAGCGCCGTGATACACGAAATCGCAGTATTTACAATGGTTTCGAGACTTTTTAGCTTTACCACCAGCGAAGACGAGCAGTTCATCGATATGCTTCATATCTATCCGACTCTTTCAAGCAGTTTTGAGCCTATAAATCATGGAACAATTTCAAAAACAGTACCTTGGTTAAAATCAGCCACTTTCATAGATCCATAAACCCCTAAATATAGTCTGGTTTGATCTAGATTCGTTCCCAAACTGACATAATAAGCGGATTGAGACCCAAAATTATAATCGGTTTCTATAACGCTAAAATCATTTAGTTTACCATCTGTTCGTACCCTGGTATAAGCTAAAACTCCTCTAGCCGGAGGTTGAGATTCTTCATTCCGAGCCAGATCGGTAAACACGACGCTTCCCGATAATTCGGGGATTCTATTCCCCATATATGGCTGGACTCCTGTAAGTGCAGTTGCTCCAAACTTATCAGGCCTGGGATCGTTATGAAAATAACTAATTAGAGGCTGAAGACGCTGTACTGAAGTTTTTACTGCTTCATCATAATAAGCAATGGTTTTCTCATCCAAAGTCGAATTTGCAGAGCAGCCTCTTATTATCGATGTAGGAAAAGCACCTTCCCACCCTCGCCAGCCAAAGTTAATAAATCCTTCCTGGTCAGGTTCAGAGTTTATTAAAGTACCCTGAACAAGCCGGGTAACCGGTATTGGTTTATAATGAATGAATGAAAAAATGGACTCTACCAGATCCTGTCCGACATTTCCCACATATTTGATATACTGATTATAAAACCTTTGATATGAAATGCCTGGTATATTGCGAACCCCTTTAGCAATCACCGTAAGCGTTTCCTGAATGGGTACGGGAAGTTCATTAAAACGTGTAACTACGGGTGGATTATCGATATATGTATTCTTAGCTACATCAATTTCAATTATTTTGCCGGCGATTTCCATATCATCCGGGCTTAAATTAAATGGATCATAGCCTGATCCTCCATCACCGGTTGTTAAAACAAGCTTTCCTGTTTCAGGTGAAAAGTTTAAGCTATTGACACCATTATGATTTAAAAATGGTCTTCTTAAATGAAGTAGTGTCCGTCGTTTTTGAGGCTGACCATTCGATTGTAAAATCCATTCTTCAACTGTATCAATATGATCATATTGAATTTCCCTATTTATCCACTTTAGGTTTAAGGTATTGGGGTCACACGGGTTAGGCTTAAATGACTCAAAAGCACCTGGAAGAGCACCTGGTCCTTGTGTTCCAGCTACTGAATAATGAAGATAAAACAGGCCGTTATAATAAAATTGGGGATGAAACGCTAGTCCTAATAGTCCCCGTTCATCATATCCACCACCAGAAACACCTAGTTTTAGGATTCGCGGGCGAATATCCAAAAAAGTCCCGATCATTCCGTTTCCTATGCAAAAGATCTCTCCTACCTGGGTTGCAATAAATAATTTTTCGATTGTGTCGCCCGGAAGTATGGCTGTCTTCAAGACAGTGGGTAAATTTATCTTACTAACAATGGGTCGTAAACCAACTTTAACTTTTATCAACTAACTTAACCTCCTTCTCATGGTTTTCTTTTATAAAAATATGATTAGGACTGTTCTATTAGTACCAAATCAGTTGCATGCCTAACAGACCCGAGGAGGTGGCTATATCGTCCTCACGGATAAAGGCAAAAACTATTGCATAAGGCAGATTTTTGTGTCTTCCGCTTTCATGGCGGAGCTTTTTTGCGCAAGCCGCGGCATACGGCAGCATGATAGATTCATAACTCCATCTGTGATAGCCACACAACACATGTTGAGTGTTGCTCACTGTTAGTCAGGAAAGATTAATAGTTGAGATGTATTAGCGGAAATAGTAAAGAGGGGCGTTGAACCCCTCTTTTTGTTGGGTCTGCTATCATAATATGTCAAGTCATGAACAAAAATATGACCGCCATTTAGGTATAGGCGGTCATGAGATTATTACTCTAATATTTTATTAGTTCAATAAAAATTTAAGATTACAAATCTGAAGGCAAACCATAAAGATACATCGAAGTACAATCTGAATTTTGAAGTAATACGGTGGTTGTTTTTATGTTTGGTGTCGTGTAAATCACAGGATAATCCATTTCATCGTATAATTCACGAATAGGAAAAGCCAATTTCTCTTCTTCTAGTGAGAACTGAGCATCCACCCCCAATTTATTTCCACGTGCATCTAAACGAATCCATTTTCCAATTGACCTCAGATAAACGGCATTTAACGCATGGATAACGTAACCTGTATCAGGAGTATCTCCTAAAGTTAGACGTTGGTAACAGAAACCAGTTGGTATTCCTTGGCACCTTAATAAAGCACACAATAGATTCGATTTTGCATAACAAATTCCTTCTTTGAAGAAAAGGACTTCAGATGCTCTGCATGTAATGCGTGAACTTTGAATATCCCACGAATGAGATATGTTATCACGAACAAATTCAAACGCGGATTTAACAAATTCAATTTCATTTAACGATTGGCTATATAATTCTGTTGTTATATCTTTTATCGAGAAATGACCATAATCAACTTCTTCAGTTTCTTCTAAATAATCATCCAGGTTACTGGATTCACATGTAAGTTCCATTATTCCTCTCCCTCAAACGTTTATTTGCATTGCAATTTCATCACATGACTTGAATTTTGAACAATTAATATAATCCTTCCATATTTTTGTGGCAATTTGTCTTTATCTACAAAAACGTATTTCTGCTAAGTCAAAATCTAATGTATGTAAACTGGTCACTCCGACTATTTTAGTTCAACTGCCACATAGAAGCATTGTAATAGTTGTCCCGGAACTCGGACTGTTCTATTAATTCATATATCGCCTCTGAATCACTCAGTACTGCCTTTCTTATCAGCATCTATAAACCCCCTCTACTAAAATGGAAACTATTTGAAACAGCATTAATAATTATGCAACATAATGGATATTTATTCAATATAAATTTTGGTTTAACGTACGGTCATAAGTGTCATAAATCTAGGATTTCTTGCCCTCTTCAAGGCGCTTATCTTACATCTATCGAATATTCAAAAAATTTCAGGCGTGTCAAACAGCCATAAACTCTGTTGTAGCCTGTATTTGTCGATGGCTAGGCAATGGGAGGGGTACACAATACATTGCTCAGAAGCTAAATATGAACGTCTGAGCGATGTATACTATGCACCCTGACATTATCCTACATATCGTTTAGTTGAAAAGATTGAAGTTCAAGCGGATGGCTCGCATGGTTTAGCCATGCCGGTACTGAGGCATATGCGGAGTTTGTTGGTACGTTTGATAATATTGTTGATTGAATTGTTGTTGATACTGTAAACACATCTGGGAAAGATAACTGCTGCAGTTTGTATAAGGACCTATATAAGTTGTTGGTTGAACGGGTTCAATGGCTTCCCTCCATTTATTTTCATCCATACAGTAAGTGTATGCCATAATATTCGCGGGAGTAAATTTCAAAATGTCCGAACCTAAAATCACCTCTGGAGTTGGTGCATCAAAAATAGCCAATAGATGAGAGTTATCAGCATTAGCTATTTCATAATGCCACCACCCTTGTGGAACATTTGCCACTTGACCGGGGGTAATAGAGTAATTCAGAATTTGCTTTGTAAAGGGGTTCAGTATGGATACCGTTGCAGCACCAGAAATACAGTAGACTAACTCGGCAGCATTTTGGTGATAATGCGGTTCTACAACATTATTGGCGCTTAGGAAAATATCCAACAAAGACACATTTTCCAAAGTGTTTAATTGTTGAATACCTAAAACGTTAATGTAATTGTTGTTATCTTTTTTAAACAAAGGGCTGGTATTTACGTCAAATGCGTATTGAGTTGATGGAGAGGTGTAATCAATATTTGAAGCCATAATATTCGCCTCTTTACATTAGGAACTTTATAGGCATTTATATGCAATTTCAGTTTGTTCGGTGTTTATAACTCACGAACACGTCCAAAACGGGTATTGAATCAATGTGCGTACATTGTTTTAATCTATCTGAAAGGAAAGTATACAAACACATGGAACAGCAATCCGTTCTAGACAAAATGAAATTTCGAGCAAGGCAATTAAAGTCTAATTTAATCATTCTATATCTGTCTTACAGCGACCCTAGGGTCAAATGGTATGCAAAACTGTTTACATTGTGCGTTGTAGCTTATGCGTTTAGCCCCATCGACCTAATTCCTGACTTCATCCCAATTTTGGGATATTTAGACGATTTAATCATCGTCCCCTTAGGAATATTTCTTGCCCTTAAAATGCTTCCCAAAGATGTAATTGAAGAAAACAGAGCAAAGGCTCAGGAAATAAAAAGCAAGCCCAAGAACTGGTTTACGGCAACATTGTTCATCGCTGTTTGGGTACTTCTTGCCATTTGGGTTTCAATGTTTATCTATATGAGATTCTTTTAAAGGTGGGCACAATGAATTAAAGTTATGGGACAGCGAATTGGTCGGCCTGGACCACTTTTACGCGTTCGTCAATGGTCATTATTTCTGGCGGTTGCTGCGAAATACGCTGCTGCTGAGCGCTTACTCTCTGTTGTTCGAGTTTACGACACCGATCGTACTGGCCTTGCTCATCAATGAGGTGCGCAGCCGCTTTTTCAGGAATGTTGTCCAGACCGTCTCGTACATGCCCTATTTTGTTTCATTGATCGTCGTCTGCGGCATTGTGAAGGATCTGACCAGAAGTGACGGGCTAGTGAATCTGGTCTACACGTTTATAAGCGGAACAGACGGCCAGGATATGCTTCAGCAGCCCGGCCTTTTCCGGGGCGTCTATGTACTGTCAGAAATTTGGCAGCGGGCAGGGTGGGAATCGATTATTTACATGGCGGCGCTGACCGCGATTGATCCGAAGCAATACGAGGCCGCCCGCATCGACGGCGCAAGCCGGCTGCGTCAGATGTGGAGCATCACGCTGCCCGGTCTTGCACCGACGATTATTATCATGCTGATTCTGCGGCTCGGGTATATGCTGGAGGTCGGTTACGAGAAAATCATCCTGCTCTACAACCCCGTTACCTACGAGACGGCGGATGTGATATCCACCTTCGTATATCGAAAAGGGCTGATCGACTTCGACTGGAGCTTCAGCTCCGCGGTTGGTCTCTTTAATTCCGTGATTAATTTGGCCGTACTACTGTTTGCGAATGCCTTGAGCCGCAGACTGAGCCGAAACAGTTTATGGTAAGGAGGAACCTATGCGCTTATCCGATCGTTTGTTGGACGTCGTCGTCTATACGCTGCTGGCGGTACTTATCGCGGTCACGTTATATCCGCTTCTCTATGTGCTCTTCGCTTCACTCAGCGACGGGGATCGGCTGCTTGCCCACCGGGGGCTTCTCTTGAAGCCTCTCGGATTCGTCACATTTGCGTACGAGCGCGCTTTATCCAACCCGGCCGTCTGGACGGGTTACTGGAACACAATCCGGCTGGTCGCCGGCGGGGTCGTCCTAAATTTGATACTGACCATTTTGGGGGCTTACGTCCTGTCAAGGAGCAACGTGCTGTGGAATAAGGTTCTGATGATTTTCGTGGTCGTGACGATGTTCTTCAGCGGAGGCATGATTCCGTTCTATCTGGTCGTCAAGCAGCTTGGCCTGATGAACACGTTATGGGCGCTTCTTCTTCCGTTCGCAGTGAAGACGTTCCACCTCATCATTATGAGAACGGCCTTTCTATCACTGCCTCCCAGCTTGGAGGAAGCTGCCCAGATCGACGGTGCCGGCCACCTTACGATGTTGACGAGGATTGTCGTGCCACTCTCCATGCCTGTGATTGCGGTCATCCTGCTATATACAGCTGTCGACAAATGGAACATGTGGTTTTTCCCGTCGATGTTCATCCAGGATCGCACGCTGTATCCGCTCCAGCTCATGCTCCGCGAAATTCTCATTAACAACCAGACGGATACGATCTCCTCCGGCACCGGCGTGGGGGAAGCGCTGAAAATCGGCGAAACGATCAAATACGCGACGATCATCATCGCCACCGTGCCTGTGCTGTTCGTGTATCCGTTCCTTCAACGCTTTTTCGTCAAAGGTGCTCTGGTCGGATCTATCAAAGGGTAATGAAACGCATGAAACCAATCGAAATCTTCAAGGCTCTATCGAATGAATCGAAGATGCAAATTTTACAATGGTTGATTGAATGGAATATATTGGAGTTAAGGCGTGAGAGTGATTACTATCATGCCTTTTCTTTTTGAAAGTTGAAACATTAATAAGCCAAGGAGGTGTGAAGATTGAAAATACTTGCAATAATCGGGAGTCCTAAAACAAATGGAAATACGTATAGGACTGTTAATCAAATAGAAAGAGAATTGAATGAAAAGAATGATGAAAGAACTTTTTGGACCGCTTTGCTTACCGCTGCCATCGACCAGATTTCCATGGAAAAAAAGCAATGGTAGTAGTGTCAACGGGAGCAGTTGGTCTTAGCTTCGTTGCTTCGCTGTTGTCTTTTATGCTAGGTATTCTACAAAAAATTAATTGATGCAAGCCCCGTAAAGCCATCGTTGTTAAAACTATTAGCATTTAAAATGCAGCAAACAGCATTTTCAAATGCACCTCAAGACTTGGCTGACTTTAAATTCTGGAAGGAAAAAGGTTGGCTGTAGAAAAAAGAAGATTATTATTATAAAGTACATGTAGGAATAGTTATTAAAATATTTGTATCCCTTATTTCTAAATTATTTATAAAATATTGAGGTTTAATAAAAGAAGAGGGTTCATGTTATGCCAAAAAAGGATAATATGCTGGCAATTCTATGGATGCTGAATTCGGGCGTAAAAATGACTGCAAAACAAATATCCGAAAAGTTAGAAATAAATATAAGGACAGTTTATCGGTACATTGATGCACTATGTGCCAGTGGAGTGCCTATAATATCCGACACAGGTCATAATGGTGGGTATAGCTTGCTGAATCATTTTATTAGAGCACCTCTGCTATTTAATATTGAGGAAAAAAAGGCACTCCTTCATGCTGCTGTTTTTGCAAAAGAAGCCGGATACCCTTTGAGTGAGGCATTAGGCAATGCGACATCAAAATTGAAAATGTATTCGAATCAGGAGCAGGAAAGTAGACTAAGCCGTTATTTAGCCGGATTTGAAGTTATAAACCGCATGGGAAACCCTTCTGTTCAGCCAGTATTGGCGGAATTGGAGCAGGCTGTAGCAAACCAATTCTCTGTAGAAATTGATTATCGCACAAGGCAGGAAGAACAACCCAAGAATAGGGTGATAGACCCCTATGGAATGGTTTACTGGAACAATAAATGGTATACTGTTGCATTTTGCCACCTAAGGAATGAGATTCGCAGCTTCCGGGCAGAACGGATTCTACAAATCAAGCGTACTCAAATCATATTTAAGCGTTCCGAAGCATTTTCGGCCCGTGAATTTTTTATGCAAAATCTGTTACCAGATTTAGCGTGCAAGGACGGGTTAATTTCTTTAATTATCGAAGGCAGGTCAGAGGCATTGGATGACTTATGCCTGCATTGGTTTTTGGGGCATCATCTGAAAGAGCGGACATCAAATCAAGCAATCTTTTTACTTGAGGAAAAATCAATTCATACATATGTCCCTAATTTTCTCCTATCCTACGGGAAATCCATTCAAGTAATCGAACCACAGAGTTTGAAGGGAAAACTTGTTGCTATTGCGTCGGAGTTAATGGAATACTATCAACTTTAATAGCTTCACTGACAGCAGATGTCAGTGAAGCTATTTTATAATGGTGATAATCATTGATTACCGATGAATGATTGGTATCACTTGATGAATTGTAAAATGAGGAGAACTTACAAATGAATAATACGGTATATCTTTATGTGTTTGACACAATGTCAGACTGGGAAATAGGTTACTTAACTGCCGAGCTGAACTCGGGAAGATATTATGAAAAGGGGCTGTCCCCATCAAAAATAGTTACCGTGGGAATTGAAAAAACTCCTGTGACTACAATGGGCGGATTGAAAATACTGCCTGACATCAAACTGGATGAGTGCAGCATTGAAAGCACAGATGCACTGATTTTACCCGGTGGAGAGACATGGTTAGAAGCAATTCACCAACCCATCTTAAAAATCGTTGAGAAGTGTTTAAAGAAAGGTGTATTGGTTGCCGCAATTTGTGGTGCTACAATGGCACTTGCCCAGACAGGATTGCTGAATTCGCGTTGGCATACAAGCAATGATTTGGAATACCTTAAAATGATCTGTCCCACTTACACGGGCGAAAAGTATTACAAAATGGAGTCTGCTGTAACTGATGGAAAACTGATCACTGCATCTGGAATAGCTCCGTTGGAGTTTTCTGTACACGTCTTGAGAGCTCTGGGTGTGTTTTCTTCAAAAACATTAGATGCCTGGTATCGTCTTAATAAGTCTCATGAATCCAAATATTTCTATGAATTGATGATTTCAATCCAATGAAGGTTCACACTCGTCCTTGGTCAGATGCTTATCACGGAAATGTCTAAAATTTTAATTGTTATGCAGATCATCGGAAGCTTTTATATGTTCTATCTCGCTTTTATTGGCAGTACGATTGAGTGGTATGACTTTTTCCTCCTTATCTTTTGCCAGAATCCATGAATAAGCGAGTCCCATATTCCAAGCAAAAGAACCTTCAAATCCACCCATGAAGTGGAGATGAGGGTTCTTTTTTCACGCGTGAAGCTGATCCAATCCATTAAATTTTCTAAGCATCGTAATGAATGCTTCAAGCTGATCATTGTCCCAATTGGAAATTCGCTCATAGAATGCGGTTTCTTTCTCCTTAAGGGCATGAATGGTCATTTGGTGTCCGAGCTCAGTGAGAGACAGAAGGACCCCTCGTCCATCATCGGGCGAATTTTCTCTATTCACATAACCTAAAGTCTCAAGCTGTTTAACAAGGCGGCTAACGGAGCTGCGGTCCATGGCTGTGGATTCCGCGAGAGCGGCAGCGCTTGTTGGTCCGTAGGAATAGAGCCAACGAATAATATGGAAGGCCGCAGGCTGGATGGAAGGATCGAAACGTCCTGCAGTTCTGACACTTAGCGCATGGGAGGCGCTGATAAGCGCATGAAGCTGTTCGCCAAGCTGTAGTTCCAATTGCTCTCTTATCTCATTTTTGCCCATGTCATGATCTTGATTATGTTCCACTGCTTTGCCCACATCCTCTATCGATAAGATTAAATTTGTATAAGTAGTTGACATATATCCATTAAATCAATATAGTTGACATATGTCAATCAAATATTGACCGTAGCCATTTTTCTAGAGCTTAGGAATTATTGCACAAAAAAGTATACCACACAGAGGAGAATTATTATGACTAAACCCATCGTCGTCATCACTGGAGCAACTAGCGGGCTGGGGCGAATTGTTGCCATGGATTTGGCGAAACGCGGTGCTCACCTTGTCATGACGGCCAGAAGTAAGGAGAAGGCTGAGGCAACAAGGCAATGGATCAAAGAAAGCTCACCTTCAACAAAAGTAGATTTCTTTTATGGGGACTTGTCCCTGATGAAGGATGTGAAACGTGTTGGACAGGAAATTACAGCTGCTTTTCCCAAGATTGATGTGCTAGTGAACAATGCAGGGCTCCATGCCTTTGAACAGCGGAGTACCTCTGAGGGATTTCCTGAAATGATTGCGGTGAACTACTTGGCACCATGGTTATTGACACAAGTGCTGGAACCATCCTTAAGGAACGCGGGAAAGGCCAGAATTGTAAATGTGGCTTCAGAAGCCTCGCGAAATCACGGGATTCTAAAGCTGCCGGGTGATTTAACCGATACCACTCCATTTACAGCCAGAGGCTCATCTGCCATCTACGGAAAAACCAAGCTCCTCAATATTATGTTCACAGCTGAACTGGGCCGCCGGTTAACCGGAACCGGAATCAGTGTAAATGCATTGAACCCCGGGTTCAATGTTACAGGACTTGGACGTGAGCTTTGGTTCGCGCCCATACTTGAACGCATCTTAAAATTACTCCATATTGGCGACCCGCGTAAAGGAGCTGAAATCATCACCCGGTTGGTTGTGGACCCGAAGTACCAGAAGGTGACGGGAGGATATTTTAACGTTGGAACCGGGGATTCCATTGGGCCTGTGAGCCCGGGCGGGGATACTGAAATGCAGAACAAGTTATGGAGGGCAACCGCAGATCTTTTGGAACAAAAAGGAGTGCTGAATTAATGAACAAGATTAATAAAGGACCTCTGTTGTTCATCATGATATTGGGCGCTTTCATAGCCGTTCTGAATCAGACGATTATGAGTGTGGCTATTCCAGAGTTAATAACAGACTTTAACATCGCGGCCACAACGGCTCAATGGCTGACAACAGGGTACATGCTGGTAAATGGAGTTTTTATTCCTATAACAGCCTATCTAATGCAGCGCTTTACGACCCGTGAATTATTCCTTTCAGCTATGCTTGCGTTTCTTGCCGGATCTGTTGTATCTGGAGTAGCTCCTGGCTTTGAACTGCTGCTCATCGGGCGTCTTGTGCAGGCTGCAGGAGCAGGCATCATAATGCCGCTGTTGATGAATGTTGTGCTTGCCATCTATCCTGAGGAGAAGCGTGGAGGCGCAATGGGGCTTATTGGAGTAGCCATTATCTTTGCCCCTGCAATCGGTCCGGCCTATGCCGGGTATATGCTTGATCATTACGTCTGGCGCTCGCTGTTCTATGTCATTATTCCGTTTGCGGCGCTGGTTATCCTTCTGGCCTTTTTTTACTTGAAAAATGTAACGGAGCGGGCCTATCCCAAGCTGGATATTGCCGGCATGATTTTGTCCACTGTTGGATTCGGCACTTTACTATATGGATTCAGCAGAGCAGGCGCAATCGGCTGGACAGCGACCGAAGTGATTGTAACCTTGCTCGTTGGCTTGATCTCGCTGGTTCTGTTTTCAGTAACCCAGCTTAAAAGCAAAAATCCCTTGCTGGAACTGAAAGCATTCAAATACAACATGTTTACGCTGACTACCCTTATTAATGTTGTTGTGACGGTGGTCATGTATGCGGATATGATGCTGCTTCCAATCTATTTGCAGAACATGAGGCACTATACGGCATTTGAAGCCGGAATTTTGATGCTGCCGGGCGCTTTGCTTATGGGCTTGCTTATGCCCGTTGCGGGCCGACTGTTCGACAGGTTTGGAGCAAGATGGCTGTCGGTCATCGGCATCGCCATTACGATTGTGACAACGATCGGCTTTACTTCGTTAACGGACTCCACAAGCTATACCTATCTTCTGCTATTGTCCACCGGCAGACGAATCGGAATGGCAATGTTCATGATGCCGATTACAACCGCGGGGCTTAACCAGCTTCCGGCTTCGTACCATGCTCACGGAACCGCCATTTCCAATACGGTCAAGCAGGTGTCGGGTGCTATTGGCACAGCGCTTCTGGTCACGATTCTAACCAACCGGGCGCAGTTTCATGCGGTTAGGATAGCTGCCGAAGGAGTGATTCACGATCAGGCGCAATTGCTGCAGAAGGCCTCTATAGCGGGGATGAACGATGCCTATTTAGCCGTTATTATTTTTGGAGCAATCGGGCTCGTGATGTCCTTCTTCATTAAGAAAACGAAGCAGCCTGAAGTCGCTTTGCAAGGTGAGTTGATACAGGCTGGAACCGGTAGGAAGGCCTGAATTGGAGATATATACGGATAAGGCGAATTTAACAACAGATCATGTATGGGATCGCGAGAGTTATTTTCGTGTACCCTCAATCAGACTTCACTTATTCATATGTTGACTCTGCTTACCCAACACATGTGAAAACGGTAGATCTGTTAGTGAGGGATTGATGAGCTAATAACTTTTTGTGTATCAAGGGTTTGTTCGCTATCGAAAGATCGACACTTTTTTCGCTATCCTAAGTTTCCCTTAGCCTTGCCCTTTTTAGGGCCTGGGAAATCTGCGGATACTCAGTTAATATCAGCAAACAAAGCGCGAGTTTGAAATATTTTTGAAAGGCCAATGACGATCTGACCTTTTGTAATATATTAAGTAATATATTAAGTAATATATTTGAATTCAAAATGTGGTATAATGAGCGCAGAAACAGCGTACAATGCAAAGAGAGCCGTGCTGTAACACGACTCTCCGAGCAATAGCCGCTTTTAAGGGCGGCGGCTTACAAGGTAGGCCTCACGAAATAGACCGCATCCTTTGACCGGGGCGGTCTATTTCTTTTTGAGGTAACTCAGCAGAGCCAAAATGAACATGCCAAACATGAACATTAACGACAGCGCTTGATAAACCTCCATGGCATCACCTCCCTTCCGGGAGATTAGCCGACCGCCCATATCAGCCTTTCTATTGCTTCTGCGATTATAGCACGAGAAGGAAATTTAAGGAATATACTCCCAGTGCATGTCGAGTACTCTATATTACTTAAATGGAGAGGCGCCGCCCCTCTTTTTTTGTTGCATGCATCAATTCCAAATATCAACAATGGGAATGCCATTTTCAATTCTTATTTTGGCTTCGGCAATATAATCTTTGCCCCATTGATTTAACTTAGATAGATCAGGATGATTTTTGTACATGCCGATGTAGACAATGATTTCCCGAAGAAGCAGAAACCACGGGATCTTTTTAATCCAATAATCATCAATCGTATTCTCGAGAGTGTAACCCTTCATAAAATGCTCCATAAAACGGGCCGCCTGGGATTCGCGCAGCTCTCTTCCGTCATCCCCGCCGTACACATAAACCAGATAGTATAGCTGAGTGACAATATCATCAACAAACCAGCTGTACTGGGCTTCATCGAAGTCAAACAACGTAATCCCGCTCTCATTTACCCTCAAATTTCCAACATGAATATCCCCGTGAGTCAATCCATAGGATTCAGCATCAATCGGCAATTCTTTAATTAAGGAAATAGTGTTCGTACAGCCTAGAATTACCTTTGTTTGATCAGCAGGAATAAACTTGTGCATATTCATCAAGTAAAAATTGTGGTGCCAGTCTTTACGCTGTATGGTCTGAGTTGAAGGGGTATAAGCCTTGGAGAAAGCATGTAATTTCCCAACGGCTGCACCGCATTTATAATACAGCTCATGGTCATGAAGGCAGTCAGGGTAAGAAACGGCTTTTCCCTTTGCTTTAAGAAAAGAGGTGACGATAAAAGAGGAATCATTTACATGGACATATTCAACTAAATTTTTTTGTGTGGATTCAACTGGTATAGATACAGAGAGACCGTTACAATGCAAGTATAGTAGCCAATCTAATTCGCCTTTGACTAAATCCATACTGCGGTGTTCAGTCGGCGTAAACCGTAGAATATACGGGTGTCCATTTCTTTGGTATTCGTATACAAAATTCATGGAACCGCCAATGCTGGTCAGTTCCTCTACGGATGTGTCATATAAGGATGCTCCGTATCGTACAATCTCAGCAATAAATTTGGATTCAATTTCCTGTTCCAAGTCGTTTCTCCTCTCTAAGATTAATCCTTATTTTCTGCTTGATGTATCGTAAACCCTTTTAAAGTATAGGCTATGTTAAATTACATTTTTATAAAACGGAGGATTTATATGAGCGGTATTGCCCAAACACCACAGCCACCTTACTATGCGGTAATTTTCACTTCTGAACGAACAGAAGGGGATAATGGTTATGCTGAAATGGCAGATGAAATGGTGAGGCTTGCATCAACCCAACCTGGGTTTTTGGGAGTAGAAAGTGCACGAGAAGGTTTAGGCATCACTGTGTCATATTGGGATTCTCTCGAAGCAATACAAAAATGGAAACAAAACGAGAGACATCTAATTGCACAACGTAAAGGAATGTCAGAATGGTATCTCAAATATAAAACGAGAGTTTGCAAGGTGGAACGAGATTACGGATATGAAGCATCAAGTACGGACAACTTATGAATATAAAAAAAGTAATAATACTATCACTTGTATCCATTTTTATAATAATTATGGCCGGAAATCACTATTTCTCCGACCAACTTCCAAAATCAATGGTGAACCGTATCATTCAGAAATCAATCGAAGGTAATTTTTCTGATTTAAATATAAGGAGCCAAGACAAAGAAACCTTACAGCGGTTTTTCAATAATGAATATGCTACGAAAGATCTGGATTTTTCCGGAGAATTCACACATATGAACCCGAATCGACCTGAACTACTCTATAACTTCGAATATATTGACTATAATCAAATCAACCAAATCAGACAGATTATTGGTGGGGCCCTTGCTATTGAAATGACTCGCCAATCTTTTTTCAAATGGAAGATCAAACAGGTAAGAATCATAAAAAAACTACAAATAAGTATGTGAAGGGGGATGAACAACATGGAGTTTACAATCAGAAAATGCAAGTAATACATGGTGGTTGTCAAAGTATGAACGACCACCAATTCTAAAGTGAGGTGGTTAGATATGTTAAGCGAACAATACGAAATTATCGAACGCCTGCCAACTGTTCTGGAACATAAAACTTTATGGGAAGCGGTTGGATGGGGAAAAGTTAATATAGAGATGACAGAGCAGTCCATTGCCAATTCAGTCTATGGCGTAATTGCAATAAGTGATGGAAACGTAATCGGCATGGGACGGATTGTGGGCGATGGAGCAATGTACTATTATATCCAAGATGTAGCTGTACTGCCTGAGCATCAAAACAAGGGAATCGGCAAGGAAATTATCGATAAACTGCTAAACTATATCAATGTTAATTGTGCTGGAGCCGGTTTTGTCGGTCTATTCGCATCACATGGGAAAGATGAATTCTACGAAAAGTTCGGATTCAAAGACCATTCGCCCGGAATGACCGGGATGTTCATGGTTATGGACAAATAGTTGTAATGGAAATAAGAAAGACGGGTATTACTAGCCGCTCTTCATATGAGCATATACCATTCCAGAGAGGGACAAAGTTCCCTCTTTTTTGGTGCGCCCAGCATGGGCGCTATCTATAGGGTTCAAGTCCCGAATGGTGAAGGCAGTAGTAACCATAGCTCAAGGCAAGGGTGAGGTGGAATCTGAAGGAAGCTGGCGGCAAATCTCCGGTCTGAGGAAGCAGATAGATGGAGAGGATTCCCTAGGGTTTCGGACTGTATAGCCCTTATTTACTCAAAACAGGCTCCAAAACAAGAGATTCGGCGCAAATAGTTGTATCTGAGTCCGATGGAAGGAGGGAACACGTTGTTTTTTACAAATAAGGTCTCCTGAGTCCGAATCATCAGGATTATAACAAATGGTATATGGTGCTGATGTTTTACTATAAGACATTTGTTATTAAAAATTTTGAATAATTAATTATAAAGTTATAGAATATTATGATTAACTAATTAGGAGGAAACGAAAAGTGGAACTTGGTGTAAGCACCTTTGTCGAGACAACGCCTGATGTGGAGACGGGTGAGACGATGAGTCACGCTGAGCGATTACGTGAAGTGGTGGAGGAAATTGTGCTCGCTGATCAGGTGGGACTGGATGTATTCGGCGTGGGTGAACATCATCGGCATGATTTTGCTGCTTCATCGCCTGCGGTTGTAATGGCTGCGGCAGCATCCCTGACGACCAGGATTCGGTTGACCAGTGCGGTAATGATTCTATCGTCATCCGATCCAGTGCGTGTCTTTCAGGATTTTGCCACGCTTGACGGAATTTCGAACGGACGTGCGGAGATTATGGTAGGTCGTGGTTCGTTCACAGAGTCGTTTCCGTTATTCGGATACGATCTAAAAGACTATGAGGAAATATTCAATGAGAAACTAGACTTGTTATTAAAAATTCAGGAGTCGGAGAAAGTAACCTGGAGCGGCAAACATCGACCCGTAATACATAATCTGGGTATTTACCCACGCCCGGTGCAAAATCCATTACCAGTATGGATTGGCAGTGCGGGGAGTCCAGAGTCTGCAATCCGCGCCGGGTCATTAGGATTGCCTTTTGCTCTTGCAATTATCGGAAATGTGAATCCATCGCAATACGCGTCGCAGGTGCGGCTCTACAAGGAATCGGCGGCTAAGGCAGGCTATGATGTATCGCGGTTGCCGGTTGCGTCGCACTCCCATGGTTTTATAGCAGAGAATAGGCAGATGGCCGTTGAGAAGTTTTTCCCTTCAACGTATGCTCGAACGAATGTGAGGGCGCGGGAGAAAGGTATCCCTCCCTATCATCGTTCGGATTATGATGCAGCGTGCAGCTTTGAAGGTGCCTTATATGTGGGGGATCCAGAGACGGTTGCCAATAAAATCATTCATCTGCGCAAGCATGTGGGGATTACGAGATTTTTCTTGCATGTGCCTCACGGAACGATGCCTCATGCGGATGTTATGCAGGCGATTAGACTACTCGGAACAGAAGTTGCGCCTCGCGTGCGAGAAGAAGTAGCACGCTTAGAAATTAATAATCAATGATCTAATCGCTTTGGACAAAGGAATGAATTAGGGGTCAAAGCTTCGGTCTTGTTGAAAAAACTGATGAAACGCATTGCGGCCCTCGAAGCGGCTTATCCCGAAGCCGTGAATATTATAGGTAAGTATACTCTTTCAATTGAAACGCGGATTAGATAATCTGCGTCTTTTTTCTATGCTTCTTAGGTTGATGTAACGCGCTAATCCTCGTTCAAAAACGCCTGAACATATTTAACAACTTTCCTTGCCGCAGGAGACATGGATTTCAAGGATGGGGCCGCGATGCCGATGGAGCGGTAATGGTCGCCTTCCAGATCAAGGATGCAGACATGGCTCGGGACTTGATGCAGCACCATTTCGGGAAGGATGCTGATGCCCATTCCATTTTGAACCATGGAGATAATCGCCTGGTCATCTTCGAACTCGAATTTAATGGCGGGGGATACCTTGTTTTCTTTGAGGATACGCCTCGCATCGTTATCACAGCTTTTCTTGGGCAGGATGAACGGCTCCTCTCTGATTTGTTCAAAACGAACTTCATTCAGTGCGGCAAAAGGGTGTTTATCGGGAACGATCAGCACCATCCGGTCTTTTTTCAATGGAATGACTTCAAATGACTTGGACGCGGGCAGCGAGAGAAAGCCGAAATCAACGGCGCCGCTGGCTATCCAGTGCTCGATATCTTCATAGCTTCTTCCTTCCAGCAGTTTCATTTCAATCGAGGGGTGGCTTTCGGCAAAATAACTCATGATTCGGGGCAGCCACTGGATGGACACGCTCGCAAACGTGCCGATACGCACCGTTCCTGTTTCCAGCCCGTTAATATTTGCAATTTGCTGCTTTAACTGCTCGTTCCCTTTCAAAATCTCACGGATATAGGGCAGGATCAGTTCTCCGCTGCTCGTCAAATGGACGCCGGCGCGCCCTCTGCTAAGGATTGAAAATCCCCACTCCGCTTCCAGGCTGGCAATGGCATGGCTCACGGCCGATTGGGTAAAACCCAGTTCCGCCGCGGCTTGGGACAGGCTCCCCAATTCTACAACCGCTTGAAAGATCTCATACTTGGCCAGTGACATTTCCGATCACCCTGTTCGTATTATTTTTTTTCAACTAAGGCATGAATAACATTCATTTTCTTTATATAAAATGTACACGTATACTTCGAAGTAAGCAATATCTCAGGCTGAAAGGAAGTATTGTATGAACACAGGGCTAAAAGCGAATGTGATGCTGTTGATCGTGACGATGTTTTGGGGCTCATCCTACTTGTTCATGAAGATGGGGCTTACGGATGTACAGGAATTTAACCTGATTGCCTTGCGGTTTGGACTGGCCTTTATTTTATCCGGAATAGTCTTTCACAGGCGCCTCATTCATGCCGATTTCAAAACGGTAAAATATGCATTTTGGCAGGGTACGATTTTATTTCTCGTATTCGCCGCGATTACGTTTGGCGTGAAATCCACATCGGCGTCCAATGCCGGATTTCTGGTAAGTTTAACGGTCGTATTTGTGCCGCTGCTGCTCACCGTCCGGTATAGAAGGATGCCCGAAAACAGGGTGATCGTTGGCGTGATTCTGGCTTTGACGGGCATAGGACTGTTGACGTTAACAAGCCGGTTCGTCATCAGCAGCGGGGACTTGCTGTGCATCCTGGGCGCGTTGATGTATGCCATTCACATCGTCGTTACGGGGAAGCTGACAAAGAGCGTGGACTCCCTAACTCTTGGCATTCTGCAGCTGGGGTTCGCCGGAGCATGGGGGCTGGTATTCTCCGCTTTGCTGGAGCAGCCGCAGCTTCCGGACACAGCAGACGCTTGGGTTTCGGTTCTGGGGTTGAGTCTGTTTTGCAGCGCATTTGGCTTTATCGTCCAGACGGCGGCCCAGAAATATACGACCCCAACGCATACGGGGCTGCTCTTTTCATTGGAGCCTGTTTTTGCGGCATGGTTCGCGTTTGCTTTTGCGGGTGAAAGCCTTTCCCTCCAAGGCTATGCGGGAGCCGCTCTGGTGCTGCTCAGTGTGTTAACCGCCCAGATCGATATTAAAAAGATACTAAGAAAACCGGGATTTCATAAATCCAGTGCGGAGTCTAAAACTAACTCCATAGCAGGCTAAAAGGAGGCGAACCGTAATGAACGTACTCATTGTCTACGCCCACCCGGAACCGAAGTCATTCAACGGAGCATTGAAGGATCTGGCCGTTGCCTTTCTGACCGCGGAAGGTCATCAGGTGCAAGTGTCCGACCTCTATGCGATGAAGTTCAAGGCGGCCGCGGACCGCGATGATTTTCTCAAGGCGGAGAACCCGGATTTTTTTAAAATATCAGCTTGAGCAGGGACATGCTGCGAGAACAAACACCTTTTCCCCGGATATTAGAGATGAGCAGGAAAAGCTGCTTTGGGCAGACTTTGTGATCTTTCAGTTCCCTCTAAGGTGGTACTCGGTCCCTGCGATTCTGAAAGGCTGGTTCGATCGGGTGTTTGCCTCGGGGTTTGTGTATGGCCAGGGAATCGGGAGATATGATAAGGGCGGACTGAAAGGCAGAAAAGCGATGGTCTCCACGACAACCGGGTCTCCAAGAGAGGCATTTACTCCATACGGAATGGACGGAGATATTCATGAAAAAATCCTTTATCCGATACATCATGGGATGCTCTATTTTGCGGGCTTCGAGCCTGTCGAGCCTTTTATCACCTGGACACCCGCGCGTGATGAGGAGGCCCGAATCCGGTACCTGGATGAATATAAGAAGCAGCTGCAAAATTTCTCCGCGATACCTTCGATTCTCTATCACCCTACTTCTCATTATGACGAGCATCACCAGTTAAAAACGGAGTACAGATAAACAGACCGTCCGCTCATGACTAGCATGAGGCGGACGGTCTGTTGCTTTTAATGGAGCTGTTTTTCGTATTTCCTGAAGTGTTTGCGGCCGGCGGCCGGGCAATGACAGAACCTTGGGCTGGGTATCCGCATAGGATGGAACGAATGATTATGAAGCTTTTTTACGGAGGTTATGTTCATGAATGTTCAATATCCGGCTATGCAGCAGCAGGTTCTTTACCAGGCAGATCCGAGCAGCGTACAGACTTTAAAATCCATTAAGGATCGGACCCATCACATTTGCAGAACGTACATCAATCGCCGCGTACGTATTCAGACATTGTCAGGCCATGTCCATGAAGGCGTAATTGTAGGCTGTGACGACCGGATGCTGTATTTGAGAGTTAAAAATCCGGGCCACCCTCGTGCCTTTTACGGGCCCAGTGATGAAGCGATCCTCACTTTGGTGCTTTTTGAACTGCTGGTTATTGTTTTGTTGTCTTAGGAATTACCCTACCAGAGCCCGGGGAAACGAAGAAACCTGTTGCGCGGTGTGAAAACTGCAATACAATAAAGACAGAATATTTCGTTTTCCTCCGGGAAAATCTTTGGGGGCGGTTAAATTGGCGGTTCGGTGGATCAAAGAAAAGTGCTTTACCCATCTGGAGCTTGAATCACAGAAAAATCACCTGATGCTCCTGTTGTCGTTGTTCCTCTTCATCCTGGGTGAATTGAACATTTCCACGAACTTTTCCTTACTGGACAGCATTAACTTGAAGTTTGCGGCCGCCGATTTAACGTTTATCGGGATTACCTTCGTCTTTCTCCTCTTCCCGAGGCTTGAAAAAGCGGTGAAATACGAAGTGATGCTCGGCATGCTCTTTTTGGTGATGTATGAAATCTACATTTTTAACGATTATCCGATTGTTTATCAGCTCGTTTATATCAATCTTGCCCTTTCGTTGATCTATCTGGATGGAACTCTCATTCTAATCACCGGAATTGCTACCGCAATCGCTACGGCGCTCGGGTTTATATTCTGGAAAAATGCCTTTTTTCCTCATATCGAAAGCAATCAGGCCAATGCTCCGATCATCTTCGTGCTGCAGACAACCCTTGTTCTATGGGGAGTCACGCAAATCGGCAAACGCTTTTATCACTTCATCGACCACAATAAAGAAATGCAGGAGCTGCTGCATGAGAATAACAGCCAGCTTCATCTCATATCCGAGCAGAACAAGGCGCTTACGGATTACGCCAAGCAGGTAGAGAAGCTAACGATTCTTGAAGAAAGAAACCGGATCTCGCAAGAACTTCACGATACGATCGGCCATACGCTGACCTCGCTGATTGCCGGAATGGAGCTGGTCAAGGCGCAGGCCGGGGAGGATCATTCCAAACGGATGGACAACCTGCTTCACACCGCCAGACAAGGATTGGAGGATATTCGCGACCACGTTCATCAGACGAACAAAACGTCTAGCCTTGAGCCTTTGGAGGCTCAAATGGAGCGGCTCGCGAAGGAGCTTAGCGACAATACAGGGACAGCCGTGCAGTTCGGCACAGCCGGAGAACGGATCGAGCTGCCGGTCCGGCACCAGCTTGTCCTGCTAAGATGCGCTCAAGAGGCCATGACGAATGCGATTCGCCACGGGCAGGCGGATGCCATCCAGGTCCGGCTCAGCTATGAACCGAATCAAATCGGTCTTGAAATCAGCGACAACGGCTCGGGCATAAGCTCAGGTGACGTTCCCTACGGCTTTGGCCTGGGCACGATGAAGGAGCGGATAGAATCACTTCACGGGACCCTGCAGGTTTCAAGCGGGTTCGGGCAGGGTGTGCGGTTGATCTGTACGCTGCCCATTAAGGGGGGGCTGAAGGATACCGTCATTCGGCTGCTCATTGCCGAAGACCAGGAGCTGATCGCCGAAAGCTTCAGCCTGCTGCTGGGTATGGAACCCGACCTGCAGGTGGCGGGCATTGCCGGAAACGGGGAAGCGGCCATCGAGCTGTGCGAGCGCGAAGCGCCTGATCTGATCCTTATGGATATTCATATGCCAAAGATGAATGGGATCGAGGCGACAAGGGTGATCAAGGAGCGCTGGCCCCAGGTCCATGTCATGATGCTCACCACCTTTCAAGACGTTGAGCATGCGTCAGAAGCCATCGCGCTCGGAGCGGATGGTTACTTCTTGAAGAGTGTGCAGCCGAAGCACCTGGCCGAAGCGATTCGTATCGTCTGCGGCGGCGGAACGCTGATCACGATGGAGACGGCGAAACTGCTGGTCAAAGAGCTGAGAGAAGGTCTGCCGCAAGAAACGGGTTCCCCGGAAAGCCCTGCGTCCAAACGGAAGCCGGCGAAAGCGGATGAAGCAGGGGCAGTATATTCCTTGACCGGGAAGGAGCTCGAGATCATCAGGTACCTTTCGGATGGACTAAAGTACAAGGACATTGCCCTCAAGATGCATTTCTCCGAAAGCACCATCAAGAATTATGTATCCATTATTTATTCGAAGCTGAACGTGGAGAACCGCATTCAGGCCGTCAAACTGGCGCAGGAAAAGCTTTTATTATAAGACAAGCTGCCCAGAAAGCATGGTGTACTTAACCGTACATCATGCTTTTTTATGTATACCCGAAAGTTATGTACGTTCGTCTCTATCTCCCGGGCCGTGGGTCCCCTAGACTTGGGCTTAAGACCGGGAAGGAGGTGAGACGGTGAAACGATCGGTGCGTTCCGCGGCGCTGCGAATGCTCCTTGGCTTCAGTTGGTTTTCTTACGCGTGGATCGCTCAATTTACGGACATTACCAAGCCGTACTTCGTCGTATTTTTAACGGCGGTTCTCGCGGCAATCATCATGATGAAGACGCGGGCTCGGGAAGAAGGCGAATTCAGCAGTGGGCGCAAACGCTGGGTTTACGGTTTATATGCACAGCAGATCATCTTGATCACCTCAAGCTATTTCATTCTTAAAAGTTTTGAGTATGAGCATATTTTCCCCAGCATTTTGTCGATGTCGGTTGGCGTGTTTTTCATGACTTTGGCGGGTTCTTCCGGGGATATATCGGCGTATGCGCTCGGATTCGCGTTGGTGCTCATTGGGGTTACCGGTTCATTTCTTTCCGTTGAAACACAGTGGAATGTAGAAATGTCCGCGGGAACCGTACTCTTCTTGACGGGGATCGTCCAGCTCATCTGGACAAAGAAATTAACAGGATAAAGGAGCGATTTGTATGAAAAATCTCGTAAAGACGTATGTGAAAAAGCCTCAAACGATTCTTGCCGTGGTAGTGGCCCTGATGGCTCAGCTTATTTTTTGCCTCGTATGGATGACGGCCTATGACGGTGTGCTGGACCGGACCGACCATTTGAAGGTTGCGATCGTGAACGAAGACGGCGAGTTCGGGAAAAATATTGAAAATCAGCTAAGCGGCACTCTGCCTTTTGAAGTAACGGCAATGTCCAAAGAACAGGCCATGGACGGCCTTGTGCACCGCAATGTCCATTTAATCCTGACGATTCCGGATCAATTTGGCGAAAAGTTAACCACTCCCGGCACGCAGGCCGTGCTGACTTACAGCATCAATGAATCCAATCCGCAGCTTACCAAGAGCGTAATGCAAACGGTCATCACGAAGGTTACGAATGAAATGAACCGCAACGCTTCGCTTCAAGGAACACAGATGGTCCTGGAGCAGTTGAAGCTTCCTTCGAATCAAGCGTCGCAAACCGCCGAGAGCCTGTTGAACAAGATCGGTTCGGATGTGAAATCCCTGAATCCGGTAAATGGCATGCATAATCAGATGGTTCCCATGATGCTCGTGCTGGCTTCCTATGTCGGTTCCATGCTGATGGCGATGAATATCCACCAGGCTTCGGAAGCGGTCGGGTCCGCGCTGACCAAATGGCAGCATTTCAGATTCCGCTTGCTGATTAACGGATTCGCCGCGGCTCTGATCTCCATCGTCGGCTCTTCGCTGATCGCGGTATTCGGCGGGCAAATGGAAAGCGGCTTTGGATTGTTCTGGATGTTCCATTTCCTGACGATGCTGACCTTCCTGTTCGTCGCGCAGCTATTCCTGACGATATTCGGGATGGCGGGCATGTTCATCAACATGACGATGCTGTCCATGCAGCTTGTCACTTCCGGAACGATCGTGCCGCGGCAAATGCTGAGCCATTTCTATCAATCGCTCGGCAGCTTCCTGCCTGCCACCCCTGCGGTTGAAGGGATCATGAATCTGCAATTTGGCGGACAGGATACGGCGAAGGATGTCTGGCTGCTGCTCTTGACGATTCTGGTCAGCGTCAGCATTACGGTCGTGATTACATTCCTCAAGAAACAGGAGGGTCTGAACAAGGTCTCTGAAGCTGAAAGAGACTCTGAAGGAGATTTGGCCACAAACGCCATTTAACCGCCGGTGATACACGGATTACCGGGGATGCGATAGAATGAAACCATTATGAGTCAAGGACGGGCGCTGATTCCTTAACAAGGGTCAGCGCTTCACGTCCCGTACATTTAAGGGGGATTTATATGGAGGCGCAATTGCAATCGCAAGGCTTGAAGAAGAGGATCGGCACGCCGGCAGTCCCGGTAAACCGGCCGCTCTTGATGGTCGCTGCACGAACCGTATGCTTTGCCTTGGTGCAGCTTATGTTTGTGCTCATTTACCGGGTTACCTGGCAGGAGTCGGTGGCATGGTGGCCTTTTTTTGCCGTTGCCGCCAATTTGATCTGCTTTGTGCTGCTGTCAATCTTTGCGAAGGCCGAGGGGAAGAGCTACCTGGACATTATTCATTTTGAGAAATCGAAGCTGCTGAAAGATATCAAGCAAATTTGGTGGGTGTTTATCGCAGCGGGGGTCGCCGGATTCATCGGGCTCAGCGGAGTCGGTTATTTCATCTACGGCAGTCTGACGCCGCCGGATCAAATGATTCAGCCCTTGCCTTTGTGGGCGGCTGTCGCGGCATTTATTTTGTTCCCCTTGACCAATGCGCTCGTGGAAGTACCTACATACATGGGGTTTTGCTTGCCCCGTTTTGAAGCGGTCTGGAAATCAACCGGGAAGGCGCTGGTGCTGCCGTGTTTTTTTCTGGCGTTTCAGCATTTTACACTGCCGGTTATCCTTTCGGATGTAACTTATATGATCTGGCACTTTCTCGGAATGATTCCGCTGGCGCTTGCTGTAGGCTTTATTTACATAAAAATAAGAAGGCTTGTTCCCATCATGATTGTCCATTATATTATGGATGTAATGACTGTCGTTGGCGTGCTGACGCTGTCTATGTAATGTGAGGCATACCCCGGAAAGGAGAAGGATTTGCATGAAAGAAAAAATCACATACGGGTCAATTGATGAGTATATTTCAACCTGTGCTCCTGAGGTTCAGGAAACACTTCAAACGTTAAGAAAAGTGATTCAGGAGGCGGCGCCGGACGCGAAGGAAAAGATCAGCTACCAGATGCCTACATTTGATCTCCACGGCAATCTTGTGCATTTTGCGGCGTTCAAAAAGCATATCGGCTTCTATCCGGCCCCGAGCGGAATCGAAGCGTTCCAGGAAGAAGTACAGAAATATCACAAGTCGAAGGGGACCCTGCAATTTCCCATGGATGAGCCGCTCCCGTATGACCTCATCAGCCGAATCGTAAAATACCGGGCTGCAAGCAACATCGCAAAGGCGGAAGCCAAATCGAAAAAGAAAAAGTAACATAATGAAGCAGACCGAAAGGAAGATACGTTTGAGTATTCGTTATGAAGTGATTTCCGAAGGGGAGATCGGCTGCATTAAGCATTTGTGCAATGAATTAATGGCTTATCAGCAGTCTAAAGCGCAGATCCGTCCGGAGCTGTTCGACAGCATGTGCTTTGAAACCCGTATGATTCCATCCGTCCGAAGCGCGAAAGCCAACTTTATTTTGGCGGCCAAAGACGGGGATGAGCTGGCAGGATATGTGTACAGCAATATTTCGCCGAAAGAGGTTTATGCGAATGAATTTGCTACTTTTTTTGATATGGATTCGGTGGCCAATGAGGATGTAGGCTGTCTTTCCCAGTTTTATTTAAAAGAGGGATATCGCAATAAGGGCATCGGCAGCGTGTTGTTCCAACGGTCCATGGATTGGCTGAATTCGTTCGAGTCCATCCGCGACCGGTTTGTTTTCGTGTCCAACGGGAATGATGCTGCGCTGAACTTTTATCAGGGTAAAGGCTTCAACATAAGCCACCAAATTCTAGACGGGTTCATCACCGTGTTGAGGAATACATAATTGCGAAGAAAGTTCGAAAGGGCGATTAAATTGGATAAAACATATAAAAATTGTCAGAGCTGCGGCATGCCGTTATCCCGCGACGAGCAGGGGGGCGGTACGGAGCAAAACGGCGATAAAAGCCCAAAATACTGCAGCCACTGCTACCAGAACGGCGAGTTTACGCTGCCTGATCTGACGGCGGAGCAAATGAAGGATAGAGTAAAGCAGAAGATGGCGGAGATGGGATTTCCGAAGTTTCTGGTCGGCCTCTTTACCCGAAATATTCATAAGCTCGAACGGTGGCGGTCTTGATGGAAATCTCGCACTGAAACCAGGTGAAATCTCCGGTCTTTTCCTTCCACACGATATCCGACCTTGAAGGAATACGAATTCCGTTAAACGCTTTGAACTCCTTGTTCACTCCGCCCCAGTCGCATAATTGAGCGCTGTCAATCCTCATCCACCCATATATTCCCTTCGAACATATGATATAGTGATAGATATCGACTATAGGTCTTAAGAACCGGCAAGATTCGCCTTAGTTCTTACAGTCTTCGCTTGGGGAGCGCGGCGTTTCGATAGATAAAGATTTTTGGGGGGAGCAAGGGTGTATTGTCATCAGTGCGGGGCGAAAAACGCTCCGGAACAAAAAACATGCGTCAAATGCGGCGCGAGACTGCTGACGGCGGAGGTGCGGCAGGCGGTTCTGGAGGTGGCTGCGGGAGCGGAGGCAATGCAGCGGCCGCCGGCGTACCGGCAGGGAGAGCCGGTGGCAAAGCGCGAAGATAAGGCCTCGGGAGCCGGAGGCGTCTTTCAGTGGCTGATTCCGCTGCTGTTTGCGGGATGCGTAGGTCTTGGTCTCATGCTGTATTACAGCCATGAACAGTCCGTGAACCGGACGGTGGCGGCACTGCACCAGCAGGCAAAGAAGGAGGCCTTGGCCGGGCGATATTCGCAGGCGGTCAAGCTGCTGGATGAGGCTTCGGCGAAGCGTCCCGGTTTCGCCGCTCTGCGCCGGGACCGCGACCTTGCGGCCAAGGCGGCGGGACTGCAGAGCCAGCTGAAGGAGGCCGCGGAGCAGTTGAAGGCGCAGAAGCTGGATTCCGGAGAAAAGGCGCTGAAGCAAATCGCCGCCGCGGTAAGCGAGCGGGAGGAACCGCTGTTTGCGCCGCTCAAGAAGGAGCTGGCGGCGGATCAGGTGAAGCTTACGGTAATGAAGGTGAAGAGCGGACTGGACAAGCTTCATACGGTGGACGCCTTGGCGGAGAAGCTGGACTCGCTTAACGGACTTTCCGGTCAAGAGGCGGCCGCGGTAAAGGCGCAGATCATCGGCAAAATTGTCGGGATCAGCTATGCGGCAGCCGAGAAGAAGCTTAGGGACAAGGACTTTGCCGGGGCCTTGGATGAGGTGGACGGCGGCCTGCTGTACGCCGCGGACAACGAGAAGCTGACGGCGTACCGGGAGCAGATCGTACAGGCCAAGCAGGAGTTCGAAGAGGCGGAGGCGAACCGCATCCGGCTCGCCGAGCAGAAAGCCGCGGAGGAAGACTTGAATAACCGGATGGCGGCTGTGGAGGTATCCGGGCTGCAGGTGGTTCTGGACGATTACGGCGATTTGCAAATCAGCGGAACGGTTACCAACAAGGCGACGCGGCCGATTGAATCTGTAAGCATCAGTCTCGATATTTACGATTTATCGGGGGCTTATCTGGGGAATACATATGCGAGCGTATCTCCCTATCGTCTGGAGCCGGGAGAGTCGGGGGATTTTTCCGCTTCGTATTACGGGGTATACAGCAAGGCCAAGGTTTCCGTGGCCAATGCGACCTGGTATTTGGAGTAGGGGGCGGAATAACATGCGTAAAGGAACTGCGATAAGCGTATTTTTCAGCATGCTGATCATAGGTTTAGGAGCTGTAGGCGCATACGGCATTCATCTTTGGACCGAGCGTCAGCTCAGCGGGGGGCCGCTGCTGGCGACGGGACAGGTCAAGGCGCAAGCGGCCGCTGCGCCGAAGACGGCCGTTAATGCGAAGAAGACGCGTAAAGAGATTATCGAAGACAGCCAGAAGCGCGTCGTCACGATAGAGAGCGGGGACGGGCTTGGCTCGGGCTTTTTGTACAACGCCAAAGGAGATCTGCTGACGAACGCCCATGTGGTGGCTGGCTCGCGGGAGGTTATGGTGCGTACGATGGACCACCGGGAATACACAGGACAGGTAATCGGTATCGGCACGGATTTGGATGTGGCAGTCGTACGTGTGCCGGAGCTTAAGGACACCCAGCCGCTTCCGCTTGCCCGCAGCGGTAAGGCTGAGGTCGGAGACGAAGTTCTGGCTCTGGGCAGTCCGCTGGGCCTGGAGAATACGGTAACGACCGGTATTATCAGCGGTGTGGGCCGCAGCTTCGACATCGAGCCTTATAGCTACAGTAATCTGTACCAGATTTCGGCTCCGATCACCCACGGCAACAGCGGCGGGCCGCTGGTGAGTGCCGATACCGGCGAGGTGCTGGGAATCAACTCTGCCGCCGCAACAGAGGAAGCGGGCATCGGGTTCAGCATTCCGATTGCGAATGTGTTGAAGCAGGCGGAAGAATGGTCGCAGCGGCCGATGGCCGAGCTGCCGGGTGCAAGCGGCGGCGGCTACGATACGGCTGAAAGCGATGGGCTAGAGGGCAGCCGGAGCCTCGTGGCGTCCTTCTATCAGAGCCTGAATGACGGCGATTATGTGACGGCGTACTCCCTGCTTGGCAGCGAATGGCAGAGCGGGACCGCTTATGAAGATTTCCGAAGCGGCTATCTGGAGACCGGCTATATTTCTGTCGGTACCCTATCGGCTGAGGAGCAGGGGGACGGAGCCTTGGTTACGGTCGATATTACGGCGGAAGAACGCCGGGACACGGGAACCGTGTATCAGACGTACCAGATGAGCTATTCGGTGGGGGTAGAGAACGGCAAGCTGAAGATTTTGCACGGTAAAGGCAAGAAAGTGGATTAAAAAGGGGCCATAGCCCCGCTTTTTCAGGCGTGAGAAGGCGGGCTATGGCTCTAAGTGTTAGCATCGTCGGTAATGAAAGCTGCGGTTTGGCGAACGCCAGCCTCTTTAGTAAGAGCCTTCGGCGATCATAATATCGCCTTCCAGGTTGGCAACGGATAGATCCTGTTTCAGGTACATGTCATCATGTGGAAGGGCCAGCTGGAAATCACGGCCGCTGCAAATGGAAATATCACCTCCTTCAAGGACAAAATCCAGCACATGTCCACCACCGTTGCGAGCCTCATTGATAAAATGCAGATGATACCCGGCCACTCCAATCCCTTGCGCGAAAGCGGGCGTCCAGAAACCGGCAATCACACCGTCCACATCGGCAAAATGAAAGGAAGGCTGGGACTTTGTCACTTCCACAAAGGGCGGATACGGTTTAGCCTGATGCGGGACCGTGCGGGTATTGACCTCCCGGAAATGTCCGTCGATCCGGATGGCATGAAACAGATTCGGGCTTTCAACCAGCCCGTCCAGCACCTTCTCCAGCTCGGGACGGGTAACCGCCTTATTCAACCGGGAGGTCTGCTGTTTTTCAAAAAAAGTCACGGTAGAGAACGGTGTGGTTTCGTCAAGACTGACTTTTTTGGCGGTTCCGTCCGGATACAAATGAAAGAATTGATCGTCAAAGGCGATCATCTCGCCGTCCAGCTCATGAAACGTGCCGATACCGAAATCCCCGTGCTTTTGGAGCTCTCCAAAAGTGACCGTCCCGTCATACAGTCCGCTAAGCAGTGCAATCATAGTCGAGGCTTGGTAGATTACATGATTATCCATTTGTCTGCAGCTCCTTTTTCTGGATGGTATGAAATGATCATATCAGTTTGCTTTATCAGGCAGCAGCTTTTCCCCGAGTTTGCCGCTGTCCCGGTAGTCAATCGGGATATCGACAACCACGGGGCCGATTTGGTCGAGCGCGCAGCGCAGCACTTCTTCGAGCTGTTCCGGCTTGTTGACCCGCAGCCCCACCGCGCCGAAGCTTTCGGCATACTGGACAACGTCAATGCTGCCAAAGTCTACGCCTGAGGTTCTGCCGTATTTGCCTATTTGCTGGAAGGCGACCATATTATAGGATCCGTCGCTCCAAACGATATGCACAAGCGGAAGCTTCAGGCGGACCGCCGTTTCCAGCTCCATCGAGGAGAAGAGGAACCCGCCGTCCCCGGATATGGAAACGACTTTTTCGCCCGGACGCACCAGCGCCGCGGCAATGGCCCAAGGCATTGCTACGCCGAGGGTCTGCATGCCGTTGCTGAAGAGCAGCCGGCGGGGCTCATAGCACCGGAAGTAGCGCGCCATCCAGATATAGTGCGAACCGACATCGCAGGTGACCGTTACCTGGTCGTCAATGAGCTTGCGCAGGGTGAGAATGAAATCCAGCGGGTGAACCCGCTCGGCGTGGGGAGAGCGGACGCCGGTTCCGTCCTGATCCAGCTTCTGCCGAAGCCCGTTCAGCAAGGAGAGCGATTCCGGGGGGAGGTGATAACTGGCCAAATGGGAGGTTAATGCTTCGACAGTCAGCGCAATGTTGCCGATTAATTCGATCACCGGCTGATAATCCTGATCGAAGTCGGCATGCCGGTTATCCAAATGATACACCTGCCGGACGCCTTCGCGATTCCACAGGTAGGGATCGTATTCTATCGGATTATAGCCGATCGTTAATACGGCATCGGCTTCTTTCAACAGAAGATCGCCGGGCTGGTTCGAGAATAGACCGACTCTGCCCATAAAATGCTCTTCCAGGTCGCGTGAGATGACGCCGGCGGCCTGAAAGGTTTCAACAACCGGAATGTCAGTGCCCCGGATGAGATTCCGGATCGCGGAGGTCACTTCCGGCGAGCTTGCCTTCATACCGAGCAGAATAACCGGGAGTTTGGCGTTGCGCAGTTTGTCTGCAGCCGCTTCGATAAGGACGGAGGGGGCGGTCCCAAGCTGAGGGGTGTTCAGGGGCCCGAAGCTGAAAGGGGCTGCTTCGCCGTGAAGGACATCCATCGGCAGGCTGACGAAGGCCGCTCCCGGCTGGGCGGTGGAAGCCTCGCGGAACGCGTTGGTAATCGCTTCGGCGATATTGTCCGGATGTTCGACTTCCACGCTGTATTTGGTGACCGGTTTGAACAGGCCGGCATTGTCCATCGATTGATGCGTATGCTTTAACCGGTCTGCCCGGGAGACGGCTCCCGCCAGCGCCACAACCGGGTCGCTTTCGGAGTTGGCCGTCGCGAGCCCCGTGACCAGATTGGAAGCCCCAGGGCCGGAAGTGACCAGGCATACCCCCGGCTTTCCGGTCAGGCGTCCGACAGCCGCCGCCATAAAAGCGGCGTTCTGCTCATGCCGGCAAACAATAAGTTCCGGGCCTCGTTCCCGCAAAACGTCAAATACGGCGTCGATTTTTGCTCCGGGAATTCCGAAAATGTACCGAACCCCTTGCGATATCAAACTGTCAACAACCAGATTGGCACCATTTGTCGCGGCGATCGCCGTAGAGAGAGTTGATTCTGCTTCCGCACTCATCCTATCCATCTCCTTGTCTCTGAAATCTTTGAAAATCCATTTCCTTTTCAAAATTTCCATGAATATACAGAAAGCGCAATGCCAACACCTATTATATTACCAAAAAAAGTAAAATCAAGTGAAGAAATTTCAAACATCTATTGTTATAAATAACATAAGTTTACATTAATGCTCTTGGCGAAGTATCTAGTTCAATCATTAAAATTTGATAAATCCATGGCCGGCACAGTCCTATGAAAGCGTTGTCTATGGTATAGTGAAAGCAGGAGTCACAGGACAAAAGGGGGCTTACCATGACGATTGCAACTACGATGATTATCCGGCTGGATATCGAGAAATCGGTCGCTTCTTTCGGAGATGTCGCTTCCGCGATTGCCGCGGCTGGCGGGGATATTGTCGCCATCGACGTGATCCGCGCGGGCAGGGAGATCACGACCCGGGACATTACGGTCAACGTGCAGGACGCCGGCAACGAGGAAATCATCCGCGTGCTGTCCGGCATGCCCGGGATTAAAGTGGTCAATGTATCCGACCGGACGTTCCTTGCCCATCTTGGCGGCAAGATCGAGGTCAACCCGAAGCTGCCGATCAAGAACCGCGAGGATTTGTCCCAGGTCTATACGCCGGGGGTGGCGCGCGTCAGCCTGGCTATCGCGGAGGATAAATCGAAAGCGTATACATTGACGATGAAGCGCAACACGGTGGCGGTTGTGACGGATGGAACGGCGGTGCTTGGCCTCGGAGACATCGGACCGGAAGCGGCTATGCCTGTGATGGAAGGCAAGGCGATGCTGTTCAAGCAGCTGGCGGGAATCGACGCTTTTCCGCTCTGTCTCGATACGAAAGATCCGGATGAAATCGTCCGAATCGTCAAAGCGGTCGCCCCCGGCTTCGGCGGTATCAACCTGGAGGATATTTCCTCGCCCCGCTGCTTCGGCATTGAGCGCCGGCTGGCGGAGGCGCTGGATATCCCCGTCTTCCATGACGACCAGCACGGGACGGCGGTCGTCGTTCTGGCAGGACTGCTGAACGCGCTCAAAGTGGTCGGCAAGCCATTTGAGACCGCCCGGATCGTCGTTGCCGGAATCGGCGCGGCAGGCGTCTCCATCTGCAATCTGCTGCTGTCGGCCGGAGCGGGACATGTCTGCGCGGTGGACAAGGAGGGCATTCTCTGCAAGAACATGCCCTACACCAACGAAGAATGGCGGCTGCTTGCCGAATCTACCAATCCGGAAGGGATAACGGGCCTGCTGGGGGAAGCGGTAAAAGGGGCCGATGTGTTCATCGGGGTGGCGGGCGCCGGTATTCTGAGCGTCGAGCATGTCCGGAGCATGGCTCCGGAGAGCATCATCTTCGCGATGGCCAATCCGATCCCCGAAATCCAGCCGGAGCTGGCCGAGCCGCATGTGCGCGTTCTGGCGACGGGAAGGAGCGACTATCCGAACCAGATCAACAATGTGCTGTGCTTCCCCGGGATCTTCCGCGGCGCGCTTGACTGCCGGGCACGGACCGTGAATCTGGAGATGAAGCTGGCGGCTGCCCAGGCGATCGCGGCGGTTGTTCAGCCCGATGAGCTCAACGAGCTGTACATTATCCCCAGCATTTTTAATGAAAAAGTGGTTGAGCACGTGCGAGCCGCTGTCATTGAAGCGGCCATCCGTACCGGATCGGCGCGCCGGATACCTCCGGATTTTGCGGGGAGGCAGGAGAAATAAAGCAGCGGCAAACCGGCAAAAAAAGACAAGCAAAAACAGCCCCGCCAGGCCTGATGCCTGACTGGGCTGTTGGTATTCAAGCGGACTAAAGCCGGAAGCTTTAGTTACTCAGGCGTGAGCAAATTCCCTCGCCCGCAGCTCGACCCGGCGGATTTTGCCCGAGCTTGTCTTCGGAAGGTCGGAGACGAACTCGATTTTGCGCGGGTATTTATAAGGAGCCGTAATTTGCTTGGTGTGGGCCTGCAGCTCCTTCACCAGCTCCGGCGAAGCGGCGCTCTCATCCCGCAGAACGACAAAGGCTTTGACCACATGGCCCCGGATTTCGTCGGGACTGGCTACGACCGCGCATTCTTTGACGAGGGGATGCTTCATGAGCGCTTCCTCTACCTCAAAGGGGCCGATCGTGTAGCCGGAGCTGATTATAATATCGTCGCCCCGGCCCTCAAACCAGAAGTAGCCGTCCTCGTCCTTGGATGCCCGGTCGCCGGTAATAAAGTAATCGCCGTGCGTGACGCTCGCTTTGCGTTCCGGGTCTTTGTAGTAGGTCTTGAACAGAGCCGGCATGTTCACATGCACAGCAATGTCGCCGACCTCTCCCGGAGGAAGCGGGATGCCGTTCTCGTCCACCACTTCGATCATGCCCTGCGCCGTCGCCCGGCCCATGGAGCCGATCCGGATCGGCATGTCCTTCAGCGTACCGATCAGCAGCGTGCTTTCCGTCTGGCCGTAGCCGTCCCGGATCGTGATGCCGAAATGGCGGTTGAACTCGTTGATGACCTCCTGGTTCAGAGGCTCCCCGGCAGACACCGCGCAGCGGAGGCGGGAGAGGTCGTACCGGCCGAGTCCGTCAATCTTGGCCATAAGCCGGTACTCCGTCGGCGTACAGCACAGGACGTGGATTTCCCGGTCCTGAATCAGCTGCAAATACCGGTTCGGATGAAACGAACCGTTGTAGACAAAGCCGGTGGCTCCGTTGCCCAGCACGGACAGGAACGGGCTCCAGATCCACTTTTGCCAGCCTGGAGCAGCCGTGGCCCATACCGTATCCGATTCCCGGATGTCGAGCCACAGCGAGGTGATGCGCAAATGCGCGTAGCCCCAGCCGTGGGTATGGGCGACCGCCTTCGGGTTGCCGGTGGTACCGGAAGTGTAGGCGAGGATCGCCATGTCATCCCGGCCGGTGGTAACGGCGGCATAAGTATCCGGCTGGCCTTCCATCAGCTCGTTCAGCTCCAGCCAGCCTTCTTCGGCTTCTCCGGCGTCCTCGGACACCGAGAGACGGAAATCAAGAGCCGGAAGATCCTCCGCGATTTTATTCACTTCTCCCGTAGCCTCCGACCAGCAGATCACGGCTCTGGTTTCAGAGTGGCGAAGGCGGTAGGACAGATCCTTCGCGCGCAGCATTTCCGACGAAGGAATGATGACGAGCCCAAGCTTCAGGCATGCCAGGTAGATCACATAGGCGATAATCCGGCGCGGAACCATAACGAGCACCCGGTCGCCCTGGCGCAGCCCAAGCTCCGCCAGCCCGCCGGCCAGCCGATTGGCCCGCTTCAGCAGGTCACCATACGTAATTTCCTCATATTCCCCTTTGTCGCTTAACCATTTCAATGCAAGCTTGCCGGAAGGATGGCGTTCCATCTCCGACGTAATATTGTAACGCTCCGGAGCTATCCATTGCTTATAATCCAATACCAACATCTCCTTCATAGGCGCAAGGTGTCTTCATTCATAAAAGTACAGCTGGTGTTCTCTCTTATTGTAGCATGAACTCTTAGTACCAGATGCTAATTTAAATGTCGATATAAAAAATATTCTTGGTGCAGCTATCCGGACGTGAGCTTTATAATAAACGTTCTCGTTCTTTATAGAGTACATTGAAGATGATACATTAATACAAGTCCGAATAATCCATCGTACATTGGGGGAACGGATCATGGAGAATACACAGGGGTCCAGCAGAGATACGGTTTCGGAGCTGCTCAGGAAGCGGGCGGCCTGCGCCCCTCGAGATATAGCCTACAGCTACCCGGAATGGGAGCAGCATTACACCTGGTCCGACATGTGGGAGAACGCCTCCGCTTTGGCCAAAGGTTTGCTGCGCCTTGGAGTGGCAAAGGGCGACCGGATCGCGCTGCTCATGCAGGGAAGAATGGAGATGATCCTGGCGATGTTCGGTGCGGCCTGTATCGGCGCCATCATCGTTCCGCTAAATGCATACTCCAAAAAGAATGAGCTCCGGGGTTATCTGGACGATGCCAAGCCTGAAGTCTTGATTATCGGAACGGAAGGGTATGGCCAGTGCTATCCCGCGCTTGTCCGGGAACTGATCGCCGAATCGGACCAGGAACACCCGTGGATTCCTTCCCATGTATTCGTGGCGGGCGGGGATGAGGAGACCGAACTGCCGTTTCTTCCTTTTTCGGATCTATATGCGCTGGCCGGCCAAATCCGGGAAGGGGAGTTCCTGGAAGCCTGCCAAGCGGTAAGGTCTGAAGATCCGCTAATTCTTCTTTACACCTCGGGAACGACGGGACGGCCCAAGGGCGTCCTTCGTACAACCTCATCTTTTCTGGTATCGGAAGGCGGCTTCGCGCAGCGCAGCAGAGCAGCCGAGTGGCTTACCCGTCTAAGTGACCGCATCATCCGGAAATTCTCACTCATGAACCTGCTTCCTCTGCACCATCTGGGCGGCTTTGCCGCGATATTTACCGGACTGAAAGCCTGCAATATCCGGATCGTCATGCTCAGCCATTTCCATCCTGTGAACGCTTTATCGATGCTGGAGCGGGAGAAGTGTTCGATCCTGTCAGGAACCCCGTTTATGATTCAGCGCCTGCTTGCCGTTCCGGGACGGGAAGGCTGCAGCTTGTCGTCACTCCTCGGCGTTGTGTTTACGTCGCCGGCGGAGAACAGCGCTTTGCTGAAAAATATAATCCATGACCCGCAATTGAAGCTCGTGTTCTTCATGGTCAGCTACGGATCGTCCGAAGCAGGCTCGGTTTCGAACGGCGTCTGCTTCGTGAATCGCCGAAAGAATGCGGCGTTGTCCATGCTGTTCAAACTGCTGAACTACTCCAATCTGCTCAGCGGGCGCATCGATCCCGGCGAATTTGAAGCCGGAGACTGGATCCATGGGGGAAAGGTGGACCGCGGAGTGCAGGTCCGCATCGTGAATCCGGATACGGGGGCGGTCCTTTCCTGCCTCGAGCAAGGCGAAATTCATATCCGGAGCCACCGGGTCATGCGCTATTATACGGAGAAGCAGAATGGCTCTTCGTTCACGGAAGACGGCTGGTACAAATCCGGGGATTTGGGATTTTTGGATGACAGGGGCCAGCTGAAAATCACCGACCGAATGAAACGCATCTCGCGGGGCGGAGAAACAATATCTCCCGCTGAAATGGAACGCGATAAATGTTGTTGAGCCTGGTTTGGAGACTTTGTTCTTTATAAAGCACGAAAAAGATGATACATTAAGTACAAATCTTGGATGCAAGCAATTGTGCCGCCTGGCATTATCGGGCGTTAAGCTTCAGATCGGGAGGGTCAGGATGGGTGCGATCAGTGGATTTTACAGGTTTGGAATGGATACGGATGCCGCCCCGGACGGCGCGTCCATTTTCGGAAAATTGAAAGTCTTCGCGTTTGACCGGGCCGCGGAATGGGCCGATTCGTCTGTGCATCTGGGCTGCGGCATTCAGTACAACACCCCTGAATCGACAAGGGAGGAGCTACCTCGCTTAAACTCAGTCGGCACCCTGGCCATTACGGCGGATGCGATCATTGACAACCGGGCGGAGCTGCTGGAGCAGTTCAACCTTAAAGACGGGTCTTCGGACGTTATAACCGACAGCGAGCTGATTATCCGGGCTTACGAGTCCTGGGGGCACGCCTGCCCCCTGCATCTTGTCGGCGATTACGCGTTTGCGATTTGGGATATCGGCAAGGAGGAGCTGTTTGTCGCCCGCGACGCCATGGGATCGAGGACGCTGTACTATACGTCCGAGAACGGTTATTTTGCCTTCTGCACCGTAGAGACCCCCTTACTCAGTCTGTCCGGTAAGCCGGGCGAGCTGAATGAGAAGTGGATCACCGATTTTTTATCGATTGACGGAATACAGCATGAACTGGAATGTGAAGGCACCGTTTACCGGGGGATTTACCAGCTGCCGCCCGCTCACTATGGAATCGTCAATATGAAGGGTCTGGTCACAAAAAGGTATTGGGAGCCGCTGAAGGACATCAAGCCGATCGTGTATGGCAGTGACAAAGAGTATGTCGAGGCCTTTAACCGGTGCTTCTCCGAAGCGGTGGCGTGCCGGCTGAGAAGCGCGGGCGAGACCGGGATTTTTCTGAGCGGCGGGATGGATTCCGGTTCGATTGCCTCGGTTGCGGCCCCATTGCTCGCGGATCAGGGGAAAAAGCTGTACGGCTTCACCTCCGTCCCGGTGTCCGGGTTCAGCGGGCGGCCGTCCGGAACGGCCATCTACAACGAATCCCGTGAAGTGGAGCTGATCGGACAAGCTTATCCCAACATCGATATCACTTACGGAAGCTTCCCCGGCAAGGATTGCCTGACCGACGCCGATGAACTGCTTCGAATCTTTGAGCAGCCTTATAAAATCTTTCAGAACATGACCTGGTATCACTCCTTCCTGAAGATGGCCGCCGGCCAAAAATGTACGGTGATGCTGAACGGCCAGACCGGAAACAGCACGATCTCATACGGCAATTTCGGGGTTCAACTAGCGACGCTGTACAGACAAGGAAGAATCGCTGCGGCGGCCAGGGAAATCTATCAGTTCAGCAAATTGGCGAAGGCGCCGGTAAGGAAGGTGCTGAAAAGCGCAATTCCCGTAGTCATGCCATACCGTTTGAGCGTGTGGAAGCACCGAAGGGAGCTTCGTACGTTCGATCGCTTTGAGAACATGGTGATCAAGAGGTCGCTAATCCAGAAATGGGGTGTAGTCCAAGCTCTCGACCGGATAGGAGCCAATACGCTGATCAGCCGTTTTCCGGACTATGAGGAAGACCGAAAGGCTAGAACGAGCCCTCTGCCTTTTGCGCATATAGGAGCGGTGGAGACCAAGTTATCACTGGCCCATGGAATTACGATCCGCGATCCATCCCGGGATAAGCGGGTCTTCGAATTCTGCATGGCCATTCCCCCCGAGCAGTTTGTACGGAACGGACAGGACCGTTATTTGCTGCGGCGGGCCATGAAAGGCATCCTTCCGGACCCGATCCGGCTCAATATCCGGACCAAGGGGCAGCAAAGCGCGGACTGGATCTACAGGCTTGCTCCGCAGTGGTCCGGGGTTCTCGCCGAAGCGGAGAGGGCGCTTGCGCAAGGCGGCCTGGACCCATACGTGGACAAGGATAAGCTGAAGGAGAAGCTTGCCAGGGCCAGCCGGGACGCAAGCGAGAATGATGAAAATCTGATCCGGTCGATTGTCATTACCGTTATTTTCGCCAGATTTCTAAGAGCATTTAATCCGACACCCGAGGTGGTACAATGAGCGATCCCGATTTCGAGTTTCGTTATAAGGCGTTTGGCCTGAATATCGCTTCTAATTTCCTGCTCGAAGGGCTGCTGCCCGCGGACGGGGAGCCGGAGGTCTATATCCGTGAGGGAAAGGTGCCTGTCGACATGCCCGGTCCTCCGGGTTCTTATGGGTACACTCTTGTCGGAGACGACGGTTTTGCCTTTCGCGTCAAGGATATCGGCACCTTTCTCGTAACGGGCGGCACACAGATTCTGGCGGAACGAACCGAAGGCTGCGAGCCGGGTGCCCATGTGCTGTTCATTCTGGGTACCTGCATGGGTGTGCTCCTGTTCCAGCGCGGCCTGCTTCCGGTTCACGGCAGCGCGCTGGCGCTGGAGGGCAAGCATATGATCGTGACCGGGCATTCGGGTGCGGGCAAGTCTACACTTACAGCGGCATTGATCCAGCGCGGCTGCGCTTTTCTGGCGGATGATATCGCGGCGCTCCAGGAGGACGAAAACGGTGATCCGTGGATTATGCCCGCCTTTCCCAGACAAAAGCTGTGGCGGGATACGGCCGAGCAGATTTTTGGCAGTGTGGATTCATTGGAACGAATTCCGGGTATAAGGGATAAGTATCATGTATCGATGGACAGCGGGTTTATCGAGGCCCCCCGAAGGCTTGACGCCCTCTTTGAATTGTCCACTCATCCGGGAGCGGAGGTCATTGTCTCCGAGGTGAAAGGACCGGATAAGCTGATGGCCGTATTAAGGAATATTTATCGATCCGAGTTTGTGGAGCTGATGGGTAAGCAGGGAGAACATTTTATGCGGTGCTCTGCGCTTGCCGCCCGGATCCGTGTTTTCCATATCGAACGTCCGGAGAATGGTTTTACGGTTGATGAACAAATCAAGGACATAATTCATAATTTAAGCGTTTTATAATTGGGTAATAGTAAATTTTTATGTCATTTTATTGAATTTATGGAATTGGTTATGCCGAAATCGTTCGCAATAACGTCCGAAAATTCTTGATTTTTTGAATTATCTATTGTATTGTAATATCAAATATTGCCAGTGACATCGAGGTTAACAGGGAATGTGCGGGGCAATGGCGATATTTAAATATCAGGAGGTGGAGTATATGATTAAAAAGGTGTGGGAAAAGCCAGAAGTGAAGGAACTGAAGGTGAGCGGCACTGAGTATGGCACGAAAATTACCCCTAAGGTTGACGCCACCTGGACGGACGGAACGCATATTTTTTACTCTTTCAGCTAATTGATTTTAAACGAAGGAGACCTCAAACGGTTTACGGTTTGAGGTCTCCTTTAATGTTGATAGGAAGAGCTTGTCACTTGCTTTGAGTGACAAGCTCTTTTTGTTCATATAAGACGCCGCCGGACAGCCGGTAAATATGGTCGCAGACATCGAATACGGACAGGCGGTGCGTGATGGCGATGCATGTTCTCGGGGGCTCGGCATTCCGGATATTTTGCAGGACCGCCCACTCCGTATCCATATCCAGAGCCGATGTAGCCTCGTCGAGCAGGAGGATCGGCGCCGGCCGCAGCAGGGCGCGGGCAATGGCGATTCGCTGGGCCTGGCCTTCGGATAAGCCGGAGCCGTGCTCGCCGATAACCGTATGAATGCCGTGCGGAAGCTTCTCTATAAAGCTTGAAGCACAGGCTGTGTCAAGGGCGGCACGGATTTCCTCATCGGTGGCCGCAGGATTGCCGATTCGCAGATTGCCTTCGATCGTGCCGGAGAAGAGTGTGTTGCCTTGCGGCACATAGGAAAAATAAGACCTTGTATCGGCCGAAAGACGGAGGGGTTCGCGGTTCTTGCCGATGATGCTGATGTTTCCGCTCTGCGGTTCGAGCAATGCCAGCAGAAGCCGGAGGAGTGTGGTTTTGCCTTCTCCCGAGGTCCCGATCAGGGCCACAAGCTCGCCGGGCTTTATGCGAAGATTAACGTCGGTGAGAATCGGCTTGCTTGATTCATAGCTATAGGCGACATGCTCCATGCGCAGTTCAGACAGGCTTTCCTTGTCAACAGACGAAGGAAGCTCTTTTTTGGCTTCCGGCTGCAGCTGTTGAAATACGATCAGCCGCTCCGCCGAGGTGATCATGGCGATGAGGACTGGGAACGTGCGGGCCAAGCCTTCAAGCGGTCCCTGAATCTGCCCGACAAGCTGCAAGAACGCGGTAAACATCCCGAAGCTTGCGGCCCCGGTGGATATGCGGAATGCGCCCCAGATGAAGGCAAGGAAGAAGCCGAGCCGGTAGCCGATTCCCATGGTCAGGTCGGCCGCCGCGTTAAAGCGCGTGCGTTTCAGTATCCAGAACAATCGGTTCTGCTGGGAGGCCTGCACTTTCTCCAGACTGTTTTGTTCATTCTCGAACGTTTTGACAATCAGCAGGTTCTGGATGCATTCATGCAGCAGGGAACGATAGCGGCTTTCGGCGGACTGGATCTGATGCTGCATCCTCTTCAGCTTGCGGCCGATATACCAGCTGATGATTACGGACACGGGCCCGAGCACGAAGGCGAATAGCGCCAGCGTTTTGTCAAAGTAGAGCAATGTAAGGAAGGCGGCCGCGAACTGGACAATCAAGGCGACGATGTTCGGCAGGGTATTGATCAATCCGTCGGTAACATTGGCGGCATCGCTTGTCAGATGGGTCAGCAGATCGCCGCTGTGGTATTTGCCGGCAGCGCTCCACTCCGTCCGGTACAGCCGGTCCATGAAGCGATGCTGCAAATCATTGGCTACCGTCTCTCTCAGTCTAACGGTTCTCAGGGTCAGCAAGGAGGAAAGGCCCAGCTGGAGAATCAGAATCAAGGCAAAGGCTATGGCGTAGACTCCGCTTAGGCGCATGCTGCTCTGTACGGCATGATCGATGACCTGCTTGGAGGCGACGGCGAGGGCCGCTCCGCTCAGGGAAATGACGACATTTAAAAGGATGATCCCGGACAGCGCACCCCATTTTCCCTTCATGCACTGCGTCAGCCAGCGGTAAATATCGGTGTTAAAGAGATGCCTGAGTTTGTTCATGCGTAATCTCCCCAATCTGCCGGATTACTGGAAATAGTTACGGGTAAGGCAGGGACTAAAGTGTGGGTTCGTTCGCTGTAAAAAACATCTGGAAGTAAATACTTGGAATATGTCTCTGGTCTTAAGGTGAAGTCTATCAAAGATCAATCAAAAATCAAGTGTGAGATTTTACGGCTTGGCGGATTGCTCTTATGTTATGTATTTACAAATTCCGGATTCCATAATATTCTTTATAAAGAACCACTTTGTAGTTCATTTAGACTATGTGAAAGAGAGGACTTGGAAGTATGGTAACGTGTATGAAGAAATACGCTCGGCTAACGCTGATTGTGCTGCTCGCCAGCGCGATTATGCTGCCGGCCTCTGCCTATGCATCCTCCGGCCCGGCAGAAGCGAAGTATTCCTCTTCTTATGCGACCTCCTTTTTATCCTCACTGACCAACGTGATTGCTTCCTGGTTTGACAAGGAAGCAACAACGTCCCACAGCGGCAGCAACACTTCCGGTAATTGGTTAAGTTGGCTAAAAGGCAGGGACTGCGATGATGAGAAGGATTGGTGGGAGGACAATGAGCATGATTCCTACAAGCTATGGAAAAAGTATTACAGTTATAAATGAGAAATGGCCCGGGATGCCCCGGGCCATTTTTTTTACTTGTTCAGGATATTGCCGCTCTGTACGTCATTGCTCTTCAGAGCAAGTATGGCTTTATTCAGGATATTATTCTTGACGGTATACGGAGGCGCATTCACACCCGCATAGATGGTGGAAATGCCTATGGCGGCGATGTTGGAGGACACCGTATTGCCGATAATCGAGACGTTGAAGACATCGGCGGGATCGTTACGTTTCCAGTAGTCGTTGATTTTGATCAGTTCGACCGAAGTCCGGGCCAGCTTCATGGCCGTCACCGTATTATTTTCGAGCACGACCCGGTTGGCCGTTTCAACCGTAATGGCTGAAGCATCCCCGTTGACGTTGAACTTGGAGTTCGTGATCTTCAGGTCCAGATTGGCATGGCTTGCGATAAGAGCGGTGTTGCCGGTGGCGTTCGAGGTAAAGGTGCAATTATCGAAGCTGTATACGCCATTGGCAACAATGGGGGAACCGAACCGGCTGCCGTCCGCCGCTTCAAATACAGAGTTCGTGTACGTTCCCTGCGGTAAAGTCATGCCTTGCGCGGAGTTGAATCCGAGCACTTTGATATTATCGAAGGTCGATCCCGGTTTCGGGCTGCCGTTGAAGCTGGCCAGTGCGGCTTCCCCGGTTATGGTCACGTTGGACACGTCAATGGCTTCTCCGCTTAGGGCAAAGCCCGCGTCCACCTTCTTGGTAATCCGGATATTCACATTGGAAACTTTAATGCCTTTCGGATTCTTGGCGCTGACGGACAGCTTTCCGTTGGTGATCTCCATACCGTCGATGATGATATTGGGCCCTTGGAAGAAGGTGCCGGAATCATTCATCCGGTTATTGAGGAAAGTGGCGTCGTGATAGGCCATGATCCGGGTTCCGTCAAAATGATTGTTAACGATCTTGGCGTTCTTAAACGGCTCCGATATGGCAAGGCCGATGATGCCTTTGGAAGCGAGATGGTTGCCCTCAACGGTTGCGTCATGCCCGTCATACAGGATAACGTCATAAACCGCATTATTATAGAATTCGTTGTTTTTAATGAAAATATTGGTGTTCAGGTTTCCGTTCTGTCCGTATCCGCCCTCGACGTCAATCCCCGACTGGGGCGCGATGCCTTTCATATCATGCAGGACGTTGTTTATAATCAGCGCATTGTCGGCCCCTCCGACTGTAATGCCCTGGCGGCGGTTAAAGGCGAACTCGGAGTTCTTAACGACCGCATTCTGGGTTACGGTCCGGTTCCAGGCTTCCAGGTAAGCGCCGTTGGACGTGGCTTTATTGAAGACAAGGTGGAAGTAAGCCGCGCCATCCGGTATCGTCATGATTTCTCTGGCTATAGCTTGCTGATTCTTGATGAAGGAACCGTCCGCGCGATAGAAATACACGGTGAAGCTGACAGGCAGATTGGCAATATTGGATATTTCGAAGGTCCGCTCGGTCTTGAAGATGGCGTTGTTAAAATAAATGCCGTCTTTGGTCCGGACCTTAGCGCTGTCGCTGACCGGCTGGCCGGTTGCGCTGATTCCGCCGGACACAAAGCTGGCGGCGTAGAGATCCTTGAACATGGTGCCAAAGCCGCCAAGCACCAGCCCGTCGCCGGTGAAATTCATCGCTTTGACTCCATCTATCGTCGTGTTCTTGGCGCCTTCGACGAATATGCCGTATCCGCCTTCGTGAGTGCCCGTATTATAAGGGTCCCGCTGGGAATAGTCGTGGGTCAGCTTGTCGCCAAGGTAGGTTCCGCCGCGAAGCGTTACATTGTTCGCGCCGTACCCGACATACATGACATCGTAACGTTCCTTGCCGTTGGTTTCTTTCTGCAGGACGGCATCCATCGGCAGGTCAAACAGCATATCGCCGACCATGTTGATCCGGCTTGCCTTGTCAATCAGATAGGTTCCGGCCGGCAGTGTTGTTGCCGTGATGCCTTTCTGGCGGGCCCAGACCAAGGCGTTGTTAATGCCCTTGACGGTCTCCACCGGATGCGTGCCGTCGTTATAGATTCCCCAGCGTGCCAGTTCAATCAGATAGTGCGTGGGAGAGGCCGTCACGGGCGCGCTCAGGGGTGAGCGGTTGCCGCTGGTGTCAACGGCTTCGACCTGGATGCTGTACGAGACGCCGAAATCCAGGCCTTTCGCTTCGTAAAAGTTCTGCGCGAGCGGCGCGGCGTTCTTTTTTTGCCCGTTCACGTAGACGTTGTATCCGGCCAGATCGCTTTCCTTGCCGGCTGCCCAGGAGACGGAAACTTTGCTTGGACCGCCTGTTGCAGTTACCTCCGCGGGAACGGCCGGCGGGGTAATGTCTTTCGTCCGGATGGAAAGATCAATGCCGCTTGAAGTCTTCACAACCGTATAGACCGTTTTGAGCGTGAAGGAATATTCAGTCGCCCCGGACAGTCCTTCCGCTTTGAATCTGCCGTCCTTCGAAGAGCCAATCAGCACGCCGCCCAGGTAAATATCCACCCGGTCAAAGCCCGGAGAGACGGGATTATTCCAGGTTAGCGTTACCGATGTGCCATCGTCCACAGCAGTCAGCCCGCTGATTTCTTCGGGCTCCGCGTAATCCGGAGCGAGCGGTGTGACCGATACTGCGATGGAGGGCTTCGATTCCAGCAGGGCGTCATTCACAGCGGTCACATACATCTTGTAGGTTTGGCCATTCTTCAATCCGTTCAGCTTGTAGGTGACGCCGGTTACCGTATCGGTATTATTCTTTAAGTCGTCCACATAGATATTGTAGCCGATAATGCCGCTCTCGCCGCTCTCCGTCCAGTTTAACAGCGCCGCGCTGTCCGTAGCGGAGGCGGACAGTCCGGCCGGAGGGGATGGAAGGCTGGCAGTCGTTGTCGTCATGCTTAATTCGGTGCCTGCGGACTCCATGCCGTTCAGATTAACGGTTTTGAGGACAAAATGGTAGGTTGTGGCGGGAAGAAGACCGGTTTCCTGGTAGAACGTACCGGTTGTCGATTTCTTCAGGCTTCCTTCTTTATAAATGTTAACGGCTTTAAAATCGGCATACGCCGGATTGGTCCAGCTAAAAGATAGGCTGGTCGGACCGCTGAGCGGCTTCAATCCGTACACTTCCTTCAGCACAGTCGTTGGGCTGGGAGCAGATGTCGGCGCAGGCGTTGGCGCAGGCGTCGGTGCCAGGGTTGGCGCCGGTGCCGGTGTTGGTGCAGGCGCCGGTGTCGGTGTTGGTGCAGGCGCCGGTGTCGGTGCCGGTGTCGGTGCAGGCGCCGGTGCAAGTGTCGGTGCAGGCGTCCGCGCGGCTGTCGGCGCGGGAGTCGGCGTCGGTACGGGTCCGGGCGTCGTACCGGGCGACGGGGCTGCGGTCGGTTCAAGGGACGGTTCAGCCGAAGGAGCCGAAGCACCCCCGCCTCCGGTTCCGCCGCCGCCAATGGCGGCCATCGCAACAGCGGCGGGAGGTTCGCTCGCGGATACGCCTTCCGGCGAAGCGGACGGACTGGAGGCCGTCGATGCCTCTTGTGATCCGGTGTCGCCGTACCGCAGATCCTGGTAGAGCGTTCTTGCGAGCAGGGCCGCGAATTCGGACCGGGTTACCTTTTTGGACGGCTGGAATTTGCCGTTCTCGTCTCCGACTGCGATGCCGTTCGTTAAGAGCTTGTCGATGGACGAAGCCGCCCAGTGGTTGCCGACGTCGGAGGCGAGGGCCGCATCATTCGCCCCCTGGCTGTCCAGATCGAAGGCGCGCGCGAGAAGCACGGCGCTGTCGGCCCGGGTCAGCGTCTCGCCGGGACGGAACGAGCCGTCCATATAGCCGGTGATGAGATTGGACTTCTTCGCGGCTTCGATGTACGGATAGGCCCAATAGGCCGGCGTCACATCGGAAATCGCCTGCGGAACGCCATCATTCGGGTCGATGTCAAGCTGACTTGCCTGAACGATGATTTTTACGGCTTCGGCCCGGGTGATTGGATTGTCCGGACGGAAGGTTCCGTCGTTGTACCCGCCGATCAGCCGCTCATCTTTCAGGCGGTAGATCTCTTTTTGCGCCCAGTGCTTGGACGAAATGTCGGAGAACAACGCCGGACCGGCTGCCTCCGCCCGGGGAAAGCTTGGCGTCAGCAGGGCGGCGATCAGAAGCAATGTGAGAGTTCCTGCTATTTTTTTCATGCGGATTATCCCTTCTGTTGAGGTAATTTGTAATCGGAATTGTTGCCTGACATAGTTTATCGGAATTCGCTATAAAGGATTGAAGACGGAAAACAGGAGATTTGGAGGAAAAAGAGCAGGTCTAAAGAACCGTTTTTGCTGAGTGGGACTTAAGCCTTTCCATTCGAAAAAAAACGTGATAGTCTAAAATAGCATAGTTCGTTTTAAAGAACGTTTGATATAGACATTGAATCTTGAAGTGGGAGGACGAAATGGGAATGAGCAAAGCTTTATGGAGATTTCTTCTGCCTTTGTTTGTTTTGCTGCTGCTTTCAGGGGGGCCGCCCCAGATCTATGGTCAGGATTCATCCGAACCGCAGCCTCCGGTGATGATCGAGCTGTCCAAGTGGCAGATTTATAATGACGAAACCCATCCGGCGGAAACGACCAAAGGCATCAACGCGGCTTTAAGCACGCTGCATAAGAGCGGGGTTCAAGCTGTGACGCTTCCGTCCGGCACCTACCTGATTGATAAGGACAGCCGCATTAACATGGTCAGCGATATGACGTTTGTGTTGCCGGATGACGCCGTGCTGCAGAAGGAGGCCAACGGAAAAGAGCGGTACGAAACGATGTATCTTGGCTACGGTGTGGACAATGTTACCTTAAAGGGAGGAACCTACAGCGGAGACAAGAACCAGCATGATTTCTCCAAAAAGGACAGCCCGCATAGTGCGGGGACGCACGAGAACGGATACGGCATTTTGATGGAGGGAGCGTCCAATGTTGTGGTCGACGGCGTCAAGACCGTTAATTTTACCGGTGACGGGATGACGATCGGCGGCGTTGGCACGTTGATTAAAGACCTGTATGAGAAAGGCTTTGTTTCCGGAGCGCTGGGCGCCAAAGGCCAGGCCGTGAACAACAAGAACAAAATTCGCACCCAGACACCAATTCCGCTGACCGCTCCCATTCTTCAAACGGAAAAAACTATCGAAATCTCAAACGTCAAAAAGCTGCCGTATACGTTCGAAGTCTATTTCTACCAAAGCGGCGGCAAATTCATCAAGAAAATATCGGCCAAGGCCCGCGATCAAATTGCCATTCCTCCCGAAGCCGCCTATTGTCATCTTGTGCTGAATCAGGCGTCATCCAAGGGCGGCTATCTGGAGGTGTGGAACCGGGTCGTCAGCCGGAACATTACGGTACGAAACTCGGAGTCCGCGTTCAACCGGCGCCAGGGCATCACGGTCGGCGGAGCCGACAATGTGCTGATTACCGGGAATCTGCTCCACGATATCAAAGGAACGGCCCCGCAGTCCGGCGTTGATGTGGAGGGCGGATACGGGGAGAACGGCAATCTGAACACGAACATTACGATCAGGAACAATCAGTTCTACAACAACGCCGCCTATGACGCCATTCTGTACGACGGGCGGAACGCCTGGGTGGACGGGAATCATTTTGCCTCCAGGGGAGCCATTGGACTTGCTGTATCCGAGCCGTTTCGCGGCGCCTGGATTTCCGGCAACCAATTTGATGGTACGCGCATTTATGCTTACCGTGATGCAACCCTGCAAAATAACAGCATGAACGATTCCGTCACCTTTTTCGAAGGGCCGAATATTGTGATTGATGGAATGAAGATTACGAACGGCACACTTGCTTTAAGCGCGAAACAGGCGTTCGGAATCAAGGTGTCCAATGTCGACATCGCCATTACGCAAAAAGTGGATGCAGGGCTTAGCGTCAACAATCAGCCGGTGCGCCTCAGCAATGTTACGATTACCGGGGAGCCCTCTTTACGTAGTGTTTCGGGGAACGCCGCCCCGGGAAGCGTGTTCGATCAGTTGAAGGTGATTGGCTACAATGCCGCTTACGGGCTGTCCCTGCCGCCGGGAATCTACAAGAACAGCCGCTTCGAGGCGGCGGAAAGCGGGAAATTTGGGACTCTTTCAGCCGTTCTGGCCGGAGAGTACATGTTTGACGGCTGCACGTTTAGAGGGAATACGGATGGGGCGGGCACGCTGTACGCCGAGAACAAGCAGTTAAAGCTGGCCGTGAAGAATTCTACCTTCGAGCTGCCGGGCAGCATGCAGGCTGTCAGCATTCAAGCGGCGCAGAGCGTTCTTGTGGAGAACAATGTGGTGAACGCGGAGCATCTGACTTCCAAGGGCACGGAGTTGATCAAAATAGGCGATTATTGGAAGCGGAACGAACCGTATGATGTGCTGGGCGCGGTAATCCGGAAGAACAAGATTACGAGCAACCTGCAGGCCGTGGGGATCTCGACGGAGTATGCCGGAGTAAATGCGCCTCCCTATCAAATCGAAGGCAATATCCTAGTTAATGCGCGGCTCTCTCTGAAAGCGAATGATAGAGTCAATAACAATATACTGAAGCAGCTTAAATATTGACCGGGCGAAGAAGCGGCTCCATTTGTCATTCCTGTGATGAGTGGAAGCCGCTTTTTTTGGTGCGTATGAACGAACAGGAACTGATCTTTATAACAAACAAAATCACCGAAATTAAGGGGATAATAGTTGACACGTTCTATATAAAGAACTAAAATTAACGCACAACGTTCTTTATTACGTTACTCTTTAAAGTGGGTGAGAACATGGAAGATGAGAACACGGCATACGAAAAAGAACCTCCAGCGAGAGCCCCGGTCAAGGAAATCAACTTGAAAGAATGGGCTTTAGTCATCAAACGGAGAATATGGATTATTCTCCTGCCAACCCTCCTTTTTGCCGTGCTGGGGGGGCTGTACAGCTCTCAGCCGGAAGTGCCCCTGTACTCTTCTTCGGCAAGAATCATGATTCCCGCAACTACACCCGAGCAGCTCAGCACAATCAAAGTGTTCATTCGGGAGCCTGTTGTTCTGGAACGAGTGATCCGGGAGACCGGTATCCCGAGATCGCCTGAAGGCCTGCGCGGCCAGATCAGCGTGGACAGTGTAGACAATTCCATCATTACGCTCATTTCAGTTGTTGACCCCGACCCTGCGGTCGCGCCGCAGCTCGCCAATGCCGTCGTTCGCGTGTTCGCCGATGAAGTAAACAAGCGCATGGGCTTTACCGGAATCAATATGCTTACGGAAGCGGCCGAAGCTCCTAATCCTGCGCCGATTAATCCGCCGAGCGACCGTGCGCTGAAGGTGGGGCTGTTTGCCGGTCTTGTCATTGGTTTGGGGCTGGCCTTCCTTCTGGATTCGCTGGACGACACCCTGCGCTCCGAGGAAGACATTGAACGGATACTTGGCGTCGATTCACTGGGTCAGGTCTCCAAATTCCAGCGTAAGAACTTCTCGGGCAATTCCCGAAGAAAAAATGAGTATATACGGGGTGAGGCTATTGGCTCATAGGGAGAGAAAGTTGGATTCGCGTGCGGCGTACGGCTGTCTTCTCGTCCATCACATTCCCACCGCGGCGGCTTCCGAGCAGTACAGAAGGATACGGAACAACATTCGGATAGCGTCGGGAAAAAAAGAGCGGCTGTCGCTGGTCATTACCTCTCCTTCGCCCGGGGAAGGGAAATCGACCTCGGCCGCGAACCTGGCGGTAAGCTTCGCCCAGCGGGGGGATAAAGTGCTCCTTGTGGATGGCAATGTCAGGAACCCGGTTCTGAACCAGGTGTTCGGCATCAAGCAATGGCCCGGGCTCTCCGACGGGCTGGCTACCGGGATTGATTTTGACGAAATCGTGTATCCGACGAGCATTGAGGGGCTGGCCGTCATTCCCGGCGGGTCGCCCATGCCGGGAACGGCCGATCTGCTGGACTCCCGGGTGATGGAGGAGCTATTGGAGCGGGCCAAAGCCAAATATACGGTCATCCTGATCGACAGCCCGGCGGTACTCGATACGCCCGACGCGATCGCGCTGGCAGGCCGGTGCGACGGAGCCGTGCTCGTTCTGCGCAGCGGAAAGACGCAGCAGAAGAAAGCGATTGAAGCGAAGCGTCTGCTCGATTTTGGAAAGGTGAACCTCTTGGGCACCGTGCTTAACCGGAGTTAGGAACAGGACGAATGCGCAGTTCATTTCTTTTGGGGAAGGAGTTGGGTGAACGTTGCTTTATAAGCATCGGCTATCCGTTTTAATTGTGCTGGATTCGTTTATTGTGCTTACGGCCATCTTCGCAAGCAGCTTTCTGGTTAACGCTACTCTCGACGTCTTTACATATCCGGTGATTATCAGTTCGGTTACGTTGCTCCTCAGTCATCACATCTTCGCATTTGTGTACCATCTCTACCGCAAAGCCTGGAAGTATGCCGGCGTTGAAGAAAGCCTCCTCATTGCGAAGGTGGTGTCCTTCTCCTTGCTTGCGGCGGCCACCGTACAGTTCGTCTTCTCGTACGACGTTCAGTACCGGCTGCTGCTGGTCACCTGGATGCTTCATATGATGCTGATCGGCGGGTCGCGGTTTTGCTGGCGGGTGCTCAGAACCGCACATGCCAAGCAGGAGACGGGCAGCGCGCCGGACGGCGCCAAACGGACGCTGATCATCGGCGCAGGGTCGGCCGGAACCATGGTTGCCAGGCAGCTTCTGTCCGGAGCAGATAAGGAGCTGAAACCGGTCGCTTTTGTCGACGATCATTTGAGCAAGCTTGGCCTTGATATTATGGGGATTCCTGTTGCCGGCCGAATCAAGGATATTGAATACGTAGCGGGGCGGTATCAGGTGGAGCATATCGTCATCGCGATTCCTTCCCTGCCCAAAGCCCGGCTGAAGGCGATTTACGAAGAATGCGCCAAGACCTCGGCCAAGACTCAGACGATTCCGATGCTTGAGGATATTGCGAGCGGCAAAGTGGCGGTCAGCCAGTTCCGGGACGTTCAGGTTGAGGATCTGCTCGGCAGAGAGCCGGTGCGCCTGGATCTTGACAGTATTTCCGGGTATGTAACGGGCAAGGTTGTGCTCGTCACGGGAGCGGGCGGTTCCATCGGCTCGGAGGTATGCAGGCAGATTTCCAGATTCAAGCCCAAAAAGCTGGTGCTGCTCGGCCATGGGGAGAACAGCATCTATACGATTGAAATCGAGCTCAAAGCGATGTTCCGGGACTCGGGCATCCAATTCTATACCGAGATTGCGGATCTGCAGGATGAGAGCAAAATTATGACCCTGATGAAATTTCATCAGCCGGATGTTGTCTATCACGCCGCCGCCCACAAACATGTGCCGCTGATGCAGCGCAATCCCGAGGAAGCGGTCAAGAACAACATTATCGGCACGATGAATATCGCCGAGGCGTCGAGCCTGACGGGAGTGGGAACGTTTGTCATGATCTCCACGGACAAAGCGGTCAATCCGACCAGCGTCATGGGATCGACCAAACGGATCGCCGAGATGATTATCCAGCATATGGACCGGTTCAGCGCAACCAAGTTTGTCGCCGTCCGGTTCGGCAATGTGCTGGGAAGCCGCGGCAGCGTCATCCCGCTGTTCCGCAAACAGATTGAACAAGGCGGGCCGGTGACCGTTACCCATCCGGATATGGTCCGTTATTTCATGACGATTCCCGAGGCATCGCGGCTGGTCATACAGGCGGGCGCGCTGGCGCGCGGGGGAGAGATTTTCGTGCTGGATATGGGAGAGCCGGTCAAGATTGTCGATTTGGCCAAAAATCTCATCCGCATGTCGGGCTACTCCGCCCAGGAAATCGGCATCGAATTCACCGGCATGAGACCGGGAGAGAAGCTGTACGAGGAGCTTCTGAGAGATACAGAGGTTCATGATGTTCAGGTCTACCCCAAGATTTATGTCGGCAAGTCCTATGAAGTGAACTTTGAAGCCATCAATCACCTGCTAGAGGCCTATGATTCGCTGTCCATCGAAGAGCTGAGAAGCCTGCTGCTGGATATCGCCAACAACCGCTTCGAGAAGGTTCCTGTGAAAAAAGCGACGGTTGTGTAGAGCCAAGGAAAGGAAGGCCGCCCATGTCCCGAAAAGTGTTGTTTTGCGCAACCGTCGACTTTCATTTCAGAGCCTTTCATCTGCCTGTCATGGAATGGTTTAAACAGCGGGGCTGGGAGGTTCATGTCGCGGCGCGCGGCGAGCTTGATCTGCCTTTCACCGACAGGAAGTTCAATATCCCCATTGAACGGTCTCCGCTGCGCGGCGGGAATTGGGCGGCTTACCGCGAGCTGAAGGAAATTATAAGGACCAACGATTATGACCTGGTTCATGCGCATACGCCGATGGGCGGGGTCCTGGCCCGTCTGGCCGCGGCGGGTTCGCGCAAGAAGGGAACCCGGATGCTGTACACCGCCCACGGCTTTCATTTCTGCAAGGGATCTTCGCTTGCAAGCTGGCTGCTCTATTATCCGGTCGAGAGGGGCCTGTCGCGGCTGACAGACTGTCTGATTACCATCAATGAAGAAGATTACCGGCTGGCCGCGGGGCGGAGGTTCAAAGCCGGGCGGATCGAGCATGTGCACGGCGTAGGCGTGGATACCGACAAATTCAGGCCCGCCGCCCCTGCTGAAAAGCTCAGGCTACGGCAGCAATCCCCCTACGCAGCGGAGGATGTGCTGATGTTCTACGCCGGGGAGTTCAACGGCAACAAGAACCATCAGCTCCTTATCCGAGCGTTAGCCCGGGCCCAGGATCAGGGAGCCGCAATCCGGCTGCTGCTCGCGGGAGAGGGGCCGCTGCAGGAGCAGTGCCGCCAGCTGGCGGCGGAGCTAGGGGTCGCCGGACGGGTCGAGTTTCTCGGCTACCGGCGAGACATCGACCGGCTGCTGCCCTTGTGCGACGCGGCGGTTTCCTCAAGCCTGCGGGAGGGGCTGCCGGTCAATATTATGGAGGCGATGGCCTGCGGCCTCCCCATTATCGCCACAAGAAACCGGGGACATGCGGAGCTTGTGAAGCCCGGGGAGAACGGGTATCTTGTGGAGCCCGGTCCCGGGCAGGAAGACAGGCTGGCTGAGTATATGTTTGAGCTCAGCTTGTCCGCCGGTTTGCGGAGCCTGATGGGGAACAAGAGTCTGGAGCTTATCCAGACGTATCAGTTGAAGTCGGTCGTCAGGGAGCTGAGCTCCATCTACATAGGGCATATGCGGGAGGAGGAGAGCGATGAAACCGGAAATCAGCGTTATCGTGCCCATATATAATATGGAGGCCTATTTGCCGCGCTGCCTGGACAGTCTGCTGAACCAAACCTTCAGCGATCTGGAGATTATCGCCGTCAATGACGGATCGGCGGACGGCAGCCTCTCCATCCTCCTGGATTATGCCGGCCGGGACAGCCGCATCATTCCGGTCAACCGGGACAACGGCGGCGTATCTTCCGCCCGCAATGAAGGGATCGGCCGCGCAAGAGGAAGGTACATCGCCTTTGTCGATCCGGATGATTGGGTGGAGCGCGAGATGTTCATGAAGATGCGCGAAGCGGCGGAGATGGAAGAGGCGGATATCGTCATGTGCACGTATATGCGCGAATTCGGGACGCATGCGAAAGAGAAAATCTTTCCGCTTCCGGACATGAAGGTATACCGTCACCAAGAGGTCCAGGACCGGATTACGAGGCGGCTGTTCGGCCCGCTGGGAGAGGAATTGGCGGAGCCCGAGTATCTGGACGCCTGGGGCACCGTATGGGGGAAGCTGTACCGTGCGGATTTGATCAAGAGGGCGGCGGCCTCTTTTATCAACCTTGAAACGATCGGCACCAACGAGGATTCGCTCTTCAATATCCAGGTATGCCACCATGCCCGTTCCTTCGTCTTCCTGGGCCGCCCGTTCTATCATTACTGGAAGGTCAACGCTTCCTCCATCACCTCACGCCATAACCCTTTGCTGGAGAGCAAATTCAACAATCTGTACGCACACATGGAAGCCTATATCCGCGAGCGCGGGCTGCCAGAGGAATATACGGCGGCGCTGCATAACCGGATCTGCGTCAATACGCTGGGGCTCGGCCTCAATATCATTAGCGAGGACAACAGGGCTTCGGCATTCGGCAAAATCAGAGAGATTCGCGCGCTGGTTGCAAAGCCCGACGTCGCCGCCTCCTTTGCCGGATTTGAACTGCGGTACTGCGCGGGGGCCTGGAAAATCTTCTTTCTGATGGGGAAATGGAAAATGGCTGCAGGAATGTATCTCATGCTGATCGCGATCAACCGATTGCGAATGAGGAAGACGGGAGGTGCGGACAATGGGGCCCGTTCGAATTCTTCAGGTCGTCACCGTCATGAACAGGGGCGGACTGGAAACGATGCTCATGAACTACTATCGCCAGATGGACCGCGATGATATTCAGTTTGATTTCATGGTGCACCGGGAGGAAAGGGGGCATTACGACGATGAAATCGAGGCCATGGGCGGTGTTATCTACCGGATGCCGCCGATCAAGCCGGGGAATTACCGGCGGTATTTTGGAAGGCTGAGGGAATTCTTTAACGCGCACCCGGAATACCGGGTGGTTCATTCCCACATCAACGAGAACAGCAGCTTTGTACTGAGGGCCGCCAAAAGAGCGGGGATTCCGTGCCGGATTGCCCACAGCCACCTTAGCGATCTGAAGCTGGATCTGAAATTTCCCTTCCGCGTATACGCCAAAGCGGTGATGAAGGATAATCCGAACCGGTACTTTGCCTGCTCGAAGAAGGCGGGACGCTGGCTGTTCGGCACCGCGAGGGAGAGCGCTCTCGTCGTGATGAATAACGCGATCAACCTTCGGGAATTTGCCTTTGACGCGGGCGTCCGTGAGCAGGTGAGAAGCGAGCTTCAGGCGGGCGATCGCCTCGTAATCGGCCACGTCGGGCGGTTCAACGAGCAGAAGAACCATACGTTTCTGATTGATATTTTTCACAGCGTTTATCTGCGGAACCCTAATGCGCTTCTCGTTCTGGTCGGTGAGGGCTATCTGGAGCCGGCGATCCGGCAAAAAGTTAAACAGCTCGGATTACAGGACCATGTCGCCTTCCTGGGCGTCCGTTCGGATATTCCGAGGCTGATGCAGGGCATGGACCTGTTCTTGTTCCCGTCCTTGTTTGAAGGGCTGCCCGTCGTTCTGGTGGAAGCGCAGGCAGCCGGACTGAGGTGCATCGCTTCAAGCTCGATTACCCGGGAATCGGATTTGACGGGCAGGGTACGGTTCATCGGTCTTCAGGAGCCGGTCGATACCTGGGCGCAGGAGATTCTGGACAGCTCCTGCGAGCGTGCGGATACATCGGAGCAGCTTCGCGAGAGCGGGTATGACTCCGCGAAGACCGCGGAGTGGCTGGCTTCTTTTTACCATACGGAATGTCAGCCGATTCTTAATCAGAGGTGAGCACAATGGCGCCAACGCTAACGGTCTTTACTCCAACCTACAATAGAGCCCATACGCTGCATTTATGCTACCAGAGCCTGATCAGGCAGTCGTGCCGGGACTTTGTCTGGCTGATTATCGACGACGGCTCGACGGACCGGACCCGGGAGCTGGTTGAGGAGTGGACCTGGGAGGGCAAGGTTCCGATCCGCTACCACTACCAGGACAATCAGGGGATGCACGGCGCGCATAACGCCGCCTATGAACGGATCGACACGGAGCTTAACGTATGCATCGACTCCGATGATTATTTGGCCGATGACGCGGTGGACCAAATCATTTCGTTCTGGAAGAAGCACGGAAGCCTGGAATATGCGGGCATCGTGGGGCTGGACGCCTCGCCGGACGGAGAGGTGATCGGGACGGAAATGCCGGGGAACCTGAAGGCGTCGACGCTGAGCGGCCTGTACGCCAAATGGAAGGTCAAGGGCGACAAAAAGCTGGTCTACCGCACGCAGGTGACAAGCGGCGTTCCGCCGTATCCGATTTTTCCGGGCGAGCGGTATGTTCCGCTGTCGTATAAATACTTGCTGATCGATCAGCAGCTTCCGCTGCTGGTTATGAACGAGGTGCTCTGCCATGTGGAATACCGGACCGACGGCTCCAGCCTGAACATGCTGAACCAATACCGCAGGAACCCGCAGGGCTTTGCTTTTTTTCGGAAAGTGGCGATGCAGTACGCGCCGTCGTTCAAAGAACGGTTCCGCGAAGCCGTTCATTATGTGTCGAGCAGCCTGATTATGGGGAACCGCAGGTTTGTCGCAGAGTCGCCCCGCAAGGGAGTGACGCTGCTCGCGTCGCCGCTCGGACTCTTGCTGTACCTGTACATCCGGCGGACGCAGCGCTCCGCTCCGGTCTCCGCGCCGGAAGCTCCGAGCCCGGCCAGGCTGCTGCAGGAGCGTGACGCGCAATGACCGTGTTATGGATTCACTTGGCGTTCGCTTTTCTGCTCTCGCTGTCGGCCAGGTACTTCTCGATGCCAAGCGGTGCGCTGCCGGCAGGCGTCAGGCCGAACCGTCTGCTGTTCATTCTGACGGCGCTGTGGTTCTGCCTCATTTCCGGGCTGAGAAAGAACATCGGAGACACGGAAACGTATATCCGTACCTACCGGACCGTGGATTTTACCTGGGAGTATATCTGGAAGACGGGCGACATCGGGTTCAATATTTTTCAAAAAATCTTGAAGATGTACACGAGCAACCCGCAATACATGATCCTGATTACGGCGTTTGTCACCAACATGCTCATTATTATGGTGCTCTACAAATATGCCCGGCTGTTCGAGCTTGGCGTGTTTATCTATATTACTTCCGGCTCGTTTATTGTCTCGATGAACGGAATCCGGCAGTATCTGGCGGCTTCGATCGTCTTTGCGGCTTCGAAATATCTTTTTGCGGGGGACTGGAAGCGGTATTTCCCGGTTGTCCTGTTCGCCGCCTTGTTTCACCAGAGCGCCCTGGTCCTTATTCCCATTTATTTTCTAGTCCGCCGGAAGGCCTGGACCCTGTCGACCCTGCTGCTGCTGGGAGTTGCGGTTATTATCGTCTTTGGCTTCAATCAATTTTCGGAGCTGCTGTTCTCGGCGATCAAGGACACGAACTACGGCAAGTATGAAACGTTCTCGGAGGGTGGCGCCAACATGCTGCGGGTGCTCTTCTACGGACTGCCGCTGGTGGCCGCTTATCTCGGTAGGCAGAAGCTGAGAGCCATCTTTTCCGATAGCGATGTGATCGTCAACATGTCTTTGATCGGCTTTGTCCTGATGCTGATTTCTACCCAGAACTGGATTTTCGCAAGGCTGGCGATCTATTTTAACCTTTATCAGGTTTTGCTTGTGGCCTGGATCGTCAAGGCGTTCCGGAAAAAGGATCAGAAGCTGGTCTATATGCTGCTGCTTGGCGTGTATCTGGTCTATTTCTTTTATGAAAATGTGCTTACGCTCGGCATCGAATATCGAAGCAATTTCATTACTTGGTTCAATTAAGGAGGCAGCCGGATGAATTCTTCGGAGAAAATCCCCAAGGTTGTCCACTACTGCTGGTTCGGCCGCGGCGAGAAGCCGGGAAAGCTAAGGAAGTGCATTAGAAGCTGGCATAAGCACCTGCCTGAATATAAGTTCGTGGAATGGAACGAGGACAACTTCGATGTCACGGTCAACCGGTATGTGCGGGAAGCCTATGAGCGGCGAAAATACGCGTTTGTCAGCGACTACGCCCGGCTGCAGGCCTTATACGACCACGGCGGAGTCTACCTGGACACGGATGTTGAGGTCATCAGACCGCTGGACCGTTTTCTGGAGCTGGGGGCTTTCTCGGGCTTCGAGGACGGGCATTTTCTGCAATCCGGCACGATGGGCGCGGTCGCGGGGCATCCCTGGATCAAGGAGCTTCTGGATTATTACGAGACTCGGAGCTTTCTGCTGCCGGACGGCTCACCCGATACGACGACGAACACAGCGGTAATCAGCGGGATTTGCACGCGGCACGGTTTGGAGCTGAACGGGCAGTATCAGGTGACGGCGAATGGCGTGAGCTTTTTCCCGAGGACCTACTTCAGCCCATACGACTACATCAACGGGGGAAGCTATCTGACCGGGGACAGCTATACGATTCACCATTTCGCGCAGTCCTGGCTGCCGCTTCGCGTCAGGATCAGGAGCGGTGTGAAGCGGACGGTCAGCCGTGTGGTAGGTCCGGACAATATCGCAAGAATGCGAAAATTATTTTCTCAAGGGTCGTGAAGAGGATGAAAAGAGGGTTTGATCTCGCCGTGTCGCTCACGGTATTGCTCTTGTTCTCTCCGGTTATCGCGGTTACGGCGCTGCTGGTCCGGCTGAAGCTCGGCTCGCCGGTTCTGTTCAAGCAGCAGAGGCCCGGTCTGCACGGCCATCCGTTCCATGTCTATAAATTCAGGACGATGACGGATGAGCGGGACGGTTCGGGGCAGCTGCTGTCCGACCATATCCGCCTGACGCCGTTTGGACAGTTTCTCCGCAAATACAGCCTTGATGAGCTTCCCCAGCTGTGGAATGTGGTCAAGGGAGACATCAGCCTTGTCGGTCCCAGGCCGCTGCTTATGAGCTATCTGCCGCTGTATTCGGAAGAGCAGGCCAGGCGGCATCTGGTGAAGCCGGGAATCACCGGCTGGGCCCAGGTGAACGGACGCAACGCCATTTCCTGGGAGGAGAAATTCAAGCTGGATACGTGGTATGTCGATCACCGGAGCTTCGCTCTGGATCTGAAAATTCTGGCCTTGACCCTGCTGAAAGTCGTCAAATCGGAGGGCATCAGCAGTGGAAATCATGTGACCATGCCCGTATTTCAGGGAGGCGTGAACAAAGAAGAAGGAAGTCGAGGTTGATGAGAATGGCACAAGAACGGATCTTTCTGTCCCCGCCCCATATGAGCGGCCGGGAGCAATTATATATCGATGAAGCGTTCGATACGAACTGGATTGCCCCGCTCGGCCCCAATGTCGACGCCTTCGAAAGGGAGATTGCCGAATATACCGGCTCTCTCGGAGCCGCTGCGCTGAGTTCGGGCACGGCAGCCATTCATATCGCGCTCCGCCTGCTGGATATCGGGCCCGGCGACCGGGTATTCTGCTCCAGCTTTACTTTCATAGCGAGCGCCAATCCCGTGCTTTATGTCGGGGCTGAGCCGGTCTTCATCGATTCGGAGCCGGAGACCTGGAACATGTCTGTCGATGCGCTGACAAAAGCCTTCGAGGACGCCGACCGGGAGGGCCGTCTCCCCAAGGCGGTCATCGTCGTTCATCTGTACGGGCAGAGCGCCCGGATGAAGGAGATTTTGGCCCTGTGCAACCGGTATGAGGTGCCGGTGATTGAGGATGCCGCGGAATCGCTGGGCTCCACCTATGAAGGCAAGGCGAGCGGCACCTTCGGCAAGTTCGGCATCTACTCGTTCAACGGCAACAAAATTATTACGACCTCCGGCGGAGGCATGATCGTATCTGACGACGAGGAGGCGCTAAACAAGGCGCGCTTCCTGGCGACGCAGGCAAGGGATCAGGCGCCGCATTACCAGCACAGCGTCATGGGCTACAATTACCGGCTCAGCAATCTCCTCGCGGGAGTGGGCCGGGCCCAGCTTCAGGTTCTGGAAGAGCGGGTGGAGGCCAGGAGAGCCGTGTTCGAGAACTACCGGACGGCTTTCGGCGAGCTGAAGGGCATCGAGTTCATGCCGGAACTGCCGAGTACGCGCTCGAACCGGTGGCTGACCGCCCTCACCCTTGATGAAGAGAAAGCCGGGGTGAACATCAGCGACCTGCTTGCGGCGCTTGCCGCTGACAATATCGAAGCCCGGCCGCTGTGGAAGCCGCTGCATCTTCAGCCGGTCTTCGCGGGCTCGCGCTTCTATCCGCACAGCGGGACGCTGTGCGTGTCCGAGCGCCTGTTCCAATCCGGCATTTGCCTTCCTTCCGGATCGAGCCTGAGCGCAGAGCAGCAGCAGCGGGTGATCGACAGCATCTGGCGCTCGCTGGAAAAGGTAGCGAACCCTGCCCGTTAGGCGTGCCGGGGATGTACAGGCGCGTGAAGACCGTGAGGAGCAAAGCCGTGGCTGGCGGAAGCGATGGGCAGGGACCGGCCGAATCGGCAGCGGGCGCGGGAGGGGCGGAAGTGGCTGGCGGAAGCGGGGAGGGGCGGAAGTCAGGGACGGGCAGAACCCGCTGTGTGGAGCCAGGGAGGGGAGTTCGTAGCAGGTGAAAACCGGGAACGGACTAAATCCGCATGGGCGGAAGCCCAGACATGCGGATTAGGGGACGGGTCGAACCCGCTGAGAAGAGACCGGGAGGGTGGAGTTCGTAGCAGGTGGACACCGGGAACGGACTAAATCCGCATGGGCGGAATCCCGGACATGCGGAATAGCGACGGGTCGAACCCGCTGTGCGGAGGCCGGGAGGGGCGGAAACGGGAACTTGCGGGATCGGGGATGGACAGAATCGTACCGGGGCGGAAGTGGGAAACGGAGCAACGAGCAAAAATGTATCCGGTACGAGCAGCAGCGAGGCGTGATGGACCGAACAAACCACTTGAATGAAACGAACCAAATGACCCAAACGAACCAAATGACCCTGAAAACCTGAAATTGTACATCTTTTGCCGGCCTTGGAGCTTTCACTGGCTGGGATACCTGCTATTATGCAGTTATTTCCGGTTCAACACCCATTGCAGGAGGCATAGTCCTGAAGTTCCTGCACGATAGCAGGTTTTTCCCACTAACCCACGTTTTTGCCTGAAAAAACCTGCACATTCGCTGGTTTGCAAGCAAGAGCGCTGAACTAATCCGTAACCCACGGGATCTTGCGGTACGGCCCCGCGCCCCGTGCATCTTTGCAGCCACGGCCTCCTGCGGTGCAGCCGCCCTCGCCTACGGCCTCCTGCGGTACAGCCACCCCGCGCATCTCGTCTGCGGACTCCTGCGGTGCAGCCGCCCCGCTATCCCCGCCGCCCCAACTACAAATCCCGTCCGCTCGCGGCGCACGATCTTGATGGAGCACTAAACATAACGACACCAACCGGATCTTGCGGAGCCACCCGTACATCCCCGCCGTCCCGTACATCCCCGCTCCGCGCATCTCGCCTACGGCCTCACCCGCCCCATGCACCCCCGCCGCTACAACTACAAATACCGCTCGCCCGCGGCGCGCGATCTTACGACGACGGCAGGCGTTCCGTAGGCCACCGCGTACCCGCCGATATCGGAGAGAACAGTCGCCCCCGCCCCAATGACTGTGTGCTCCCCGATGCGGACGGAGTGAATGGCGTTCGCTCCCAGCGAGAGCACGGAAAAATCGCCGATCGTCACATTCCCGCCCGTCGTGGCGCCCGGAGCCAGCGTGACATAATCCCCGGTCCGGCTGTCGTGATCGACCGATGCGTTTGGATACAGCACGCAGTGTTCGCCGATGACCGTGTCGCTGTTAACGACCGCCCCCGCCATCAGAACGGTGCCTTGTCCCAGCACGGCTCCCCTTGCGATCCAGGCGCCCGGATGGACAGCGGTAACGAAGGGAATATCCGGGCAATGGGAAGTGATCCGGGCGACGATGCCCGCGCGGGCCCAGTTGTCTCCGATGGCGACGATGACGCCGTCTATTTCCTCCCGGTGATCGGCAAGGTATTGTTCGCTTCCAAGAATCCGGTATCCGTACACGTCGGTGCCAGCAGCCTTGTAGCTGTCGAGCAGCCCCGCGATCCGGTATTGCCCATGCCGCTCAACAGTATCGATTACCGCTTTGGCATGCCCTCCCGCTCCGAATACGACAATGTTATTCTTCAAGGCTCAAGTCCCCCTTTTTAAAATATAAGAATTTATAAGCCGGGCGCTTATCATTTGGTCTTATATTTCTTCTAGTTTCAATATAGCACACGCTCCGGGCCAATTTACGGTTTTTGCAACTTAGCAATTGACAACTTTCAGGCAGGAGTGTTACGCTTTACTTGCGTTCGTTAAATAGAACAAAAATAACGATTTCCGTTCGCTATGCTCTCATTCTAAGTACTCGTTCGCTATGCTCTCATTCTAAGTACTCGTTCGCTATGCTCTCATTCTATGTGCTCGTTCACTATGCTCTTGTTCTATGAACTCGTTCACTATGCTCTCATTCCATGCACTCGTTCGCTATGCTCTCATTCCATATTCTCGTTCGTTATGTACTCATTCGCTATGTTATCGATGGTAAGGAGATATCCCATGGGAAATCCATTTGCGCTGAAGACGGAAGCCCTGTCAACCGAAATGCGTCTTCTCCTGGCGATTCTCGCGGCGGAGAAGGCCGAGGATCTGCCGGTCCGCTTCCCAGACTTGTTCCGCGAGGCGGACTGGGAGGAGTTCGTCAAGCTTGCGCTGCATCATCGCGTATATCCCAATCTCTATCCCCGGATGAAGAGTCTGGGGGAGGCGGTGCCGGGGGAAGTGACAGGTTGCCTGTATGCCCACTACAGCCGGAACACGTTCCAGATGCTTCATCTAAGCGCTGAAATGGAATTTCTGGGTGGGGAGCTGGCCCGGAGAAATATCCGCGCGCTTTTTCTGAAGGGGCCGGTCATTGCCAAAGATCTGTACGGGGACATCTCCATGCGCACCTCCTGCGATCTGGATCTCCTGATTCCGCTGGCCCAGCTGCCGGGCGCGGAGATGATGCTGACCAGTCTGGGGTATATCAAGGACGATTATATCCATACCGTTCTGAACGACTGGAAATGGCGGCATCACCACACGACCTTCACCCATCCGAAAAAAGGGGTCAAGGTGGAGCTTCATTGGAGGCTGAATCCGGCACCTTCCGGCGAACCCGATTTCGAGGAGCTGTGGGAACGAAGACGCCTAAGCAAGCTGACTGGCCGGCCGGTTGCCTATTTGGGGAAGGAAGACCTGTTCCTGTTCCTCGTCTCCCACGGGGCGAGGCACGGCTGGTCGAGACTGCGGTGGCTGCTCGATATTAAGCAGCTGCTGCTGCAGCGGCCGGACGCCAGAAGGCTGACCGCTCTGCTCCGCAAGCACCGCTACTACCATGTCGGGGGGCAGGCGCTGACCCTGGCCCGGGAGCTGCTGGACGCCGAGATCGCGGAAGGCCTTGAGCGAATGGAACGCGCTCCGAAATCGCGGGCGATGGCGCAGGGCGCGATGTTTTATCTGGAACGGATGATTAACCTGCATTCGCTTCCCGTTCCCGAGGATGTGGCGTCTTATCACAAGCGGCATCAATTCGCGCTGTTCTCACCGGTCCAGAAGCTCGTGTTCGTCCTGAGCTTCCTCTTTCCTTATCCGGAGGATGCCGAAACGCTGCCGCTGCCCAAACCGCTGCATTTCCTGTATGTTCCGCTCCGGCCCTTTCTATGGGCTTGGCGAAAGAGCAAACGCTTTACCTGATTTCGGCTTTGGCCGTTTACCGAAGGGAGATGAGGCTTCAGATGATTGGAAAAGTGCTAAGGACGGTCCGCAGCCAGTACCGCGAACGGGGTCTGTTAAGTACGCTGGCCATGAACCTGTCTCATTTCACCGGATTTTTGCGGGGGCTGTTCTATAAGCTCTTGTATTTCGGCAGCATTTCCTATGCTCCGTTCTCCATGCAGGGCAACAGCACCATCGAAATCTTCAACCGGAAATCCAGGCTGAAGCTCGGCAGCTTCGTATTTATCCGCAAAAATGTCAGCATCCGGCTGGATCACGGCGGCGAGCTGACGCTGGGGAACAAAACGTTCATCAACGATAACTGCACGATCAACTGTGTTCACCGCATCACGATCGGCGATTATGTGAAGATCGCTCCTAACGTCTGCATTAACGATCATGACCACAATTACAAGCCGGATTCGGATAGCCCGCTGATTCAGGATGAGGTCATTATCGGCAGCCATGTATGGATTGGAGCGAACACGGTGATTTTGCGGGGGACGGTGATCGGCGATCATTCGGTGATTGCGGCCGGGAGCGTGGTCAAGGGAACGGTGCCGCCGTACACCCTGTTCCTCAACAAGCGTGAGAACAGCTTGAAAGAGATTACTGGGGCGAACGTATTCGCCATGACACCCGCCGCATCGGGGGGACCGTCATGAAGAAGAGCATCCTAATCTCCGTATACGATCTGGAAATCGGCGGCATTGAGCGAAGCCTGATCAACATGCTGGAGGCCTTCGATTACGAGCATTACGAGATCGACCTGCTTGTGTTTCGTCACCAGGGTGACTTTATGGACATGATTCCCCGGGACGTAAATCTGCTGCCGGAAAAGAAGCCGTATACCGTGCTCCGAAAGTCGCTTCGGGAGTGTCTTGCGGACGGAAGCTATCTCGCCGCTGGCGTGCGGCTGATATCGAAGGCCATAGCCCGGGTCCGGGCCGCCCGGAGAAAGCTGAACGAAGGTCCCGGCTATATCCAGATGCAGTGGGAGGCCAGGCTGTCTTCGTATTATTTTCCCCGTCTCCCCAAAACTTACGATCTGGTCATCAGCAACGGCTGGCCGCATGACGTCGCACTGAGAAAGGTAAAAGCCCGTAAAAAGCTCGCCTGGATTCATACGGATTACAGCAAGCTGGAAATCGACAACAGGCTGGATCTCAAGGTATGGCGGGAGTTCGATTACATCGCTTCGATCTCTGCCGACTGTACCGCTTCTTTTATAAGTACATATCCGGAGCTCCGCCCCAAAATTGTGCAGATCGAAAACATCATCTCGCCCGAATTCATCAGGAAAATGTCCCAAGCGGAGGATGCGCCGGAGGTCGCGGATATGTTTAACGTGGTGTCCGTCGGCCGGCTGTCCTATGTGAAGGGCTACGACATGGCGGTTCAGGCTTTAAGAACGCTGCATAACAGGGGGATGACCGGCATCCGGTGGTATGTGATCGGATATGGGGGCTACGAGCGGGAACTGAGGGAGCTGATCGCCCGAAACGGCCTTCAGGAGAGCTTCATTCTTTTAGGCAAAAAAATAAATCCCTATCCCTACATCAACAGGTGCGACGTGTACGTCCAACCGTCCCGCTACGAAGGCAAAGCCGTAACCATTACGGAAGCGCAGATCCTGGGCAAGCCTGTCATCATCACGAATTACCCTACGGCGCCAAGTCAGGTAACGGACGGAGTGGACGGAACAATCTGCGATCTCAGCCCGGACGGGATTGCCGAAGCGATTCAAAGCCTGTACCACAGCCGCGAGAAGCGAAACGTCCTCATTCATAATCTGAAAGACAGAGATTACAGCAACCGTGGTGAATTGAACAAGCTGTATGAGCTGATCCCTTCCTAATCCACGCGAAGGAGCCGCCCTAAGCCATGAATGTAAAAGTGAGCGTTGTAATTCCGGTATATAATGCGGGTTCCCGTCTTGGAGAATGCATCGAGTCTCTGATGAAGCAGACGCTCGGAGAGTGCGAGTTTATCTTCGTGAATGACGGGTCCACCGATGACAGCAGGGCGATTATCGAAGCGCATCTTCCGCTCGATCCGAGAATCCGGCTGATCAACCAGGATAATCAGGGGGTCAGCATCGCGCGAAATACGGGCCTTCAGGCAGCCGGCGGACAATATATCGGGTTCGTGGATGCCGACGACACTGTGGAGCCGGATATGTTCGAGGTGCTGTATGCGAGCGCGGTGCAGTGGGGCTGCGACGCCGTCATTTCCGATTTTGAAAGCGCCGCAGGCTCCCACCGGTTCGTTACGCGGTTTCCGCTGCCTCGCAGCATCAAGCTGGACCGGGAATATATCCGCGGGCAGCTGCTGCCCGAATTTATCAAATCAGATGCGCTCAATTCCGTATGGAATAAGCTGTACAAGGCCGAGGTTATTACAAAAAACAGGGTCGAATTTCCAGCCAAGGTGGCGCTGGGGGAGGACGGAGCTTTTAATCTCCTTTTTTTCTGCGGGGCGGACAGTGCGGTCTATATCGATTACTGCGGGTACCATTACCAGGAAACGGCCGGCAGCGCGACCCGGAATATCGCGGGGAAGGACTACTTCGCAAGGGCGGTTCAGGTATACGAAGCCCGGCTGCCGCAAATTTTCATGGACCAGCTCGTTGGGGAGAACATTGCCGAATGGAAATCGGAGAAGCTGATCAACACGGTGATGTCCATTATTCACCTGTATTTCGAGCCATCCCCGGAGATGGGGCTAAGGCGCAGATACAAGTATGTGAAAGACATGATCGGCAGCGGAGCCGTGAAGGAAGCACTACCCGTCTATTGGGAGAAGCATTACGGCAGCGCGGACCGGTACCGGAGGGTGCTGCTTGAAATGATCCGAAGGAAAGTCGTGCCAGGATTATACTTAGCTGCCGCATACAGCAGAATGCGAAACAGATAACGAGGAGGCATAGCCATGAAGATCATGATGTTTTTGCATGGCGGGAGTTTGAACCGGGGCTGCGAGGCGATTGTCCGCTCCTCCACAACGATCATTAAGGAAAAAATCACGGATTCCAAAGTGTATCTGTCCTCGAACCGGCCGGAAAGCGACCAAATAATCACCGCTCTGGACGGGATTTACGACGGGTCCGACAAGGCGATCCGAAAGTACTCGTATGACTGGCTTCTGTCCTCATTTAAGGTGAAGTTTTTTAAAGATGAATCCTTTATTTTCGGCAAAATCCACCACAACATTATCAAGCACATCAACGATATGGATGTCTATCTCTCGATTGGCGGGGATAACTACTGCTACGGCGAGCAGCCGGGCTGGTATGAAATTGACCGGAGAGTCAAGAAAGAGGGCAAGAAGCTGGTGCTGTGGGGATGCTCCATCGGTGAGGAGGATATGACCGATCTGAAGCTGGATGATCTGAAACGATTTGATCTGATCCTCGCCCGCGAATCGCTGACCTACGACATGCTGAGGAGCAAGGGGCTCACCAATGTCCGTCTATGCGCCGATCCGGCTTTTACGATGGAGAAAGAGGAGCTGCCCTTACCCGAAGGCTGGCAGGCCGGAAATACGGTCGGCTTCAACTTCAGCCCGCTGGTGATGAACCGCAACAGGGAGTCCGCCGCCGCCGTCCGGGAACTTCTAAATCACATCTTGGACACGACCGATTTGACGATCGTCCTCACTCCCCATGTGATGGAGAACGGGAACAACGACTATGAAGTGTTGAAGCGGTATGAAGAGGAATTTCGGCATACCGGCCGGGTCATTCTGCTCCCCGATCATCTGACGGCTATCCAGTATAAAGGATATATCGCGAGAATGAGATTTTTCATCGGGGCAAGAACCCATGCTACCATCGCTGCCTATTCCAATCTGGTGCCGACTATGGTTCTGGGTTACAGCGTGAAGTCGAAGGGTATCTCCAAAGATATTTTCGGGGAAGAGAAGCTGGTGCTCGGGATCGAGGAAATATCCAGCGGAGAGAGGCTGATTCAGAAATTCGACGAAATGCTGCGCGATGAAGACCGGATCAGGCACACGCTGCAGAAATCCATTCCCCGCATCCAGGCCATGTCGTACAAAGCCGTCGATTATTTACAAGAACTGGCGTGAGGCCCGTTATGAAAAAGAACCTGCTGTTCGTCATGCCCGGTCTGTCCGCCGGGGGAGGGGAAAAGAGCCTGGTCAATTTGCTCTCCCAGATTGATTTCGGGCAATACGCCGTCGATTTATTTCTGTTCAATCACGAAGGGATTTTTATGGAGTTCCTGCCCAAAGAGGTCAATGTGCTGCCGCTTCCCGAGAGCTTCAGGCTGTTTCATCTGCCGCTGGCCCGTTCCGTCAAGGAGCTGGTGCTCCGGCATAAGCTGCCTCTGGCCTACAGCCGGACGATGTTTGCGTTCAAGAACGCCGTCTCGCAGAGCCGGGCCGTTACCGAGCAGTACAGCTGGAAGTATATTTCCAGATCGGTGGAACCGCTTGAAAAACAGTACGATGTGGCCATCGGCTTCCTTGAGAAGACGTCAACTTACTTCTGCGTCGATAAAGTGAACGCGGTCAAAAAGATCGGCTGGGTTCATATCGATTACGACAAGCTGGGCATGGACCCGGAGTTTGACAAAGGCTATTTTCAGCGGCTGGACCATATTGTCACGGTGTCGGAGGAATGCGTCGACATTCTCGCCAGACGGTTCCCGGAGCAGCGGCACAAAATCGAGCTGATCTACAACATTATCTCTCCGAGAATCATCCGGCAGATGGCCGATCAGGCCAAAGTAGACGTCTACGGCCGCTCCGGTAATGAAATCGTCATTCTGTCCATCGGCCGTCTGCATCCCCAGAAGGGCTTCGAATTAGCGATTGAAGCGTGCAAGCTCCTCGTAACCAAAGGATACGATATCTGCTGGAATGTCATTGGAAGCGGGGAGGAGAAGGCCCGGCTGACCCGGCTGATCCGGGAGAACGGCCTGGAGAACCATTTCAAGCTGCTGGGGCTGATGACTAATCCGTACTCCTACATCAAGCATGCCGATTTCTATGTGCAGACCTCGCGGTTCGAGGGCAAATCCATTGCCATTGATGAGGCGAAAATTCTGAACAAACCGATTCTCGTCACCAATTTCAGCACCGCCAAGGATCAGATCAGACATGAGCATAACGGACTGATCGCTTCCATGAATCCGGAGGATATTGCCCGGGGAATCGAGCGGCTGATCGAGGACCGGGAGCTCAGAGCCCGGTTGTCCCGCAATCTTTCCCTGGAGAAGCTGGGCACGGAGGAAGAGATCGATAAACTTTACAGGCTTGTGGGTGAGGCGCAATGAAGAAGAGGCTGCTGTTCGTGATGAATAATCTGCACTGCGGCGGCGCGGAGAAGTCCCTGATTTCCCTGCTGCAGACCCTGGATTATTCCCGCTATGAGGTCGACCTGTTTCTGTTCAGGCATGAGGGCTTGTTCATGTCCCAGATTCCGAGTTTCGTTAATTTGCTGCAGGCGCCCCCGGATAATCTTTATTTTAATATGTCGATCAAAACGGCATTCGCCGACTGCCTCCGCAAAGGCAAGCTCAAGATCGCCCTGGCCCGGTTGTTCGCGCAGTTCATCTTCGTAACGGAGAAGAACGCAGCCCGTTCGGAGCAGCGGGCGTGGAAATACGTATCCGCTTCGATTCCCCGGATTAACGGCAAGTACGATGCGGCCATCGGCTTTCTGGAGAAGAATCCGATCTACTGCATCATCGACAAGGTGGATGCGAAGGTCAAGATCGGCTGGATTCATACCAATTACGCCAGCCTGCGGATGGATGCGGCGATCGACAGGCCTTTTTTTGACCGGCTGGATTATATCGTTACCGTCTCCGACGAATGCGCCAGCGCGCTGCACAAGGCGTTTAAGGCTCAGACCGGCAAGATCAAAGTGATTCATAATATCGTATCGCCATCCATTATCCGGCGGATGTCCGAGCTGGAGATGCCGAAGCCGCCCGCTTCCGGCAAGGGCTGCATGAATATTACGACCGTGGCGAGGCTCAGTCCGGTGAAGGGAATCGACCTGGCGATCGAAGCCTGCCGGATTCTGGTGGAGCAAGGGTATCCGGTTCGCTGGAATGTTCTCGGTTACGGGACCGATTCGGAAGTCCGGGACTGTACCCGGCTGATCCGGGAGTACGGTCTGGAAGAATACTTCAAGCTGCTGGGAACGGTCGATAATCCCTATCCTTATTTGAAATCGGCGGACATTTACGTCCAGCCCTCGCGGTTCGAGGGGAAATCGATTGCCGTCGATGAAGCCAAAATCATGGGCAAACCGATCATCGTCACCAATTTCAGCACGGCCAAAGAGCAGATTGAGCATCGGCTTAACGGCTGGATCGCCGGGATGAATCCAGAGGAGCTTGCCGAAGGCATACGCAAAGTCATCGAGGACGAACAGCTGAGGGCCCGCTGGGCAGAGCGTCTCGCCCGGGAGAAGCTGGGGACGGAAGCCGAAGTGAATAAGCTGTACGAATTGATCTCGTGAAAGGGTGAGCCCATGTTCGAGAGAGTAAAGAAAGCCATCGCGCTAAGGCTGGGAAGAATCAGCACGGAGCAATTGAACATCGAGGCGTGCATCCGCCAAGGAATGAAGGTCGGACGTAATTGCCACGGATTAGGTGCCGCAACCATCGACTATGCGCACTGCTGGCTGATTGAAATCGGCGACAATGTCACCTTCGCTCCGCAGGTGTATTTATTGGCTCACGACGCAAGCACCAAGCGGCATCTGGATTATACGAAGATAGCGAAGATTGTCATCGAAGACGGGGCCTTTATCGGAGCGAGGGCCTTGATCATGCCGGGCGTCACTGTGGGGAAGAACGCGATTGTGGCCGCAGGCAGCATTGTTACCAAGTCCGTGCCCGAGGGGATGGTCGTCGCCGGCAATCAGGCAAGAGTGCTGTCCACAACCGAGGCGTATATTCAAAAGCATCAGGAGAAAATGGGGCATTCGGATCTGTACGACGAGAACTGGACGATCGGCCGCCGGATTTCGCCGGACATGTGCAGGCAAATGTCGGATCAATTGATAAATGGCTCTGTCGGCTATGTGAAGTGAGCTTAAAACTACGAAGCCCGAAAGGATTTGCCCGAGATGGTCATACAGATTCTTCTCTATTTGATTGCTGCCGCTGCTATAATCGCCGCTGCCATTGATCTTATCCCGGTCTGGAAAAGCTGGTTTGGCCGGATACATATCGGCCGCTACGATGACAGGCGAGTCTGGAGCCGCGCTCTGACCGCGAGAGGCCTTAAGTGGCTGAGCCGAATGCCCGCGGTGAAAGTCACCGATAATACCCGGCTCATCGCGCTGGATATGCTCCGGGGGAATTACACGAAGAGCGCGATCCAGCACTGGCAGGAGGCCGCCCTGCTGCTCGGCCTGGGCGAATATTTGCGGCAAAACGACGATCCCGCCGTAAGGCAGAGCATTCAGAGTTTTCTGGACTCGAAGCTGGACGGCGGCGGCCGCTGGAAGGAACAGCCGAAGCATGTCGACACCGCCATTCTGGCCTACGCGATCCTCAGCCTTGATTTTATCGGATCAGACCGGGTTGAGCCGGCCATGCACGCCGTCTGGGAGTTGATCCGGGAGCACCTGGGGACGGACGGAACCGTAAGCTACCGCCAGTCGGTAAAAGGGTACCGCTACGTGGACACGGTCGGATTCATCTGTCCTTTCCTCGTGGCCTACGGACTCAAGTACGGCCGGCCCGAGTGCGTCGATCTGGCGGTGAAGCAGATCACTGAATACGAGCAGCACGGCATGCTGGAGCCCCATCATATCCCCGTGCACGCTTACAACGTGGAGAACCATGTCCCGCTTGGGCTGTACGGCTGGGGCAGAGGGCTAGGCTGGTTCGCCATCGGGCTGATCGACGCCTGGAGCCAGCTTCCCCCGGATCACCGGCATAAGCCGGTTCTGGAGCGCAGCGTGGAGAGGTACGCCGAGGCGGTGATGCGCTTCCAGCAGCCGGACGGCAGCTGGCGATGGACGGTCACCCGGGGCGAATGCAGGCCGGACTCCTCGGCGGTGGCTACCCTGGCCTGGTTTCTGCAGGGCGCTTCGGCCATCGGCCGCATTTCGGTGGAGTGCCGTTTATCGGCCGAAGCCGCCATGCGGTACCTGATGGGGGTTACGAGGCGCAGCGGTGCCGTCGATTTCTCGCAGGGCGACACGAAAGATATCGGCGTCTACTCAACCCTGTTCGATGTCCTTCCCTTTACCCAAGGCTATGCCATCCGCGCGGTCAACCGGTACCTGAACACGTTCCATGAGAAGGGGGAGCCGAGATGAAAATAACCGTCTTCACCCCGGCCTATAACCGGGGGTACATCCTTCCCGAGCTGTATCGGTCGCTGCAGGCCCAGACCTTTGCCGATTTCGAATGGCTGGTCATCGACGACGGCTCAAGCGACCGGACGCCTGAACTGTTCAAAGCCTGGGAGCGAGAGCAGAACCCATTCTCGATCCGCTATTTCAGAGTGGAGAACGGGGGCAAGCACCGGGCGATCAACAAGGGAGTGAATCTGGCGAGAGGCGAGCTGTTCTTTATCGTCGATTCGGATGACCGCCTGACGCCGGATGCGCTGGAGAGCATCGCGAAATGGGAGGAGGGGCTGCAAGGCAACAGCCGTTTTTGCGGCGTCGCCGGAAACCGGGGAGCCGATAGCCAGCATGTGATCGGGACCACGTTCGAGGGCGAATATGTGGACGCCACGTCGCTTGAAAGAACCCGGCTTGGCATTACCGGCGACAAGGCCGAGGTTTTTTACACGAAAATCCTTAGAAATTACCGGTTCGACGAAATCGAGGGCGAGAAATTTTTGACGGAATCCACAGTGTGGGACCGCATGGCCTACGACGGGCTGAAGCTGAGGTGGTTTAATCACACCATTTATATCTGCGACTATCTGGAGGATGGACTCACCCGCAACATGAAACGGATATTTTCGGAAAATCCAAAAGGGACGGCTCTTTATATCAAACAGCAGATTAAGCACTATAACTACGATTTAAGAGGAAGGCTCTCCAACTACAACCTGTACTACGATTTCGTGGGAGCAAGGACCGGTCTGAGGAAGGCGGCCCGTTACCTGGAAATTCACCCTTTGACTTTACTTGCCGCCACCTGTCTGGTGAGGCTGAGGAAGCTTATGCTCCAGCGGCCCTAGCTTATTTAAGCACACTGAAAAGGATATAGGGGATAGCCATGAGAGTAAAAAACTCCATCATCAACATAACGGCAGGCATCGGCAACCAGCTGGTGATGACCCTGCTGAGCTTTGTATCCCGAACCGTCTTCATTAACAGCCTCGGCATCGAGTATCTGGGCGTGAATGGACTGTTCACGAATATTCTCGCGATGCTGACGCTGGCGGAGGCGGGGATCGGCACAAGCATCATGTACAGTCTCTATAAGCCGATTGCGGAAAATGATCACGTGCAGATTAACAAGCTGATGCGGCTGTACCGCAGCGCCTATCTCGTTATCGCTCTGGTGGTCACGGTGCTGGGCCTGTCCCTGCTCCCTTTTCTGGATGAGATCGTCAAGAACACGGACATCCCGCATCTGTATCTGATCTATCTGATCTTCCTGCTTAATACGGTGACGCCTTATCTTTTCTCCTACAAAAATTCATTCCTGAATGTGAATCAGAAGAGCTATATCGTCACTGTGGCGTACTCCGCATCCTCTATTCTTTCAACTAGTCTCAAAATCGGCATCCTGTACTTTACGGCGAATTACATCCTGTTCCTGATCATCGACAGCATTCTAACTATCGTTACGTCGGTATATCTGACCATGACCGCCAACCGGAAATATCCGTATCTCAGGCAAAAAGCAGCAGGCAAGCTGGATGCGGGAACCAAAGGCGGAATCATCAAAAATGTCAAAGCGATCGTCATCCAAAATATCGGCAGCTATCTGGTGCTCGGGACGGAAAATATTCTGATTTCCACCTTTGTCAGCGTCGCGGCCGTAGGCCTGTATTCCAACTATAAAATGCTGATCGATATCGCCAGAACCTTTATCAACCAGGTGTTCAGCAATTTGTACCACAGTGTCGGGAATCTCGTCTCCAGCGAAAGTGAGGAGAAAATATACAGTGTCTATAAAGTGATGCTGCTGCTCAGCTTCTGGCTGTACTCTCTGCTCGCGATCCTGCTGTATCTCCTGATTGAGCCGTTTATCGGGCTCTGGATCGGCGGAAAGTTCCTGATGACCGGTGGGGTACTCCTTGTCCTGCTGCTGCTGTTCTACGAACGGGGAATGCGCAATCCGATCAGCACGGTGAAGACGACGGCCGGCATTTTTCATGAAGACCGCTTCGTTCCGCTGGCCCAGGCCGTCCTCGGACTAGGGGTTTCCATTTTTCTGGTACGGCAGATCGGCATTGAAGGAGTTTTCATCGGCTCTCTGTTCGGCGCGCTGGCCATGCCATTCTGGACAACACCCTATCTGGTCTACAAAAAAGTGTTCCATTTGCCCGTCGCCGATTATTACCTGAAATTCGTCACTTACTCTTTGATTGGGATAAGCGCTTTTTTTGCGGCGTACTATACAAGCGGTTTTATCCACGCGGGAAATTTCCCGCAGCTGATTGTCAAAGGAATTGTCGCGTTTGCAACCGTCAACCTGATCTACTTCGCGGTCTTTCATCGGAGGGAAGAATTTAAGTACCTTCAGGGCATTACCAAGGTTATGTTCGGCAAAGTCACCTTAAAGTTCAAGCCCCATTTGAAGAACGGAGGATGATGGCATGGCCATACTAATTACCGGAGGCGCCGGCTATATCGGCAGCCATACTGCGGTGGAACTGCTCGAAGCGGGATACGAGATTGTTATAGTCGATAATTTTGCCAACAGCCATCCCGAGGCGATCCGTCGGATCACGGAGATCACGGGCCGCACGTTCCCTTTTTATGAGCTCGACTTATTGGACAGTGAAGGGCTGGAGGACGTGTTCGCTCGGCACCCGATCGAAGCGGTCATTCATTTTGCAGGGCTTAAGGCGGTAGGGGAGTCGATGGAAGATCCGCTCAGGTACTATCATACGAATCTGCTGAGTACCTTGATGCTGTGCAAGACGATGCAAAAATATGAAGTGTTCCGGATCGTATTCAGCTCCTCGGCAACCGTATACGGCGCTCCGGAGTCGGTGCCCATTACGGAAGACTCTCCTGTAGGCGCAACTAATCCTTACGGACGGACCAAAGAAATGATCGAGCATATTCTGCGTGATGTCGCGGTGTCCAATCCCCGCTGGGGAATTTCGATTCTGCGTTACTTTAACCCGATAGGAGCGCACAAGAGCGGGCGGATCGGCGAGGACCCGAACGGCATTCCGAACAATCTGCTGCCTTATATTTCCCAGGTGGCCGTTGGCAAACTGGCCATGCTCAGCGTGTACGGGAATGATTATCCTACTGCCGACGGCACGGGCGTAAGAGACTATATTCATGTCGTGGATCTGGCGCAGGGCCATTTGAAGGCGCTAGAGCGGGTTATGGAGCGCGCTGATGTCGAGGTATACAACTTGGGAACGGGCCTGGGCTCAAGCGTACTGGAGATGGTGAAGGCCTTCGAGAAGGTGTCGGGCAAGGCCATACCTTACCGGGTTACCGAGCGAAGAGCGGGCGATATCGCCGTCTGCTACGCGGATACGTCCAGAGCGAATGAAGAATTGCATTGGAAGGCTGTGCGCGGGTTAGAGGAGATGTGCGAAGATACGTGGCGGTGGCAGTCAGTGAATCCGGGAGGCTATACGGAGAGCGAGCTGGAAAAAGCGAATTAAAACGGGCCGTCTCAAAGGCAAATTGCCGGAGAGATGGCTTTTTTTGTGCGGTATTAGTGTGCGGTATTGGGCGGGGGTTAACGGCGTTCCATCCTCCATTTGTTGTATTCCAGAAAGTCGCGGAACTCCCTTTTGCTGATGCCGGAGTGCATCGCTTCCTTAATTAACTCGTTCCACTCCAGATCAGTCTGCTCGGCGTCTTCCTTCTTCGGGTCCGAATGCAGGAATTCTTCCACGGTGATGCCCAGAACGGAGCCGACTTTTTCCAGAAACTGAATGGAGGGGTTCTTCTGGATTCCGCGTTCGATCGAGCTCAAATAAGATTTGGCGACTCCGGCTCTTTCGGACAATTCCGTAAGGGAATAATTCTTCTTTTTGCGAAGCTGCTGTATTCGTTTACCAATCATGGCTGACCTCCGTAATTGATCTGGTACCCGCAGATTTGGCGAATTTGTCGACTACCACAAATCGATCCATGACTTCCGCCCCGGAAATATAGTGGGAACCGCTGCGAAGCCAGGCGTGAGCGATCAGTTTTCCGTCCTCGTCTTTGGCCGTTCCTAAATATAGGGTGCTCCCGATGCCCCTTCTTTCCAGCATTTTCATGCCGGCGATGGCCCTTACCAGGCATTTGCTGTCCCATGGAGTGTATTGGCTGACGGTCTGAATGGAGTGGGCCACCCGCCACATGGAGGGAGTAAGCGCCGAATCGCTCTCCCGGCCCGTCTCTTGCCCTCTTTCGCCAAGTGACGGCGCCACTTTAGAGAACTTGCGAAAGAGGAGGGTACGGGCCCAGCCGAGCAGTAAAAAGGCTTCCAAATAAGACAAGAGGGCAGTCTTGTCCAAGCCAAGCAGCAACCGGAGCTTTCTGGCCAGCTTCATCCGGCATCCGCCACGCGAATCAAATCTTCTGTCAACAGATGCTGTAAAAAAGGAATGACGTCCTGTTCGCAAATGTCGGCGTCAATTTCATAGATTTGCTGAAGTGCTATGATAATCTCCTGAACAGACCGCGGAGTGCTGATAATGCTCCAGATATCGCCGCCAACCTGTCCGAGGTTATAATACTTTCCCTGTTGTACGCTGAGCATCACTTTTTCGCCATCCATATCGCTGACAATATTGCCCTCGCATTGAACAAGGACGGTATCTATCGATAAAATCTTGGTTTGTTTGATCATGGATCAACCACTCCTTAACCGGGGATTTGGAAGGCAAACATAAAGAAGTATCATGCTCGGTTATGTTCTTTATAAAGAACATAAAGCTAATTATAAGTTAACATTCAGCTATATTAAAGTCAACTGTCCACAGGGGTATTTTTAGATTCGACTTTGGGATATTGACCTCATTATTTGAATGTGGTATATAAAAATAGGGATTAGCACTCAGGTGATTCGAGTGCTAAATTTTCATTACAACGAACCGTTTCTATATGCATTTATATTTTGGAAGGAGACTAGGCATGGTCAAAAAGCAGTTTCAAGCCGAATCCAAACGTTTGCTGGAAATGATGATCAACTCGATTTACTCGCAGCGCGAAATCTTTCTCCGCGAGCTTATTTCCAACTCCAGCGACGCCATCGACAAAATTTATTACAAGGCGCTGACTGACGATACGCTTACGTTCAACAAAGAGGATTACTTCATTAGAATTACAGCCGATAAAGAGAATCGTACGCTGATCGTCTCCGATACCGGAATCGGCATGACGCAGGAAGAGCTGGAGAACAATCTCGGCGTAATCGCGAAGAGCGGGTCGCTCGCCTTCAAGAAGGAGAACGAAGCCAAGGACGGACATAACATTATCGGCCAGTTCGGGGTAGGTTTCTATTCCGCGTTCATGGTGGCCGACAGCATTACCGTAATCAGCCGGGCGCTCGGCAGCGACACGGCTTTCAAATGGGAGTCCGAGGGTGCGGACGGCTATACGATCGAGCCTACCGATAAGGCTTCCATCGGCACCGAAATTATTTTGAAGATCAAGGAAAATACCGAAGAAGACAACTATGACGAGTATTTGGAAGAGTACCGGCTGAGATCGATCATCAAGAAATACTCCGATTTTATCCGCTACCCGATCAAGATGGACGTTACCCGCAGTGTGCCGAAGGAAGGCGCGGAGAACGAGTACGAGGAAATTACGGAAGAGCAGACCGTCAACAGCATGGTCCCGATCTGGCGCAAGAACAAGAGCGAGCTGAAAGACGAGGATTACGAGAACTTCTATCAGGAGAAGCGCTATGGCTTCGACAAGCCGCTGAAGCACATCCATATCAGCGCCGACGGCGCGGTGGTGTATAACGCAATTCTGTTCATTCCGGAGAATACGCCTTTCGACTATTACACGAAGGAATATGAAAAAGGCCTCGAGCTGTACTCGAACGGCGTCCTCATCATGAACAAATGCGCCGATCTGCTGCCCGACTATTTCAGCTTCGTAAAAGGCATGGTCGATTCCGAGGACCTGTCGCTGAACATCTCCCGTGAGCTGCTTCAGCATGACCGCCAGCTCAGCCTGATCGCGAAGAACATCAAGAACAAGATAAAGAGCGCTCTGCTAAGTCTGCTCAAGGACGAGAGAGAGAAATACGAGAAGTTCTTCGGCGCCTTCGGCCGGGGGCTGAAATTCGGCGTGTACAACGATTACGGCATGAATAAGGACACGCTTCAGGATCTGCTGCTGTTCCATTCCTCCAAGGAGAAGAAACTGGTCAGTTTGGACGAATACGTGTCGAGAATGCCTGAGGATCAGAAATACATCTACTACGCTTCCGGCGAGTCCATCGAACGGATCGAGAAGCTGCCGCAGACCGAGTTGGTAGCCGATAAGGGCTATGAAATTTTGTATTTTACCGACGATATCGACGAATTCGCCATCAAAGTTCTTCTGAGCTACAAGGACAAAGAATTCAAATCCGTCTCCAGCGGCGATCTTGGCATCGATACGGAAGAGCAGGATAAAGCCGCGGAGAACGCGGATACCGAGAACAAGGATCTCTTTGAGGAGATGAAAGGGCTGCTCGGCGGCAAGGTTAAGAGCGTCAAAGCTTCCAAACGCCTCAAATCCCATCCGGTCTGCCTGTCCTCCGAAGGCGAGCTGACGATCGAGATGGAAAAAACGCTCCGGGCGATGCAGAACGCCGGCGATGTCCAGGCCGAGAAGGTGCTGGAGATCAACGTGAACCATGACGTCTTCAAGTCGCTGAAGGATGCGCAGAGCAAGGACAAGGAGAAGCTGGCGCTCTACACGAATCTGCTGTACAACCAGGCGCTGCTGATCGAAGGTCTGCCGGTTGGCGATCCGGTGGAGTTCACGAACGATATTTGCAAAATCATGGTGTAAAACATTTCTTTGAATTGAACAGCCGGCTGCAGGCGCTTAGCCAACAGTCGGCTGTTTTGCTTTACATACGCCCCTTCTTAACTGAAGGACGCACAGAACAAGGACAAGGAGAAGTTGGTTTGGCTTCTACGTAGTACCCTTCTTAAGGCAAGGTAGCCGAAGTGGCGGCCGTTGCGAGGAATGTTGCGCGGAATGCCTGCAGGTGTACATCTTTTTTTTCATAAGCTTCTCCGCCAAATCAAATACCTGCAAAGATGCATGTATTACTTTGCCATTCTCCTGATTCCGGCGTGTATGCATCCAATGCCTGCACGATCGCAGCTATTTCCTTCTTCCCAAGTAGAATCCGCGACAAAACCTGCAGGTTTGCAGGAAAACACAGGGCCCACCTAAACAGCCGATCCGCTAAGGGGGCCATGAGAATTAGACCAGGCGGAATTAGTAGCTTTGTGATAATTAGCAGCCAGCTAAAGCAAGAGAGGCTTAGGGTTTGACATATTTCTGGCAGCGGTGATACGCTCTCTTCAAAAGACATCGCGGCAGAAGGAGAATTCCCTATGGATGAACGGAATGTGATAGATCATGGGATTTTATCTAAGGAACTATTGCTTCTTCTTGCTCTGCTTGCTAAGGACAAAGTTGACGAGATGGCAGACCGGCAGCCGGAGATGTTCGCGGATATCGATTGGAAGGAGTTCATGCGGCTTGCCATGCATCATCGCGTGTATCCTTTTCTATATCCCAAACTCAGCCGTATGGCCGAAGGGAAGATTCCTTCCGGGCTCGTTCAGTGGCTCAAGCAAGAGTACTGCAATAATACCGTCCGGATGCTCCACCTCAGCGGCGAAATGGACAGGCTGGCCGATAAGCTGGCTGACGCGGGCATCCCGGCCCTTTTCCTGAAAGGACCGGTGCTGGCGCAGGCTTTGTACGGCGATATCTCGCTCCGTACATCCCGTGACCTCGATTTTATCGTCCCTTTGGACAAGCTGGCTGAAGCAGAAGCCCTACTCGTCCGGCTCGGCTACGTGGAGGAAATCGAATTCGAGACGATTCTGGGAGACTGGAAATGGAGACAGCATCACAGGACGTACAATCACCCCGACGTCAACATTAAGGCAGAGATCCACTGGAGGCTGAATCCGGCGCCTTCCAGAGAGCCGGGCTTCGGTGAACTGTGGGAGCGAAAGAGGACGAGCGATGCGTTGGGCCGTAATATTCATTATTTGGGGGCCGAGGATTTGTTCCTATTCCTGGCCGCTCACGGAGCCAGACACGGCTGGTCCAGATTGCGATGGCTGCTGGATATCAAGCAGCTGCTACTTCAGCGGCCGGACGGCGGGACATTGACCCGGCTTCTTCACCGCTACGGATATGACGATATCGGGGGCCAAGCCCTTTTACTAGCGACGGAAGTGCTTAAAGCGCCGGTTGATCCAGGCCTTTCACGTTTGATGGAAAGGCCGAAGGCCCGGCGTCTGGCGCGGCTTTCCATGTTCTACGTGGGGCGGATGGTCAATCTGCATAATCCGCCGCTGCCGCCTGAAGTAGAGCGGCATTACCGATATTATCAGCCGGCGATTTTATCGCGGGGGCAGCAGCTGGTGTACGCGCTCGGTTTTCTTTTTCCTTATGCGGCGGACGCGAAGACGCTGCCCTTGCCGAGGCCGCTGCACTTTCTTTACTTCGTTTTGCGGCCCTTTTTATGGACATGGAGAAAAGCCTTCGGCGAGGGCAAATGAGCCGCTCACTCACTAAAAACCTCCAGTTCTATAACCCGCTTTCGGCTCATACGCTGGAGCGGGTTATTTTTTTGCCTACATCTCCGGACCGAGGTCCGAATCGGCTTGCGGACGGTATGGGCCGGTTCGGCCTTCGGATTATAATAGAGATAAAGTGGTATTAAACGGATAGGGGAGGGGTACCGTTTGACGATTCTTGAGGTTAAGAAATTGAAAAAATCTTTCGGCGAGGTCAAGGCTGTTCAGGACATCAGCTTCACGGTGGAAGCGGGGGAGGTCTTTACGATTATCGGGCCGAACGGAGCGGGCAAGACGACAACCCTGGAGATGATCGAAGGCTTGCAGCCGCCGGATGCCGGCAGTATTTTCATTGCCGGATTGTCCTGGGACAAGAACGAGAGCGAAATCAAGACCCGGATCGGCGTACAGCCTCAGTCGAGCGCCTTGTTCGACCTGCTCACCGCCGAGGAAAATCTGGACTTGTTCGCTTCCTTTTACCCGAAGCGCAAATCGACCGCCGAGGTGCTGGAAATGATCAATCTGACCGAGCACCGGAACAAGCGGGTCAAATCACTGTCCGGCGGCCAGCGTCAGCGTCTGGCCATCGGCCTTGCGATGATCAATGACCCGCAGGTGATTTTTCTCGATGAGCCGACAACGGGACTCGACCCTCAGGCGCGCCGCAACATCTGGGACATTATTCTTCAATTGAAGCAGATGGGGACGACGATAATTTTGACGACGCACTACATGGAAGAGGCGGAGAAGCTGAGCGACCGCGTCTGCATCGTCGATCAGGGCACGGTGATCAGCCTCGACACGCCGGCGGCACTGATCGGCAAGCTGACGCGGGAACGGGAAGTACGGCTGTCTTTCTTTGATGGTGAAGCTGCGGCAGCGCGGACCGAGCAGGCGCTCCGGGACCTTCCGGAAATTGTACGGATGGAGCGGGACGGGGAGAACCTGACGCTCTGGTCGCCGGAGCCGGAGCAGGTGCTGTACGGGTTGCTTGGTTTCACCAAGGAGCAGGGTTATCGGGTCGAGCATGTGTCCATTCGCGAAATGAGCCTTGAAGATGTCTTTATTGCCTTCACGGGCAAGGAATGGAGGGATTGATCATGAACGCAGGCACCCAGCTGAAGAAATTATTTATTGCTCAACTGAAGACGATGTTCCGCGAGAAGGCGGTCTGGTTTTGGAATTTATTTTTCCCGGTTATTCTCATGGTGCTGTTTATGGTTATTTTGGGCGGAGGCGGGGACGGCGGAGACTTCAAAGCGAAGGTGGCGCTGGTTAAGCCGGTATCGACCGCGGCCAGCGATTCTCTGGAGGCCGGACTGAGGAAGATTCCGGTCTTCGAGTGGAAGTCGGGGGAGGCCGTCGATGGCACCCAGGCCGATAAGTTGGTAAAGGGCAAGGATGTTGACGCGGCCATCGTTCTGCCGGAGAACGGCAGCGGCGGCGATATCCGCCTGATCGTCAATGCCGAGAATGAGAGCAACGCCACCACCCAAGCGATCCGGGGCATTCTGGACCGATATGTTCAGGAAGCCAGCTTTGCGGCGGCGGGAGTCGAACCGGCTTTCCGGCTGCAGACGTCGTCGGTGTCGAGCGGCAGCAAGGATATCAGCAGCGCGGACTTCCTTCTGACCGGCTTGATTTCCCTGTCCATCGCCCAGGCCGGACTGTTCGGGATGGTCGACATGGTTGAAATCCGCAGATCCGGCCTGCTCAAGCGGCTGCGCATGACCCCGATGCGGATGGGGCTGTACGGCCTTGGCGGCATGCTGGTCCGCTTCGTGCTCAGCTTCGTGCAGATTGTCCTGCTGACCGTTATCGGTGTCTTCGGGTTCGGCGCGAATCTGCATCTGAATCTGCCGGTGCTGATTATCGCCTTCTTCATCGGAGTTCTGGCCTTCAACGCCCTTGGTTATCTGATCTCTTCCTTCAGCAAATCCCTGGAATCCTACATGGGTGTGGCGAACATCACCAGTTTCCTGATGATGTTCATCAGCGGCGTCTTCTTCTCCACCAGCAGCCTGCCCGATTGGCTGAAGCCAGTCACCCGGGTGCTGCCGCTGACCTATTTCGTCGAAGGCATGCGGGACGGCATGGTTTACGGCTCCGGCCTGTTTAACGCCGCGTTCTGGAGCGGCATCGGCATCCTCACCCTGTGGGGAGCGGCGGCGTTCGCCCTCGGGGCACTGATTTACCGGAAGGCTAAGGTGGAGGTGCGGTAGAGGTTGCGGCAGCGGTTGAACGGTTAAGAGAAGGACCATACATGGACGGGTGGCTGTTCCTTTAATGGGTAGCCGCCTTTTTTTGTTGTCCAGAGAGCAGGCTGTATATGTCTTTCCACGGTCAATGTTGAGTCCGGCTCCCGACTAGGCTAAAATATCCCTATCACAACATTGATTACAGAAGGGAATTGTGCCGTTTGAGTAATGAAGAAATGAACGTTGAGAAAGTAAGCGCCGAAACAGCGGATAGCGGACTCCCTGAGAATTACGCGGAATTGAAAAAGGAGGCAGGCCGCTCTGCAGATTGGAGAGCCCGTCTGTCCGCGGTCGAGGAGCTGGGGAATTACCCTCACCGGCAGGTTATTGATATTCTGACGCGCCTGGCCGAAAGCGATCCGGTCTATACTGTGCAGGAAGCGGCTTACCTGAAGCTTAAAGCATTCGGCGAGAATGTGGCGGCGCCTTCCAAGAACAAGCCCGAGCTGTTCAAAGGCATCACCAAAATTCTGCTGCGAATCAAGAAAAGCCTTCCCCGGAACCATACGTATGAAGAGTTCAAGGAAAAGCTGAAGAAGATGCGGATCGACGTGTACGACGCCTATGAAGGCGAGAAGGGCGAAGACTTCGACAAGTGGCTGGAGAGCAAGTGGTCTTCGGTAAAATAACTTGGCCAGTCCCAAAATAGGGACGAGCCGACAGTGAAGGAGCAGCTCCGGCCTGCGGTTAGGCTGGGGATGTGCTCTTTTTTGTTATCTATATGATCTTAAAAAAGGAGGGCACTGCCATGATTCTCGTCAGTGCTTGCCTTGCCGGTGTCGAGTGCCGGTATGACGGCTCGCATAATGTGCAGGAGAAAATTAGGCAATTGGCCCGTGAGAACAAGGTTGTGCTTGTCTGCCCCGAAGTGTTCGGCGGTTGTCCCACGCCGCGCGAGCCGGCCGAGATTGTGGGAGGAACCGGTGAAGATGTTTTGAAAGGACGAGCCAAGGTCATTGACCGGTCCGGAAAGGATGTTACCGGGCTCTTCATAGCGGGGGCCTATAAAGCGCTGGAAACCGCGCGGGAGCATCAGGCTACACTCATTGTACTAAAAGAAAACAGTCCTTCCTGCGGCAGCAGCATGATTTATGACGGCCGGTTTGCGGGCCATAAAATCCCCGGAGAGGGTGTAACGGCCGCTTTGCTGCGGCGGGAAGGTTTCAAGGTTGTTTCGGAGAACGAGTTTGCGTCGGGAGAATATGATGCCTGGTAACCGCTCCTTCTCCGGGTTCATTCGAGCATTTTAAGCGGCTTACCATACATGAAGCAAAAGCGCCCCGGTCATCCATGCCCGGGGCCCTCTTTTTACGTAAGTCCATTACAATTGTGATTGCCGTATTTTGGCGCTTAAGCCATGGGCGGGATGCTATTTGTTCGTGCTGTGCTGCTTGTTCTGGAGCTTGCTGCCTTCATTGCCTTTTGCCCGGTGCTTGTTTTTCTCGTCTTTTTTCTGAGTGTCGTGCAGCTTTTCCACAAATTCATGGGTGCTATCCATGGTTGTCCTCCTTTAGGCGATATGCATGGTATTAATGTAACCCGTTTACCTGTAAACCATGTGCTTTAAACGATCCGGGTAGGTCATTTTGGTCCTTCTGAATCTTTTTCTAGTAAATGGTATGATAGAGAGACAAGAAACAATAGATTCGGCAGGAAGGGAAAATAGGGATATGGAACTTGTTTTTGTATACGGTACGTTGCGGCAAGGTGAGGTAAATCATCATTTAATGAGCGGCGCACGGTTGATCGCGCGTATGGCGCAGATCCAGGGAGTGTTAATGGATACGGGGCGGGGCTACCCGGCTGTAGTACAGGAAGACTCTGGCGTTGTGGCGGGCGAGCTGTATGAAGTATCGGCGGAGATGCTGGCAAGGCTGGATGAGCTCGAGGATTTTTACGGCCCGGAGAACCCGGCAAATGAATATGAGCGAATCAGAACGGCTGTGACGACGGACAGCGGACAACGGGAAGCATGGGTATATGTATATATGAAGCGGGAGCATGACGTCATTGCCCAGGGAGACTGGAAGCTGCATTTGCTAAGGCAGAATTCCCATGTGCTTTATTTTGCCTATGGTAGCTGCATGGACTTGGAAAGAATCACACTGGCAGGAGCGGCAGAATGGTTTGTGGATGTGAGAGGCCGCGGGGTAGCGGACGGGTTCAATCTTCAGTTTACCTACCGGGCCAAGGATGGCGGCCGTGCCGATCTGGTGGAGGACGGGGGCAGAGTGGAGGGCAAGCTGTACAGGATACCGACTGAATGTCTGGACAAGTACCTGTATCTCCGGGAAGGCGTGAACAGCGGAATGTATCGACCGGCGGTTCTAAGTGTCCAGTGCGAAGACGGAAGTGTGCAGGATGCGGTGACGTTCCTGGTTGTGTACAAAAATCCCGAGATGTCCCCGCCGGGACACTATATGCGGGAAATTTTGCGTGGAGCGCGCCCGATTGTCTCTTTAGAATATTATGGGGAGCTGGAAGAGCGGTTCTGGACGAGCTATGGATTTCGGCTGGAGGAGTAATTAAAGGTCCTGAAACAATATTTAAAATAATGCTTGCATTAGTTTCGTGTCCATGGTATATTCTAATTCCGGCCAAGAAATACGGGCTCTGCTTCAAAAAAAGAATTAAAAAAAGAGCTTGCATTAAACGGTCGGATATGATATATTATAAAAGTTGCTGCTGATGAGAAGTTGAGCGGCGGCAAAGAAGTTTGATCTTTGAAAACTGAACAACGAGTGAGTATTAAATGAGAAGAAATTCTCGTCAGTTTGTTTGATTGAGCTATCGGCTCTACCTTTTTGGAGAGTTTGATCCTGGCTCAGGACGAACGCTGGCGGCGTGCCTAATACATGCAAGTCGAGCGGAGTTGTGAGAGAGCTTGCTCTCGATCAACTTAGCGGCGGACGGGTGAGTAACACGTAGGCAACCTGCCCCTTGGACTGGGATAACTACCGGAAACGGTAGCTAATACCGGATAAGACCTTCTGGTGCATACCGGAAGGCGGAAAGGCGGAGCAATCTGTCACCAGGGGATGGGCCTGCGGCGCATTAGCTAGTTGGTGGGGTAACGGCTCACCAAGGCGACGATGCGTAGCCGACCTGAGAGGGTGAACGGCCACACTGGGACTGAGACACGGCCCAGACTCCTACGGGAGGCAGCAGTAGGGAATCTTCCGCAATGGGCGAAAGCCTGACGGAGCAACGCCGCGTGAGTGATGAAGGTTTTCGGATCGTAAAGCTCTGTTGCCAGGGAAGAACGTTCTTAAGAGTAACTGCTTAAGAAGTGACGGTACCTGAGAAGAAAGCCCCGGCTAACTACGTGCCAGCAGCCGCGGTAATACGTAGGGGGCAAGCGTTGTCCGGAATTATTGGGCGTAAAGCGCGCGCAGGCGGCTGTTTAAGTCTGGTGTTTAAACCATGGGCTCAACCTGTGGTCGCACTGGAAACTGGGCAGCTTGAGTGCAGAAGAGGAAAGTGGAATTCCACGTGTAGCGGTGAAATGCGTAGAGATGTGGAGGAACACCAGTGGCGAAGGCGACTTTCTGGGCTGTAACTGACGCTGAGGCGCGAAAGCGTGGGGAGCAAACAGGATTAGATACCCTGGTAGTCCACGCCGTAAACGATGAGTGCTAGGTGTTAGGGGTTTCGATACCCTTGGTGCCGAAGTTAAC